>JBBRMF010000300.1:0-6156 GCA_038230975.1 Tepidisphaerales bacterium
GCCGGCACCGGTGTTCAGCTGCGCGCGGACAGGAATATTAGCCGTATTGAACAGGTTGACCGAGCCTGTTCCGCTGAAAGTCATCGAGTTGTTGATGTTGGCAATCGTCGCACTGCCACCATTGTTGGAATTGATGGTCAAAACGCCGCTGTTGGTAAAGCCCGCACCGGTGAAATTCAGTTGGCTGGCATTGAAGATATTCAGTGCGCCGGTGTTGATGACGCTGTTCACCGCATTCGTTGCACCGGATGCCGTGATCGCTGCGTTACCGAAAGTGACTAACGTACCGCCACTGATCGTTGCCCCTCCGAAAATCTGGACACTTCCCCCGTTTGAAGCGGTGATTACACCGGATCCGCTTTGATTGATCGTAATCCCGTTGATATCGAGTTGGCCCCCACCGACTGCCAGGAGGCTTGCATTATTGGTGATCGACAGCGTTTGCAATACCAGTTCCCCACCGCTGACATCTGCACTGACGGTTCCCTTGTTGACAAGTGCCGCATTGATCTGGCCAAGACCGTGGACGAGCTGCGAGGAACCGAGCGTGAGAATTGCACCGGCGCCGGTGTTCAGTTGAGAGCGCGCAGGAATATTCGTCAGATTGAACAGGTTGACCGACCCCGTACCGCTGAAAGTCAACGAGCTATTGACGCTTGCGATCGTCGCGTTGCCACCATTGTTGGAATTGATGGTCAAAACGCCGCTGTTGG
The DNA here is from genome assembly GCA_038230975.1 of Tepidisphaerales bacterium. GTDB lineage: Bacteria > Planctomycetota > Phycisphaerae > Tepidisphaerales > Tepidisphaeraceae > JANXVV01. The sequence goes on from JBBRMF010000300.1 coordinate 714, forward strand.
TAAAGCCCGATCCCGTGAAATTGAGCTGGCTGCCGTTGAGTATGTTGAGCGAGCCGGTGTTGAGGACCGAATTGAGCGTATTCAGGACACCCGATGCACTGATGACCCCGTTACCGATGGTAGACAATGTACCCCCGCTGATCGTCGCACCCCCAAAGATTTGGACGGCCGATGAATTTCCGCCAATGAGTTTGCCGTTGCTTCCCTGCGTGAGCGTGATACCGGAAATGTCTAATAGCCCTCCATTAATGCCTTGAATCGTGGCATTGTTGGTCATCGACGATGTGAGCAACTGCAGGTCATTGCCGCTAACGTCCGCACTTATAGTACCGTTGTTGATCACAAAGGCATTGATCTGACCTACGCCATGCGTGAGAATTCCCGATCCAAACGTAACGGTAACATTGGTCGCGCCATTCAGTTGGGCGCGTGCTGAAATGTTTGCGGTCGCGTTGAGTTGAATAACTCCCGAACCGCTCACAACGGTGGAGTTCGTGCCAAAGAAAAGAATCGCAGCGCCGCCCCCGCCGTCCGAATTGATGAGGATCAGATCATTGTCAACGAGCGTCGGCCCGGCGATGTTCAGTGTGGTCCCGCTGGGGATGTCGGTGTTCGCGAACGCTGAATCAGGTGCAAGCCCCCAACGCGCTCCAACCGCCACCGCAGCCAGCGAGGCAGCAATGCGAACCGCATTTAGAGCTGAACGTTTGGTTTTAGAATTGACGCGTGTATTGCAATGACTCTGCATATAGCCTCCTAATTACTGGTCGAACGGGAATGTTATTCCCATTCGGCTACTCTGCCCAACTATGAAAAAAAGCACGAAATTACCCACAAAGCACAAAACGACGGATTATCGGCCTTATACAATAATTAAACCAAACTTCACAATGAATAATATAGAAAATTCATCTCTATCTTGCTTTGATGGGTTTTTGACACAATAGGTAACCTTCATCTCGATTCAGGTCGTTCGTTTGTAACTGAAGCGAGCGGTTCCACGCACCGGGTTGGTTGCATCATTGAGGGTCGCGGATATCTTGGGTTGAATGTCGATTGAAACGCCTGCGCGACGCGGTGATGGAACGGGTTTGATCGCCAACGACCCCTGGCTTGAACCGCACGCAGAAAATCTACGCCGACGGCACAGGCATTATCAGCAAACTCTGGCTCGGATTGAATCGGCTGGCGGGTTGCTCGGGCCAGTGAGCCAGGGGCATCACTATTTTGGATTTACGCGCGGTGAAAACAACGGACAGCCGGGCGTTTGGTTTCGAGAGTGGGCACCGGCGGCGCAGTTGATCACGCTGACCGGAGATTTCAATCAATGGGATCGCTGGAGCCATCCGTTGCTGCGCGATGAGTTTGGAATTTGGAGCACGTTTCTATCGGATGAGCGATACGCCGATAAACTCACGCATGGCAGCAGGATCAAGTTGCACGTGAAAAGCCAAGGCGGCGAAATGGATCGGCTGCCCGCCTATATTCGGCGGGTGACCCAGGAGGCGGGAAGCAATTTGTTCACGGGGCAATATTGGAACCCACCCACGCCTTATGCGTTTCAAAATCCTTCACCCAAATTACATTCCGGCCTGCGCATTTATGAATCGCACATCGGGATGGCGGTTGAGGAATTGAAGGTAGGTACGTTCAAGGAGTTCACTCAGAATATCCTGCCTCGCATCGCGGATCTGGGTTACAACGCGGTGCAGTTGATGGCCGTAATGGAGCATCCTTATTACGGATCGTTCGGATATCACGTCAGTAATTTCTTTGCGGTTTCATCGCGATTCGGCACGCCGGAAGAATTAAAAGAGCTAATTGATACGGCTCACGGCATGGGCATCCTGGTGCTGTTGGACATCGTTCATAGCCATTCCGTGAAGAACACCCTGGAAGGTTTGAACCTTTTTGATGGCACGGAATTTCAATATTTTCACGCCGGCCCGCGCGGGCATCATGTGGCCTGGGATTCAAAGCTTTTCGATTACGCCAAGTATGAGGTGCTGCGATTCCTGCTCAGTAACGATCGCTACTGGCTGGAGGAATATCGCTTCGATGGTTTCCGCTTCGACGGCGTGACGAGCATGACGTACCTCGATCACGGCCTCGGTAAATCGTTTGGAAGTTACGATGATTACTTCGGCGCGAACATCGACGGCGACGCGGTGACCTACCTCCAGTTGGCCAACCAATTGATCCACACGCTAAAGCCCGATGCGATCACGATCGCCGAGGATGTCAGTGGCATGGTTGGCATGGCGCGGCCGGTGGCCGAGGGGGGAATCGGTTTTGACTATCGCCTGGCGATGGGCGTGCCTGACAACTGGATCAAGTTGCTGAAGGAGAAATCGGATGAGCAATGGAACCTCGGGGAAATCTATCACACGCTGTTGAATCGCCGTTGGAGCGAAAAGCATGTCGGATACGCAGAAAGCCATGATCAGGCGATGGTCGGGGATAAGACAATCGCGTTCTGGTTGATGGACAAGGAAATGTATTTCAGCATGGACAAGAAATCCCAGAGCGTGGTGATCGACCGCGGGCTGGCGCTTCACAAGATGATTCGACTGCTGACATTCTCACTGGCGGGCGAGGCCTATCTCACGTTCATGGGCAATGAGTTCGGGCATCCGGAGTGGATTGATTTTCCGCGTGAGGGAAATCAGTGGTCGTTTAAGCATGCCCGCCGTCAGTGGTCGATTGGGGATGCGGATATTCTTCGTTACAAAGGATTAAAAGATTTCGATCGCGCGATGATGCAATTGGATGAGCAATACCACGTCGTGGATGACAAACTGGTTGAGCAGTTGTATCTGCATGAAGAACAAAAGCTGCTGGTCTATCGACGAGGTCCGTTGGTGTTTGCGTTTAATTTCCATCCGAGTAATTCGTATACGGATTTGCGTATTCCAGTGCCCGATGCGCGGGACTATCGATTGGTGATGAATACCGATGAAGCGCGCTTTGAGGGTTTTGGACGCGTTGCGGAGAAGGTGACTTACTGGAAGCAGAATTCACCGATGGCCGGGAGACAGCAGAGCGTTCAGATCTATCTGCCGAGCCGAAGTGCGCAAGTGCTGTTGCCCGTTTAAGGGTTTTTTGGCAGCGAGCGGTAAAAACATCAGGCGATGAAAACGACGCTGGAGTGAATTCCACCCGGCGGGTAGATTGGTCAAAGTCGGACAACTAAATTGAATCGTCGGCAGGTGCTGGTGATTTGATCGATTGACGGGCTGCACCGCTTTTAAGGATCAACTTTATGTTCAAATATGCTTTTCGCTGGATTTTGCCGGTGATGGTGATGGCTCCGATCGTGCCGGGATGTGCTGAAGGTCGCAAGGTTTATTACGCGGCGTGGGAGAAATTGGGTTCGGAGAAGCGGGATATCCTCGTCAGCCGCGTGAAGGCGGCACGGGACGATCAGGCCGCAGCGAAGGAACAGTTCAAAACCACGCTGCAAAAGTTTCAGGAAGTGACGAACTTCAAGGGCGGGGAACTTGAAGCCAAGTACAAAAAATTGAGCGCTGAATACGAACGTTGCAAGGGCAAGGCGGAAAGCGTTTCGACGCGCGTTCGAAAAGTTGAGACTGTCGCAAGCGATATGTTTAAGGAATGGAGCGACGAGAACAAGCAATATACGGATGCGGAAAAGCGCCGAGCCAGCGATAAAATGCTCGATGATACGAAGGTAAAATATTCCCAGTTCATCGCGCTAATGAAGAAGTCGGAAGACAAGATGAAGCCGGTGCTGGCGAAGTTCAATGACAACGTGCTTTGGCTGAAACATAATCTAAACGCCAGCGCCATCAGCTCACTGCAAGGCACGTCCGGGGAGATTGAAACGGACGTGCAGTCGCTGATCAAGGATATGGAGTTGAGCATCGCGGAGGCGGACGATTTTGTAAAACAGATGAAGTAATTTCACGGCAGGCTTGAGCGCGATAAAGTGCGACAGCGTTGCTTTTGATCCTCGGGAGTTTTATGGCAGAATTCTTTATTGCGATCGGTGGCGTACAGCAAGGCCCTTTCCCGAGCCATGAATTGCTGGCTCGCGGAATGCGTGCTGATTCGTTGGTGTGGTGCGAAGGAATGGGTGATTGGCAGCGGGCGGATACCATGCCCGAATTGGCAGCACTCCTGCCCGGGCGACAACAGTCGATGCCCCCGCAAATGACACCCCCGATGTCGCCGCAAATGACGCCGCAACAAATGTATGGAACCTATCAGCCTCCGATGGCAGCATACGCGGGTGCCCCTCCTTACAATCCGGCAAGCAGCAATCGCGTGGCGGCGGGAGTCTGCGGCATTTTGCTCGGCGGACTTGGAGTCCACAAATTCATTCTCGGAATGACCGGTGCCGGAGTGACGATGCTTCTCGTCACGTTGCTATCGTGTGGCGCTGCGTGGCCCATCACGCACGTGATCGGCATCATCGAAGGGATTATCTATCTATCGAAATCTGATCCGGATTTTCATCAGATCTATGTCGTTGAGAAACGGTCGTGGTTTTGATGAGTGAGGCGCGCACATCGCATCTGGCTGCGGTCAAGACGGTGGTCATCAAGTTGGGGACGCAGTTGCTTTCGGATAAGGAGCGACGGCTTGATGCGGATTACCTGGCAACCGTCGCCGAACAAGTAATCGCGTTGCGAGATCGCGGCGTTCTGGTCACGATTGTCAGCAGTGGTGCGATCGCCGCGGGGTTGCGTGAATTGAATCTGGCCAAGCGACCCACGGACCTTGGTAAGCTGCAAGCAGTCGCGGCGGTCGGTCAGCGAAAACTCATGGACGCCTGGGCACAGGTGTTTTCACCTTGGAAACTGCCGGTTGCGCAGCTGCTTCTGACGCGTGAAGACGTGGATGACCGCGCGCGATTTTTGAACGTGCGAAATACGATTCATGCCGTTCACGAGCTGGGGGCCATTCCGATTCTCAATGAAAACGACACGATCAGCACGGATGAACTGGCGGCGATCAGCTTCGGCGACAATGATATTCTTGCCGCGATGGTTGCCCACGCGCTGCGGGCCAATCTGCTTGTACTCCTGAGCGTTGTTGACGGATTGCTCGATGCGGACGGCAACCCGGTGCGCCTGGTGGAGAACATCGACGATGCCCTCAAGTTCGTGCGAACCGAAAAAAGTGCTGCCGGCAAAGGGGGAATGAATTCCAAATTGATGGCCGCGAAAACGGTCACCGACGCCGGTGAAGCAATGGTCGTCGCTGATGGGCGAATGCCGAATGTGCTGACGCGTCTTCTGCAGGGGGAAGACGTCGGGACTCTCTTTCTACCGTCGGCCAAAAAACGAAGCTCTCGAAGCCGCTGGATCGGCGCTGCCCGCCCCGTCGGGGTCATTGTGGTGGATGATGGCGCTGTATGCGCACTGGTCGAAAAGAATCGCAGCCTTCTACCGGCAGGCGTGATGCGCGTCGAAGGTGA
>JBBRMF010000301.1:0-6152 GCA_038230975.1 Tepidisphaerales bacterium
ATCCTGTCTTGCGAATGCGAGCGTGGATGGACCAGAGGCTCAGTCGGCTGTTCGGACGAATGGACGCGTGGCCGGGTTGGACCCTGCTGTGTCACAGCCGTGGAAGGCTGAGGTCTCGTCGGTCGTGGCCCGGTCGTCGCATCCACGCGACTCCTCGCTGCGCTCGTCATCGCGTGGATGCGACGACGAGGATTAGAACGTTTAGTGTGCTTTTTTACCATACAAGGTCTCGGAGTACCGCGACCCGTGGCACCCGACATCCGGCAACCGTCCAACCTGAAAAGTGCTCTAAACGCCAATCCTCATCGATCTTCCAGAATTTTCGCGGCGCGCGCGATGGCCTTTGGCATGGCGCGCGCGGTTTGCACGTAATCCAATTTCATGAATCGAATGCCAGCCGATTCCCCGAATACCGAGTAGCGAGAAAAATGGGCGGCTGTCAGTTGATCTTCGACAGATTTTGAAAGCAGATAGTCGATCAATTTTTTGGCCGCTTCCGGATGTTTCGCATTCATCACCAGACCGGCGGTGCAGGGGATGGCCAGGGTGCCGATTGCATCGACGGATTGATCGGGGATGACTTCATTGAGTTTGCCGCCTTCTCGTTTGGCGTTTTCGCAATCGTCGTTGTCGGTCAATCCGGCGGCGAATTGGCCATGGCCGACGGTATCGGCGACGACGGAATTGCCGCCGACCAATTGGAGTTCGTTGCGGCGGAGCGATTGGAAGAACCGATCGGCTTTCTCGTCGCCCCAAATCACGTACAAGGCCGCCACATGGCCGCCGACGGTTCCGATGCCGGGGCGAGACATGCCGATCTTGCCTCGCAATTCCGGTTTGGTAAGGTCTTCAATCCCGGTGATTTTCCCGGCCAACTCAGGCGCGACAGCCAGCACGCGCATGCGGAGAGCCGTGCCGGCCCAGCGATGTTTTGGATCTTTGTACAGGGCGGGAATGGTGGTGGCACTGGGTGAATCGTATTCCACCAGCACGCCGGAGTCGGCTAACTGAATCGTGTGGAAGGGTTCGTTGCTCCACCAGACATCGGCCTGTGGATTATTCTTTTCGGCTTCCAGTCGATCGGCCAACCCGGCGGTTTTGCTGGCTTCGGTATCGGGAACCAGGTTGACGTGAATGCCGGTGGATTTCTCAAATTCAGCGAGGATCGGACGGGCGACGGGTTCGTCGACCGAGGTGTAGAGAGTGACGGTTTTGGTTGGGGATTGGCTTCTGTCGCAGGACAAGGTCGAGGCGAGCGTGAGGCCCAGCAAAATGAAAAGGCCGACCCAGCGAAAAAGGGGACAGGGATTGGATTTTTCCCCTCCCCCTGGTACTCCGGGGGGAGGGATAGGGTGAGGGGCGGCGTCCCCGGTCGAAAAACTTGCGATTGACGGCATTGTTGCAATGGAGGAGAAGACCCCTCACCCTAACCCTCCCCCCATGAGTACATGGGGGGAGGGGATCGGAGAATTTACTTCTTATGGGCGTCGCGATTCATCGTGCGGAAGTATTCTTCGGCGGCCTGTCGGGATTGGCCGGAGACGTGATCTTCATCCACTTCATCGCTCGCTTGTTTTTGAACGCTTTCGGTGACTTGAGCGAGGCCTAATTTGGCCTGGCCTTTGATCGGTTGATTGTCTTTGATCATCGTGTTGGCCAGTATTTTGCCGGCTTTGTTTTCTTCACCGATATCGTGCTCGGATTTGATATCAAAACCGGCCGAGGCCTTGTTGCGGGTTTGCCCGCCATCGGCGATTCCGGCACCGCCTAATCCCTTGCCACCCTGATTTTGATTCGGGTCGCCATCCTGCCATTCACCTTGATTGCCAGGAACGGGCTGTGCTTGTTGGCCCTGCCCCTGGCCTTGACCGTCTCCATTTTGACCTTGCCCGCCCTGCTTCATGGCCTGCTGCTGTGCGGTGGCCACTTGTTGAGCATCGGCCTGAGCTGCCTGCATCGACTGCATGGCTTGCTGCATCTGGGCTTGGGCCTGAGCCATCTGTTGACCACCTTGCTGTCCCTGTTGACCTTTTTGGCCCTGTTGCCCTTGCTGACTTTTTTGACCCTGCTGAGCTGCTTGCCCCTGCTGGCCCGGCTGCGGTTTCTGGCCTTGTTGCCCGGCTTGCGCTTGTTGCTGCATGGCTTGCGCCATCTGTTGTGCGGCCTGCGCCATCTGCTGCGCCTGGGCTCGCGCGTTGGCCTTGCCCTGCATGCCTTGAACCGCCTGCTGCACTTGCTGCTGTTGCTGCTTTAGTTGAGCCAACTGTTGCTGTGCCTGTTGATTGCCGGCCTGGGCCTGCTGTTGAAGTTGCTGAGCCTGTTGCTGCATCTGCTGTTGCATCTGCTGCACCTGATTGGCCAACTGCTGCTGCGCTTTCTTATCGCCTTGCGCGGCCTGCTGCATTTGCTGAGCCATCTGGGCAGCTTGCTGTTGGCTCATTCCCATCTGCTGCAATTTGTCTTCGATGTCCTTCTGCACCTTCGGATTCTCACCAGCTTTTTCTAATTTCTGGGCGAGCTTCTTCATGTCCTCGGCGGCTTTTCCCTTTTCTTCTTCCGTCATCTTGTCGAATTTTTTCGACATCTTTTCCAAGTCATTCACAGCCTTGTCGAATTTATTCGAGGCAAGGTCGTTGTCGACTTTTTTAACTTCCTCACTTTTGTAGTCACTGGCATCGCCGAACGATTCGGCGAATGTTTTTTCCTGCTCCATTGCCCGGGTACGGGCTTTTTCGGCCTCATCGGCCAACGCCTGCTGAACATCCTGCAACACTTCAGAGGCTTTGCGGGACATTCGATTGGGATCGTCGAACTTGTTTTGTTTGAGCATATCCCCGAGCGCTTTTGCCTCGGCGTTTAATTTAGGATCTTCGGCCATATTGCGCGGAAGCGTTTCAAAGGCGACCATCGCCTGCTCAACCTTTCGCTTGGCTTCGGCCACTTCCTGATCAACTTTCTTGGAATGTTCTTTTTTGACCTCCTGATACCCGAACAGATCCATCGGCTTCATCCACAATCCCAGCGTGATCGCCAACACGATCATCGCCACCGCTCCGTAACCCACCTTGGGAAAGGCAATGGGAAATTGCCGTTGCAGTTGGATGTTGTCGGCGGTGGCTTCGGCATCGCGAACGGTGGCTTGCGCGAATGGATCTTTGCTTGGCCGCACGATGAGCGCAGTGCTGAATTTTTCTTTGAGCTGAAGTCGTTCATCGATCGCGACGGCGGCCTCATACGCCTGCGGTCGGCGGAGCCATGCCGAGAGCGCGACGCTGCCCACCATCACCCCGCCCCCCATCAACCACCACTTCGCAGCGGGAAGATTCTTGTTCCCCATCACGCGCCAGAAGATCACTCCCAGCACGACGGCGATCCCGGCCAGAAACAGTGTCCGTGCCAGCGTCTGCACGAACTGACGCATCGCCAACTTGTTTTGTACGTGAGATACATGGCGGTCGAGGCGGCTCATGGCAACCCCTTTCATTTAGGTTTGCGAATCGAACCTATTGTAGTATCGGTCTTTGACATCACAAGACAAATAATAGACGTTATCAATGGAGGAAAGTTGCCGGGCATCTGTATTTGTTCCCTCCGGCTGGTGTGCAGCTTGTTGAATTATTTAGCCGCTTCGCTTGCGAATCGTGCCCAAATCGCATCCTCTCCGTCCAGCGGAGGGTCGCAGGGCGTGGTGTAGTCGATCGGGAAACGGCCTGTGCGGTAGACGTGTTCAATCAGAGGTTGAAGATCGAGGGCCACATCGGGATCCTCGGGCCGCAGGGGAATGCCGATCGTCGGGAGTGGGTCGCGCAGGTCGATGGCGTAGAGTTCTCCTTCCCCGGGCTTCGCGCTGCGGCAAATGGAGACGTAATAAGGCTTGGATTGTTCCTTGCTGAGAAGTTCATCGGGGAATTCGAACATTCGCCGGCCCTGGCGCAGCAGGTCGATCTCGACTCGCGACACGCCGGCGCGGCGGTACTCTTGCTGTTTGCGGCGGAACTGCGTCATCCCGTCGCCGGGCCGCTTGTTTTCGGGGCTGAGAACTTCGATGGCCGTCACCACTTTTTCACCGAATCGAGTGTCCAGAATTTCAACGGAGTATTCGGTGATCGGGTCGACATCCCAGGTAAGGATGTTCGGGGCACGGACCAGCAAATGCTTTGAACGGGCGGCGACCGCCACGCCACCGACGCCGGGGATATCGAGCACCGCGACATCGGGATAGCGAGATTTGGAAAACGGCTGATCCACGTCGGAGATGACGACCCGTTCCTGCATCGCGGCGCGGTAGCGCGGAGGTAGCCATTCGTTGAGCTCTTCCCGCAGGTAGTTAATCAGCGGGCCGTGAACGTCATTCCAGAAGCGTTCCAGGTACGGGTCCATGCCGGGGAACGGGCTTTTCATACCGGGAGTATAGCATATTTCGATCGGTTGGAGGCGCGAGTACGGACGTAAAACGCACGTCCCTCCGGGACAGCGGCTAAAAGGGTCGATACAATCTTTCCCATGTCCACTCGCTTAATCGAATTTGTAGAGCAACTCCCTCGCAAGCGCATCGTTTTGATCGGCGATCTGATGATCGACCGCACGATCTACGGCAATGCCGAACGCCTCAGCCCGGAGGCGCCTGTCCCCGTGCTTCACTTTCGCTACGAACGCAGTGCGGTCGGCGGCGCGGGGAATGTGGCGGCTAATCTCTCGGTGCTGGGTTGCGATGTCCGGGTGATCGGGGTGATCGGTCAGGATGAAGCCGGTCGTCACATTCGCAAATTGCTCGGGGAATATGAATGCGAATCGGACTGGATTCTGGAAGAACTCACCCGTCCGACGATCAGCAAAGTGCGGCTCGTAGGTTTGGCGCAGCATCGGCATCCGCAGCAAATGCTACGGCTGGATTACGAAGACGCCTCGGCGATCGATGCCAGTCTGGCCTCCCGGGTGATTGATCGCGTGATGGCCGCGCTGGAAGGGGCGGATGCGCTGTGCATCGAAGATTACAACAAAGGCCTGCTTACCCCGGAGGTGTGTCAGCAAATCATCCAGATCGCCACCGCGCGGCAGATCCCCATCTTCGTCGACCCGGCGGCCATCTCCGATTACAGCAAATACAAAGGCGCGACGACGATCACGCCTAACTCCACGGAAACCACCAAAGCCACGGGCCTGCCGGTGACACATCTTGACGAATACAAAATCGCCGCCGAACGATTGCTGCATGATCTTGATCTGGAGGCGGCCGTGCTGACGCTCGATAAAAACGGCGCATTTCTGGCCACGCGCGACGGTGAACGACGATGGCTCAAAACCAAGGAACGAAAAGTCTACGATGTCACCGGGGCCGGCGATATGGTGCTGGCCATGCTGGCTGTTGCGAAAACCGCCGGCGCAAGCTGGGCCGATAGTGTGGCCCTCGCCAACGTGGCAGGTGGATTGGAAGTCGAACGATTCGGCGTTGTGCCGATCACTCGCCAGGAAATCATTCAGGAACTGCTCACCGAAGCCCACGAGCATGTCGGCAAACAGCGATCGCTCGAACCACTGCTCAATGAATTGGCCTACCATCGCGCCTGCGGAAAAAAGATCGTCTTCACCAATGGCTGCTTTGATCTGATCCATCTCGGGCATGTGAAATATTTTCGCTACGCCAAGGCGCAGGGTGATCTGTTGGTCGTCGCGATTAACACCGATCAAAGCATCCGCCGCCTAAAAGGGGACAAGCGCCCGATCATCAATGAGGATGACCGGATCAACGTACTGGAAGAATTGGAGAGCATCGATTACCTCGTGCGGTTTGATGAAGACACACCGTTATCGCTGATTGAGCAGATCAAGCCGGATGTGCTGGTGAAAGGTGCGGATTATAAAAAAGAACAGGTGGTGGGTTGGGATCTGGTTGAGCAGAACGGTGGCCGGGTGGCGCTGGCACCGTTGATTGAGGGGAGGAGTACATCGTCGGTGATTCAGAGGATCTTGGAAGCGCATCGATAGAAAGACTTTAAAAAATCAGCTGGCTGCATTTCTCCCTCTCCCGGTACTCCGGGGGAGGGTTGGGGTGGGGGAAATCCGCTGAACCACGTCAATTTATCGAAAAAGACCCCCACCCTTCCCTCCCCCGGAGTACCAGGAGAGGGGATAATACCCGCCGATCTTGTCAC
>JBBRMF010000302.1:0-6124 GCA_038230975.1 Tepidisphaerales bacterium
ACCCCCAATGGGAACTGGCGATGGATTGGCGGCCAAGTATTTCAATGATTTAAACGCGGTCGCTACCGACCCTCATCTGACCGCCCCTGCGGTTCTTACCCGGACGGATGCCACCATCAACTTTGATTGGGGTACTGGCTCTCCGGGCGCGCCCGTTCCCGTGGATAATTTCTCCGCCCGGTGGCTCGGATCCATCCAGGCAACCACTGCCGGAAGTTACACGTTCCGTACCAGCTCTGACGACGGCATTCGACTCTATTTGGATAATACGCTTGTCGTTAATAACTGGACCGATCATGGTCCAACCGATGATTTCTACACAACTACGTTGACTGCGGGGACGACCCATACGATTAAGATGGAGTTTTACGAGAACGGTGGCGGAGCCGTTGCAAAGCTGAACTGGACGGTCCCAGGATCGGCTACTTTTGTGCCCGTTCCATTCCTCAATGGTGGGGCGGCCGCAAACTACTTCGATGACCGAGCCGCCCCTGGCGCGCATTTACAGGGTGCCGCCGTCCTGAGTCGCGTGGATGCCACGGTAGACTCAAACGTTATTTGGACGGCCGGCGATCCTGATGGCGCGGGAACTGCTCTTACCGGCAACAATTTCTCGACCCGCTGGACCGGCAAGGTGCAGGCCCAATTTACCGGTGCATACACATTCCATACCGTCTCCGACGATGGCGTGCGCCTCTGGGTGAACGGACAATTGATTATCAACGATTGGGGTCCACAAACCGCGGACGCGTTCGGAACGATCAGCCTATCGGGTGGCCAGAAGTACGACATCCGTATGGAATACTTCCAGGGAGCAGGTTCGGATTTCGCACAACTCCGCTGGTCCGGACCGGGGACGGCCGATCAAATCATCCCCACGGCGCAACTCTACTCCGGTGTGGCCCCTGCAATCCCGACCAATCTCGTGGCGACACCGGCTTCCGGAACTCAGATCAACCTGACCTGGTCCGACAACTCCGTCATTGAAACCGGCTATGTCGTCGAGCGCATGGACCCGGGTGGTTTGTATACCGCAATCGCAACCCTTGCCCCCAATACAATTTCATATATGGATGGCGCGCTCAACCCGGCGACCACATACTCTTACCGCGTCAAAGCCACCAATTTTGCGGCTGATTCCGGCTATTCGAATGTCGTTACTTTGACGACCCCAATTCCCCCGAATAAGCCAACGGATGCCCACGCAATCTTAAACACCACGAATGCGATTACCATCGCCTGGACGGATACCTCCAATAACGAAGACGGCTTCCGTGTTTCCCGTTCTGCTAACGGCGGTACCTTTATCGTGATCGCTCAATTGCCGCCGAACTCCGTGTCCTATGCTGACTCCGGTCTAACGGCGGGCACGGATTACGAGTATCATGTGCAAGGTTACAACGTTGCCGGCTACAACGACTTTACCGGGACTCAGACTGGTACCCTCACCGTTGCCCCCACAGCGCCAGCCGCCACACCCGGGGCCGCCGGTCAGATGAGCGTCAGTTGGACGCCACCGACCTATAATGGACACGTCGGAATGACGTTCAACATCTATCGCGGCACGGCTGCAAATGGTGAAGCAGCTATTCCCATCGCCACCGGTGTAATCGGCTCACCGTTCCTTGATACCGGTCTCCTGGATGGTACCAAATACTACTATAAGATTACGGCAGTTGATCCGGGTGGGGAAAGCGCGGCCTCCACCGAGACTTCGGCAACGACTATTATTCCTACGCCGGTTGCCACAGTGATCAATCGCGCGATCTTCTACAACAATAGCTCCTATGACGGTAACGATCCTACAGCCAACTTTGCCGATGACAGCGCGATCGCCACTGACAAGCAGGCGCTCCTGCCCGGTCAAACCGCTTCGTTCGCCAACTACACCAGCTTCGACAAAGGCATTAACGGCCTGATTGTCGATCTGGCAAACGCAAGTAGCTTCGGTACGGTCGATGCGACAGACTTCACGTTCCAGATCAGCACTGATGGCGTTAACTGGACCGCCGCCCCGGCCGCCAGTTCCATCACCTCCCGACCCACGCCGGGCAATGCCGCCTCGCAGCGGATCGAGATCCTGTTCGCCGATGGGTCAATCACCAACAAATGGCTTCGCGTCAATGTACACGCCGCCGGCCATACGGGCTTGGCGGCGGCGGACGTCTTCTACTTTGGCAACCTGGTGGGTGGGACCGGCCAACACAACAATATCGCGATCGTGAACATCACGGATATTGCCCTCACCAAGCAGGCCGTCAATACTCCGGCGACGATCACGTCGATTGTCGATTTCAACCGGACGGGCCAGGTCACTATCAGTGATGTGTCGCTCGCGAAGCTGAACAACCAGATCTCCATCCCGCTGTTCACGGCCCCGGTGCCGCCTCCGCCGGCAGCTGTGGTTGCAACCGCTTTCGCCGCGCCTGCAACCGCCACTGCTGCAACGGGCCCTGTTACCGTCCGCCCCGCAGTCCGAAAAGCTCTCGCGTCGGCGTCGGTGACAACCAAGACCTCCCCGATCTCGGTTTCCCCATTCGCCACAGCCGCGATCACTCCCTTGAGCAACGACAGGCCCAGCCTCAAGGATATTCTTACTGGAAAGAAGAAGTCAGTTGATACATTCTTCGGTAACTAACATCTTTCCAGGATCAGCTGATTTCTGAAAGAAGGCGGCCTCCCTCATCCTGAAACTCTACGGTCCTCCAATAGGACAAGAGTTTTTGGAAAGGGAGGCCGCCACCCCGAGAATGGCCTCGGTGTTGGCCATGTCATTTTCGCCCAGCTGTTTTATTTTGCGCTGTTTTTCCAGTTCTTCGTCACGCTTAAAAATTAGGGTTGTGCAAGGTGGTGAGTACCAAGCGGGGAACTATTTGATTCATCCGAGTCGTCATCCTCAGCGGTCTCGATCAAAACCCCCGGCATGGAATTCACTGGTGGAAGAACGCTTGGCCTTCTTGGAGCGGCCTTGGGCGCATCGCGCGGCGGAATAGGCGCGGTCCAGCGATTCATCATCTCCCAAGCTACTTAATCAGGTTCATCGGGAATTGAACGCGAGGCTGCCAAAGTCGCAGTGACGCTAAATATCTCGCTACATTTCTTGCAGCGGACTTTTTTGCCGGCCATGCTGTCCGGAACGTTATACTTCGCTCCACAGGCTTTGCATTGTGAAAGAATCGACATGCTACTTCCCGCCTTGTTTCACAAACCTGTGAATGTCCAGAATGTTCTACAAATCTCTCGATCACGTTGGCGTTTGCTACGGGTTTGGTCAAGCCTGATTTCCAACGCACTTGCGCATAAGTGGTAAGGTCTCTTGTAGCGGTCGATGTCAGAGGGCAGACTCCTGTGCTTCTTGCCGGCTCACGTTCGGGGGAATCTTGTTTGAAAGGAGTCTCGTCGATGCGCTATCTTGCGAAGTCAGCGTGTGTCATTGGTTTGGTGATGGGATCGATTGCCTCTTCGACGTTGCAAGCCGACGGGCCCGGGGACAATGTCGTGGCGAAGGTGCGTCCAATTCCTCCTCTTCCGACATCTGAGCTTTCGGCGCCGGATCGCGAGGAACTTGAAGCTGGAGTCGCAAATTTGAGTCTGGAGATCGAGTCACTGCGCGCCAATTTAAAGGATGCACATCTTCTCTCACTGCTCCCCGATATTCAGATTTACTACAACGCCGTTCGATATCCTTTGGTGTACCACGAGCAAATCGACCCGAAATCGGCGCGCAAGGCCTTGGCCGATGGGATGGATCGAGCAAAAAAACTTGGGGCTGGTGAATCGCCTTGGGTGGCGACCGGTGGGCCGCGCGGATATATCTCTAAGATCGATGGTTCCGTTCAACCGTATCTCCTGGGTGCGCCGAAGGGGTTCCGGCTTCCCACGGGACTGGAAAAATCCGCACCCTTCCAGCTTGAATTCAACGAGCACGGCCGCGGCGAGGATCTTACCGAACTGAAATTCATCAATGGTAAAGCCCCCAGCGTTGCCGGCCGCTTCACCGTCCACCTCTATGGCCGATACTGTTGCGCCAATAAATTTGCCGGAGAAATCGATCTGTTCGAATGTCTTGATTCCTTGAAAGCACAATACCCGATCGATGAAAACCGTATCCTGAACATTGGGTTTTCAATGGGTGGGGCGGCCTGCTGGCAGTTTGCCACGCACTATCCGGACGTGTGGGCCGCAGCGTCACCGGGTGCGGGATTCTCGGAGACCCGCGAGTTTCTCCACAATTTTCAGAATGAAACCGTCAAGCCGGCCTGGTACGAACAGAAACTTTGGCACTGGTACGACTGCACCGATTACGCGGCCAATCTTTTCAATTGTCCAACCGTCGCCTATTCCGGCGAACTGGATACTCAGAAGCAGGCCGCCGACATTATGGAGAAGTACATGGCCGAGGAAGGCCTGAAACTGGAACGGATCATCGGGCCAAAGACCAAGCATGCGTATGAGAAAAATGCGAAAATCGAACTCGACAAACGTCTGAACGAAATGCTGACGAAAGGTCGTGAAACGGTTCCTGCGAGGGTCCGTTTTACGACTTGGATGCTTCGATATAACCGCATGTACTGGGTCACGATCGACGGGATGAATCGCGAATGGGACCGCGCCCGAATTGATGCCGAGTTGGTGGGTCATGCCATTCATGTAAAGACGCAGAATGTCACGGAGTTGACCTTGGCATTTCCGAAAGAAGGGCCGATCAAATCCGGCGATAAAGTGTCTATTGATATCGACGGCACAACGATTGAAGGAACGTCATCCTTTAAGGGCGGCTGGACGGAGCGCCTCATCAAAACACCAACCGGCTGGACAGTCGGAAATACCGTGATCGAACCCAATCAAGAGCTACGCAAGCGTCACGGCTTGCAGGGTCCGATCGATGATGCATTCATGGATAGTTTCCTGATCGTTCAGCCCACCGGCACGCCGGCCAATGCCAAGGCCGGCACATGGGCCGCCGCAGAATGTAAACATGCGATCGACCACTGGCGCAAGCAATTCCGCGGCGAGACACGCGTGAAGAACGACACGGATGTGACGGAAGCCGATTTCGCCAATCACAACATCATTTTGTTTGGGGACCCCTCCAGCAACAAAGTTCTCGCCCGGCTCGCCGGCAAGTTGCCGATCAAGTGGTCCGACAAAGAGATCGCGCTGGGTTCAGAAAAGTTTTCGGCCGATCATCACGCACTGATTGCAATCTATCCCAACCCCTTAAATCCTAAGCACTACGTCGTGCTCAACAGCGGTTTCACATTCCGCGAATATGACTACCTCAACAACGCCCGCCAGATCCCCAAGCTGCCGGACTACGCGGTAATTGATGTCGATGTGCCGGTGAATTCCCGAACGCCGGGCGGTGTCGTGCGGGCTGGATTCTTTGGGGAACGCTGGGAACTACAAAGCGATCATGGCGAAAAATAGGTGTGATTTAAATAAACGTGCGCGATGACGCGCCTCGAAATTCGTAGTTTCCGCTGTGCGGAACGTCTTTTTCTGGCTCGCGATTCTTGTTCCGCAGAGCGGAACCTACGCGAATCGCGCACGATTATTTTGTAAGGTTGAGTCGATCCCCTGTTCATGGAGCTAATTATGTTCGTCGTGTGCGTGACCATTTTTGTAAAACCTGAATTCCTTCAACCGTTCATCACTGCGATATTGGACAATGCGACCCATACACGGTTGGAGCCTGGCAATATCAGATTCGATGTTCTCCAAGGCGAAGACGATCCAACGCGATTCACGCTTTATGAAGTCTACAAGGCCCAGGATGATTTCGCGGCTCATCAGTCCACGGCACACTATGACCGATGGAAATCCGCAGTGCCGGATTGGGTGACACAGCCGCGAACCAATACCAAGAATCATCCCCTGTTTTTTGGGGACCAGGTTGTCGCATGAATTCATTCGAGTTTACAAGTGTTAGCAAGATCGTCTTCGGCCGCAGTAAGATCACCGAACTCGGATCGCTCGCGGGCTCGCTGGGCGGCGAAGTGCTGATGATCCACAACGGTGATGATCCCGGCAACGGAGGCCCGGTCGACCGCGCGGTTGAATCACTTGCCGCAGCCGGGATATGCGTCCACCTCCATCGCCAACGGGGTGAACCGACGATCGC
>JBBRMF010000303.1:0-6122 GCA_038230975.1 Tepidisphaerales bacterium
GGGGAGTTGCTGGAATACCTTGGCGTGGCCGAACGGGCGGAAGATTTGCCCGAACACATGTCCGGCGGCGAGAAGCAGCGGGTGATGATCGCGCGGGCGCTGGCAAACAAGCCGAAGATGATCCTCGCGGACGAGCCGACCGCCAGTCTGGATGCAGAACGCGGCCTCAGTGTCATGCGGGTGATGCGTAAGATCGCGGATGAGCACGGCACCGCTATCCTGGTTGTGACTCATGACACCCGGATGATCGGCGAAATGGATCGGATAATCCATCTCCAGGACGGCAAGGTCGTGAACCAACCGGAGGAGGCCTTGGCCCGATAACGCTTGCCGTCAATTATCCATCGACACCTGGATCTATTCGTTGATGGCCTGACCGATTTCGACGTTAGAATATTTATATGACTGGGAGAAATAAATGAGGACCGCCGTGGACGAACCGCATAGGTCGGGCACCGACGTTTACACGTGCCCGATGCACCCTGAAATTCGGGAATATAAACCGGGAGCATGTCCAAAGTGCGGAATGGCACTGGAGTCCGTCGTCGCCAAATCGGCCTCCGTTCCAATCTCAAGCGAATCACCGCTGCCCAGCGCGTCTATGAAAGAAGCGTCGCCAGAAAAGCACGAAGCAGTTGAGTATACCTGCCCCATGCACCCGGAAATTGTGCGCAAATCGCCCGGAGCATGTCCGATCTGCGGAATGTCGCTCGAACCGCGCCATGTCGCCGCTGGCAACGAGAATCCGGAACTCGTCGATATGTCGCGACGGTTTTGGATCAGTCTCGTTCTGACACTTCCAGTTCTGAGCTTGATGGTTTCCGAAATAGTTCCCAGCGATCCGCTAAAGCATTTGCTTGGTGCGGGCCCGATGCTCTGGCTTCAATTTGGATTGGCCACTCCCGTGGTCCTCTGGGGCGGGTGGCCATTCTTCGTCCGGGGCTGGGCATCTGTGATCAATCGTCATCTGAACATGTTTACACTTGTCGCCCTTGGCACCGGCGCAAGTTATGCCTACAGTGTTTTTGCCCTCGCGTTTCCAGACCTGATCCCGGCCTCGTTTCGAGGCATGGGCGGCGAGCTGCAGGTTTACTTTGAACCCGCTGCCGCGATTGTCACCCTGATTCTGCTCGGACAGGTCCTGGAACTGCGCGCCCGCAGCCAGACGAGCAGCGCGCTCAAGGCACTCCTCGGACTAGCGCCGAAGACAGCGCGTCTGGTCCAGTCGGACGGCAAAGAAGAAGATATCGCTTTGGAACGCGTTGTGGCCGGCAATGCTTTGCGCGTACGTCCCGGAGAGAAAATTCCGGTGGATGGTGTGGTCGTGGAGGGGTCCAGCAGCGTCGATGAATCGATGGTGACCGGCGAGCCATTGCCAACCGAGAAAATGCCCGGTGCAAAAGTCACGGGAGGAACAATCAATGCCACGGGTAGTTTCATCATGCGCGCCGAACGCGTTGGCGCCGAGACTTTGCTGAGCCAGATTGTCCATCTCGTTAGCGAAGCTCAGCGGACACGCGCGCCGATCCAACGCCTGGCCGACGTGGTGTCGTCCTATTTCGTGCCGGCCGTTCTTCTGGTAGCGCTGATGACTTTCGTTGGATGGGCGCTCTGGGGACCGGAACCGCGTCTTGCGCATGCGTTAGTCAATGCAGTGGCGGTGTTGATCATTGCATGTCCCTGTGCGTTGGGCCTGGCAACTCCAATGTCCATCATGGTCGGCACGGGTCGCGGTGCGCAGATCGGCGTACTGATCCGAAATGCTGAAGCGCTCGAAACTCTGGAAAAAGTAGACACCCTGGTCGTGGATAAGACAGGCACGCTGACGGAGGGAAAGCCCAAGCTGATGACCGTGCTCGCTCTCTCGGGCGAGCCAGAAAGCACGATGCTGCGTTTGGCCGCAAGCCTTGAACAGGCGAGCGAACATCCATTGGCGGCTGCCATTGTTGCGGGCGCCAAGGTCAAAAACATTGTTCCGGTAAGCACGAAGGACTTTCGTTCAACGACCGGCAAGGGCGTCACGGGTTCCGTCGAGGGCCGGACGGTGGCCGTGGGAAATCTTAAATTTCTCGAAGACTTATCGCTGAATGAAGCATCTTTCGGCGACCGCGCCAAAGCACTTCAGAGCGAAGGCCAAACCGTAATGTTTGTTGTCATCGATGGTCGTCCGGCAGGATTACTGGGAGTGGCCGACCCGATCAAAACGTCAACGCTCGAGGCCATAGACCTGTTACATCGAGAAGGTATCCAACTGGTGATGCTGACCGGCGACAACCGGACAACGGCGGAAACCGTTGCAAAAAAACTGGGCATCGACAAGGTTCACGCCGAAGTGCTGCCCCAAGACAAGGCCGAAGTGATAAAGCGTCTCCAGAGCGAAGGGCATGTAGTCGCAATGGCGGGCGACGGTGTCAACGATGCGCCGGCATTGGCGCAGGCCCAAGTTGGCATTGCTATGGGCACGGGCACTGACGTGGCCATGGAGAGCGCCGGGGTGACGTTGGTAAAAGGCGATCTGCGTGGCATTGCGCGGGCGCGGATATTGAGTCATCTCACGATGCGAAACATCCGACAGAACCTGTTCTTTGCATTTGTCTACAACTTGCTCGGGGTGCCCATCGCGGCGGGTGTTCTTTACCCATTTTTCGGCCTGCTGCTGAGCCCCATGATCGCCAGCGCTGCAATGACATTCAGTTCCGTATCAGTCATTGCGAACGCGCTTCGGTTGCGTCGCATTAAACTGTAACAATTGGTGTATTGAATTGACTCTTCGAGGAGAAAATTATGAAGGCGCTTGTTTACCATGGGCGAGGCAAGTGGGCGTGGGAGGATCGGCCCAAACCCGCAGTTATCGACGCCACGGACGCGATTGTACGAATCACGACGACGACAATCTGCGGAACTGATCTTCATATTCTCAAAGGCGATCTTCCCGCGATTGCCGATGGCCGAATTCTCGGTCACGAGGGTGTGGGTATCGTCGAGGAAACCGGGTCGAACGTACTGGGTTTCCGCAAGGGCGATAACGTGCTGATCTCATGCATCACTTCCTGCGGTAGATGCAGTTTTTGCAGGAAGGGGATGTATTCCCATTGTCGCACCGGCGGCTGGATTCTGGGCAATGTTATTGACGGCACGCAGGCGGAGTTCGTCAGAATTCCATACGCCGATACAAGCCTTTATGCCCTACCGAAGGCCGTCGATGACGAAGCGGTCGTAATGCTGAGTGACATTTTTCCGACGGGTTTGGAGTGTGGTGTTCTGAACGGGCAGGTGAAGCCTGGAGATATCGTGGCGATCGTTGGGGCCGGACCGGTCGGTCTCGCAGCCCTGCTTACGGCGCAACTCTACTCACCCGCCGAAATCGTGATGGTCGATTTGGATGACAACCGCCTGGAGGTCGCGCGCGCCTTTGGTGCGACTCAAGCCGTGAATAGCTCGGACGGAAAAGCGATTGAACGGGTCATGGCGCTGACGAATTCCGCCGGCGTAGACGTGGCGATTGAGGCCGTCGGCGTTCCCGCGACGTTCGACATCTGCCAGTCGATCATCGCCCCCGGCGGGCGCCTTGCCAACGTGGGAGTTCATGGAAAATCCGTCGAGCTTCACCTGGAACGGCTGTGGTCCCATAACATCACACTGACGACGCGCCTTGTAGACACGATCACAACCCCGATGTTGCTTCAGACTGTTCTGTCTGGCCGCCTTAACGCAAAGAAGCTCATCAGCCACAGGTTTGAGTTATCAGAGATCATGAAGGCATACGACACCTTCGGCAACGCCGCGAAGGAACGCGTGCTGAAAGTGATTCTCAAGGCCGCCAAATCGTGAAGTTGCCGGCCTTGGATTGGAGAATGTGCTGTGTTATCAACGGCAATCAAAGCACCACCACCTCGACCATCATTGCATCTGCCGATAGATGGTCTCTTGCGGCATAAGAATAGCATCGTCGCTGTTATCGCAGCGACGGCTATAGCGTGTCATCTCCTGCTTCGTTTGGCCTTTCGAGCAGACTCAAATATTTCACAGATCCCACTTTTCGTCGTGCTTGCAATTGGCGGCATTCCGCTGGTCATTGAGCTGTTGCAGAAAGCATGGCGAAGACAGTTCGGATCCGATCTATTGGCCGGAATTTCGATCGTCACATCGGTCCTGCTGGGCGAGCACCTTGCCGGCACAATCGTGGTGTTGATGTTGTCCGGTGGCAAGGCGCTTGAGAACTACGCGTTGAGAAGCGCTTCTTCGGTGCTCGCCGCGCTGGCCAAACGCATGCCATCCGTCGCTCACCGCAAGCTCGGCGCTGAGATTTCAGATGTGGGCTTACAAGAAGTTAAGATTGGCGACGAACTGGTCGTCTACCCGCACGACATTTGTCCTGTGGACGGCTCAGTTATTGACGGACACGGCACGATGGACGAATCGTTTCTGACCGGCGAACCGTTCAAGATAACGAAGACTTCCGGGTCTGCCGTCATATCCGGAGCCATCAATGGAGAATCGGCGTTGACCATCCGCGCAAACAAACTCGCCGCTGACTCACGCTACGCAAAGATCATGGTGGTCATGAAGGAATCCGAGGCAACTCGCCCGCAATTACGACGGCTGGGTGATCAACTGGGAGCCTATTACACGCCGCTTGCCGTAGCAGTCGCCATAGGGGCCTGGGCGTTCAGTGGCGATGCGGTCCGATTCCTGGCGGTTTTGGTCATTGCGACTCCGTGTCCGCTGCTCATTGCAATTCCAGTTGCGATCATCGGTTCGATCTCGCTTTGCGCCCGCCGCGCCATCATTGTGAAAAGTCCCGTGGTGCTTGAGAAAATTGCTGAATGCCGTACCGCAATTTTCGACAAGACCGGGACGCTAACTTATGGAGAGCCCGCGCTCGTCGCGCAAATCGTTGCGTCGGGCTTTAATCAGCAGGAAGTTCTGACGCTCGCGGCGGGGCTAGAGCGCTATTCCCGGCATCCGCTGGCGCGTGCGATTCTTGCGGCGGCCAGGGACTGCAAAATTGAAGTTCCGGATGCGAGTGAAGTATCGGAGCCGCCGGGCCAGGGGTTGCGTGGAATTGTCGTGGGTCGTGATGTAGAAGTCACCAGCCGCAAGAAGGTCCATAACGGTTCAGTCCCCGGTGCCGAACAACTCCCACAATCCGAAGAGGGGCTCGAATGCGTTGTGCTGATCGACCATCGATATGCTGCGGTCTTCCGATTTCGCGACGCTCCCAGAGCGGAGAGTCGTTCATTTGTCGCGCATTTGGGTCCAAAGCACCATTTCGACCACGTGATGATCGTGTCCGGAGACCGCGAATCCGAGGTCCGCTACCTCGCCAGCCAAGTCGGAATCAGCGAGATTTACGCGCAGAAAACACCAGAGGAAAAGCTTGCCATTGTTCGGAGCGAAACGGCAAAAGCCAAAACTCTCTATGTTGGCGATGGCATCAATGACGCTCCCGCGATGATGGCTGCCACAGTCGGCATGGCCATCGGACAGAACAGCGAAGTTACGACTGAAGCCGCAGGTGTCGTCGTCATGGAGAACTCGCTGAAGAAGGTCGATGAGTTCATGCACATCAGCCGACGTATGCGTACGATTGTGCTTCAGAGCGCCGTCGGCGGCATGGTCCTGAGCGTCGTGGGGATGATTCTGGCCGCAATAGGCTGCCTGACGCCCGTTCAAGGCGCCATTAGCCAGGAAGTGATTGACGTACTCGCGGTCCTAAACGCCCTTCGCGCCGCGATTCCACCGAGTGTGCTTTCTGACCTTTTGGCCACTGGGAAAATAGGTGCGCGATGGAACTGAAAACTGAATCCCCACGAGTTACCAATTGCCCATGCTGCAACAAAAGTTATTGTCCGCCGAGGCTGCATCAAAGCGAACGATAAAGCCATTCATTTGGTAATCTTCGGTGGATCTGCCGAAATACGTTCCAAACAATCTTCGTAACATGATTACAAACGCTTAACGATGAAATGATTGCTTGTGCGCGATAAGGCTTGATCCTCAGGGCCATTTAAACAGGAAGCAGCCCCAGTATTTCCGAGCCGGAATCAATATGTGAGCGCTCCAATATGACGAAGACTTGGCAGCCACACACCCACGTTGGAGTACTCGTGCCAATGTGA
>JBBRMF010000304.1:0-6079 GCA_038230975.1 Tepidisphaerales bacterium
CACCGAAGACGAAAAAATCAGAGTGGTAAAACCCGTGGTCGTCGGATCACCGGTGGTTCGCTTGGCCTACGGCTCCACGGTTCTGGAGCTGGATGCGGAAATCGATGCACGCTGGCAAAGCAAGGGCATCACGGCGAGTAGTTGGAGTGGCGCCGAGCAGGCTATTGTCAAAGCCGAGGCGAAGGAACCTTCTACGCCGAACAGCGGCAATTTATCCGCCTCCGATTTGGCGCAGGTTTTGGGTGGCGATGCACACGAGATCAGGCATGGCGGCAAGCTCGAAGAGCCGGAACTGCAAGCGTGGGCCGATGCGCGATTGCTGCGCGAGCGTCTGGCCAAAGTCCGCGGCAGGGCAAAATGCCAGGGATTCGCCGGCGTGATGCCCGGCAAGATCGTAGAAATTGCCGGTATCGGCGAACGCTTCCAGGGAAAGCTGTATGTGTCAGGCGTTCGCCATACCGTATCGAGCGGCAATTGGGAAACCGATGTGCAGTTCGGATTGAACCCCGAACTGTTTGCCGAGACCTACAATCTGCGTCCACTGCCGGCGGCGGGTTTACTGCCAACAGTGAGCGGCCTGCAAATCGGCATTGTCACCGTGCTCGAAAACGATCCGGATGGCGAAGATCGCATCAAGATTCGGCTGCCGCTCATCGACGCGAATGAAGAAGGCATCTGGGCGCGCATTGCCACGCTGGACGCGGGCAATCAGCGGGGCACCTATTTCCGGCCTGAAATCGATGATGAAGTGATCGTCGGATTTCTGAACGACGATCCACGTCACCCGGTGGTTTTGGGTATGTGTCACAGCAGCGCCAAGCCGGCTCCCGAAGCAGCCAAGGACGAAAATCATCACAAGGGATATCTCAGTCGCGAAAAACTGAAACTCAGTTTCGATGATGAAAAAAAAATCATCGGTCTGGAAACTCCCGCTGGGAATAAGTTCACCATGTCGGAGGATGCCAAGGGTATCACACTGGAAGACCAGAACGGCAACAAGATCACGCTGGACGACAGCGGCATCAAGATCGAAAGCGTGAAGGACTTGATATTGAAAGCGAGCAAGGATGTGAAGCTTTCAGGAACGAATACAGAATTCACCGCGCAGGCTGCCTTCAAAGCAACGGGCACCAGTAGCGCGGAAGTATCGAGCCCCAGCACGACGATAAAGGGCAGCGCCACGGCGGTGATCCAGGGCGGGATGGTACAGATCAACTGATACGCGACACCCACGCCCCGCGACCCGGCGTGGGAATGGATAGTAAAGGCGAGATGAAGCCATGCCTCCGGCAGCGCGAGTGACCGATATGATCGTGAGTACCGCCACCTTGGGTATTCCGACGCCCATCATTCCCCCTGGCGCCCCCACGGTGCTTATCGCCGGATTGCCGGCGGCGCGCATGGGAGATAGTTGTGGGGCCGACGCCATCATCATAGGGTCCATGACGGTCATGATCGGCGGCATGCCTGCCGCGCGCATTGCGGACCCAACGGCAGGCGGCGGCGTGGTGATGCCGCCAGGCGCCGTGACGGTGCTGATAGGGGGCTAAATAAATGAATCGGAATTTTTTAGGTCGCGGCTGGTCGTTTCCTCCTACCTTCGTGCGCGACCGCGCAGCGGTGGCGATGCTGGAAGAGGAAACCGACATCGCTTCAAGTCTGGAAATACTGCTCAGTACAACGCCGGGCGAGCGGGTCTTGCAACCGTTTTATGGCTGCAACCTGAGCGAGTTGCTATTTGAAACGCTCGATACACGGATGAAAACGCTGATGGCTGACAAGGTGGAATCGGCGATCCTGTACCACGAGGCGCGCATCACGCTGGAAAACGTGAAATTGGATGACAGCCTCGAACTGGAAGGGGTTGTGCGGATCGAAGTGGTGTACCGGGTGAAGTCCACCAATTCGCGTTTCAACTTCGTGTATCCGTATTACAGGTTAGAGGGTACCGACATCAATCTCACGACAACCGTTAGCCTCCTTCCCGATAACGTTTGAGCCATGACCATGCCAATCGATTGCTCACAAAATACTGATCAGCTGAAGCTCGTGCGCGAAGGCACGAGCCAAGATGGGCGCCTGCCCGAAGCGCTAGATCCGGCCTATGCGCCAGTTAACGAGCATACTGTCGCGCACAGCATGGTGTTTGCCCAAAGCTATGCCGCCTTGCTGAAATATTTCGATGAAAAAAATATCGCAACAGCCGATTGGGTGCCTTTTTTTGGCAATGATGTATCGGTGCAACTCGCCATCGCCGCCGTCGAGGACGTGGAGGCGTACAAGACGAACACCCAATCCTGGTTTGATTATCTGAATCGACTGGAACCCCAGCCGAATGAGACCCTGCTAAAAAATAATCTCGGATTTCTTTACAGCGGCGTAGCGACACTCGCCCAACAATTAGACGTATTGAAGGAAGGTTTTCCGGGGGATATTGCCCTGAAAGGCACGTTGCAAAATCTCATCAAAAGCCAGCTTGCCCCGGCCTTCAAGCGGCTGATCGCCTACTATCAGGCTGGCGTCATGCGCAGCCTGGTCAACGCCGTCGTTCCCCTTCCAACGGTGCTAATACTTCGCCGGCCAGTCGTCAGCTTTGCCTCTGTTATTAGCGCGGGACTATCCACGGACTGGAGTGAGGGCCGTGCCTGGTCCGGCTACGCAGGCGGCATTGCGGAAGATCAATCGGTTTACGGCGATGCATCGGCCAGCGTGTTCGTTCCAATCAACCATTGCTCGACTCATAACCTGTTCACATCGGTTTTCGATCAATTCCTGAAAGTGTTTGCCCGTGTCACCAGCGAAGCGAAGACTGCGCTGGATGGCACGCTGACGGGATGGGACAAGCATGAACCCCATTACGCGTTGTATCTCGCCTTCCTGCGGCTTTTCGAATATGCCCGTGCGTCGAGCAACACGCTGACGCAACGGCACTTGGACTTTTATTACCGGGAAATTCTTCGCCTCAAGGAAAAAAGCGCCGAACCGGGCCATGTTCATCTCCTGGCCGAACTGGCGAAACGGGTCAGTAGCCACGAATTTAAAACCGGCGAATTGTTCAAGGCCGGGAAAGACGGTGAGGGGCGAGAAGCCTTCTTCGCCAATACCAATGATTTTGTTGCCAACCAGGCCAAGGTTGCTGCCTTGAAAACAGTTTATCGGCATGGCGACGAACCGGCAGGCAGCCTTAACAATGGACGGATCTATGCATCGCCCGTGGCGAACTCGGATGACGGCCTGGGCGCGAAACTGATCTCCGTCGACCAATCCTGGCACCCATTTAACAACAAGGTCTACATCGATGGTGCACTGAAAGAAATCCACATGCCCGAAGCGGACGTGGGTTTTGCCATCGCCTCCCATTACTTGTTGATGGCGGAAGGACACCGCGTCATTCGCGTAGCAATTACTGTCGACGGCTATTCCAGTGATACCGAAGATGACTTCAAGAACGATATGCGCTGTTTCTTGACAACGGAGAAGGGATGGCTTGAAAAAGAATCGCAGAGTTTCATTTGGAATGGGATTGATACGTTTGTAATGTTTCTTGAAATTAGCGGGGCAGATGCGCCAATCACACCCTATTCATCCAAAGTACATGGCCATACATTTGAAACCAATCTGCCCATGTTATTGGTCGAGCTGAAGCAGGACTACACGCGCAGCTATGTGTATCAGGCATTTCAGAATGTAGTCGTAACGGGCATTACGCTTATTGTGGAAGTCGACAATGTGAAATCTCTCGCGATATCCAACGATTTCGGTCCGGTGGATACATCGAAACCGTTTCAGCCATTCGGTGCATCACCAATAGCCGGCAGCAGCCTAGTCATCGGTTCCAAAGAAGTCTTTCAAAAAAAATTGAGCCATGCATCTGTGAGCCTGAGCTGGCTGGCCGCCCCGAAACCGTTTCATACATCGCCGACGGTCGACATAGATTTTCTGAGTCAGGGGCAATGGGAACCATCGACCATCACGGCAGTACCCGTCGGTTCCAAATCGTTTCATTTTTCCGGCAATCTCGATGTGTTAGTTACTGACGAAGCGGATTTCAGCGCCAATGAGTTTTACAGCACTGCTTCCCGCCATGGTTTCGCCAAGCTGAAATTAACAGACGGTTTTGGCCAGAAGGCCTATCAATCTGCGCTGCTCAGGTATCTGCGCAAGGATTTAATTCCCAAGTCAAAGCCGCCGAAACTGGAGCCCGAACCAAAGAACCCTCCAGTTGGACCTGCGGCTAGCGCCCTATCTATGAGCTATGGTGCCAGTATGGAGTTGGTACTGAGCACATCCGCCAAAGACATTTATGAAAATCGTCTCGGCCAATTCTTTCATTTGGCGCCATTCGGCACCGCAGAACAACATCCTTACTTGAACGCGAGCGGCAAGGTGTCTCTGTTTCCCCAATTCGACTTTGCGCGGGACAACGCAACGCTCGAAAGTGAAGCCGAGCTTTACATCGGTATCAGCGGATTACAACCGCCGCAAAATCTGTCCTTGCTATTCCAGGTTGCGGACGGCACCGCCAATCCGCGGCTACCGAAACCTAAACCGCATATCGATTGGCGTTACCTTAAAAACAACGAATGGACCGCATTCGCTGAAAACGAAATACAAGATGGAACCGGCGAGCTGCTCGGCTCCGGCATCATGACGTTTGCCGTCCCACGTGATGCGACGAGCAACAATACCTTACTTCCGAGCGGCAATTTCTGGATCCGTGCCGCCGTGCATGAAAAAAGCGATGCCGTGTGCAAGCTGCAACTGGTTGCGGCACAGGCCATGCCCGCGGTATTCGGTGACCGGGGCAATTCCCCAGAGTTTTCGGCGACGCCGTTAGCCGCCGGAACCATCAGCAAACTCGATCAACCGGATTCCGCAGTCAAGACCATCAGCCAGCCTTTTTCATCCTTTGGCGGACGCGGCGCCGAAAAGCCCACGGCGTTTTACACACGCATCAGCGAACGCTTGCGCCACAAGGACCGCGCCATCGACCTGTGGGACTACGAGCGTTTGATCCTGGGGGCGTTCCCGCAAATCTACAAGGTCAAATGCCTGAACCATACCTATTACGATGAAGGCATCTATCGTGAATTGGCGCCGGGGCATATCACCGTCGTCACCATTCCTAACCTGCAGACCCAGAACCTGCGCGATCCGCTGAAACCGTTCACCAGCCTTGGCCTGTTGCAGCAGATCGAAGCCTTCCTGAAAAAGCGCACCAGTTGCTTCGCGCGCTTGCATGTAAAGAACCCGCAATTTGAAGCGGTGCGCGTCAGCTTCATGCTGCGGCTGGTTGACGGCTATGACGAGACCTTTTACAAGAAATTGCTAAAGGAATCGATCACCCGATTTCTGTCACCCTGGGCATTTACCGATGGGGGCACGCCGTTCTTCGGCGGAAAAATCTACAAATCGATGTTGATCAATTTTATCGAAGATCAGGTTTACGTGGATTATGTGATCGACTTCCAGTTGTTTCAGGATATAGAAGGTCAGCCGCCAGGGACCCGTGATTTGGATGGACCGGCAATCATTCCTTACAGGAAGCTAGGCTCGAATCTTCAATAGTTACGTTCATGCTTGGCCAGCCGATCCATCGCCAAGTGCTCCGGTCGTGACCGTCGCGTGCGCCGCAACGTGCAGTCAACTCCCGCGAAGGGCTTTCTCAATCCTGGCGACGTTGATTTTCTGCATCGGCATCATCGCCTCGAAGGCGCGTTTGGCTTTGTCCCCACCCGCACTCATGGCATCGGTCAAGACCTTCGGCGTGATCTGCCATGAAACGCCCCATTTGTCCTTGCACCAGCCGCACTCGCTTTCCTGCCCGCCATTGCCCACGATGGCATCCCAGTATTTGTCGGTCTCCGCCTGATCCTTGGTGGAGACCTGGAAGGAGAACGCCTCATTGTGCTTGAACGCGGGCCCCCCATTCAGACCGACGCAAGGGATGCCGAGAACCGTGAACTCTACCAAGAGCAGATCACCCTGTTTGCCACCGGGAAAATCGCTGGGCGCATGGCGTACGGCGCCCATTGTGCTATCGGGAAAAGTCTTACTGTAAAATCGCGCCGCCTCTTGG
>JBBRMF010000305.1:0-6068 GCA_038230975.1 Tepidisphaerales bacterium
ATCGAACGCGGTGCTGGTAGATTCTGCCCCTGCCACTCAAGGCGCATCGGGCTCGGTGCGCATTACCATCTCGGAAGTCGCCGGGAATGTGCAGGTGCGTGCTTCCGAAACTGAAGCATGGCAGAAGGCCACCGTCGGTGCAGAAGTTGCCGAGGGCGCGGAGTTTCGCACAGGACCGCGCTCCAGCGTGCGCTGCTCCATCCCCCCTGATCAAGCGTTCACACTCGATCGACTGGGCACGGTAAGAGTCGCCCAGGCTCTATGGAACGGAAAAAAGGCCAAGACTGATTTGATGATGAAGTACGGCCGCACAAAACTGGTGGTCGAAGGTGCCGGCGTCGAACATGAATCCACCATTTCAAGCCCCGGTGGCGGTCTGGTCGTGCGCGGTACAGTCGTCAGCATGTACGACCAACCTCCGTTTGTTCCCGAGGGAATGAGCTATACCGGTCGCGCGATGTTCCGCGATTCCCAGCGACGACTTTCCGCCTTCGGTGGAAAAGGTCAGGGAACCACCACCGTTCGCGCCGACAAAGATTCCGCCGCCGAAACCGCGCTGGCCCAGGGCGTTGTAGATCCCCAACTCGCCGCTGCCCGTACGCGATCAGATTCGTATTACATCGCAAGTGAAGTCGCGCGCGGTGGGATCGTCAGCTTCGATGCCTTGGCCAATATCGCCGTCGTCCGCAACAGCCCTCCGATCAGCGATGATCGCCTGCTCGCCCAATCGCTGCCGCTCGGATTAGAGTTCGTCGCGCGCTGGAATGGCAAAGCCGATATCAACTTGGAAGTTTTCCGCGTCGCCGGTGATCCACTCACCCTATTCGCCTCCGGAAAGGGTTTCAATCCCACAGAGTTTCTCTACCCCGGTTATGGCCTGAACATCGTTCCAAGCGGCGGTACGATTCCGTTCGATCATCGCGGTGGACCGCTAGGGGGAACCGAAATCGCCTACTGGCCGGGTAAAGTACCTAACGGCGTCTACGGTGTCGTCGGCACATTCATTTCCGGCAAGCCGGTGACCGTGCAACTTGACGTGTTCATCGATCGCGTCAAGCAGACCATTTTTACGACCGACGCTCAGGGAAACCTGGGCCAGACGACCAACTACACCACCAAGCTCAGCTCCGGCCTAACTCCAGGAGGCCCACTTGTATTCATTCCTGCGTTAGATCTCGGAGGCGCACAGCCCGCAGTCGCAAAGGCAACGGCCTCCACCGCATTTAAATCGTCTTCCCAACGGAAATCCGGAACGGCTCAAATTCCGATCATTACCCCTTCGCATCCCGGAAATTCCGCAAAACGCCCCTAAACTGCCAACGGTTCATTATAAATGAGCGCAAAAATAATTTCCCGCTAATTTCATGCGGCTTTCTTCCCCCGCCTTTGGTATCCTTGCCCGTATCAATTCCGGATCGTTCCGGGCTGAAGGGTGTTGGTTGATCGTGTGGAGGAATAGCCATGTCTGGTTTAAAGCGAGCATTCTGCGTTGCATTATTGTTTGTTCTCGTTGCGTTGGTTCCGTCCAACGCGAAAGCTGCGGCAGCGTTGGCAAGCGGTGCAAAAACCAGCGCTCAAGCCACGTCGACAAATCCCGCTATCCATCAAATGCAGATCACCTACGATCCGGGTGCGGCCAACCTGAACGTCCAATCCTTCCAGTTGGACGTCGCCTACGACTCTTCCAAGGTCTTCCTTGTTCCAAATACAACGAAGTTCATCGTTCCTTTCTCGCAAGTCAGTCTCGGCACTGATGATGTCGCAGCAGGTATAATCAAGGGCGTGGCCGGACAAGCACCCCGCGCTTTGACCGTCCCGGGCGACGTCGATCTGTTCAGCATGATCTTTCAGTTGAAGCCTGGAGTTCCAGATACCACCCCGGTCGATTTCAGCTTCGGCGACCTCACAAATGACTCCGCCAATTTCGTGCTCGGCATCGACCCAAACCCCCAAGTCACGATCAATGACTTTGCCTATCATGGTAGTGGCACCGCCTCGACCCAGATCGAAACCACCAGCATCTCCGTTGCGATCGTCCCAGAACCCAGCGTAGGATCATTGGCAATCCTCGGCCTCGCCGCCTTAGTCCTACGCCGCCGCCATTCTTTCGCCAGAGCGTAAGCGTACCCCGCCAGTACCGGTTGCGTGCCAGAGCAATGGCTGCTGGATTTTCTGGTTCCCTCCCACCGGTACGCCGGGTGGAGGGTTAGCACTACAGCGCGACTTAAAATAGCCGGGCAAGAAATAGCCACTCAGGCACAAAGACACAGAGAAGATCGGAAAGATAAAAATGTGAATATTTGGTTCTCTCGGTGCTTTTCACTCTGTGTCTTTGTGCCTCTGTGGCAATTTTCAGGCTGTCTGAGTCAAGCCGCGCTGTAGAGTTAGGGTGAGGCGTCTTTTCGTCCGTCGAAAACTGCTCAAAATTGAAATTCATTCGTCGGGTCGCGCCGCCCCTCACCCAAGCCCTCCCCCCATGAGTACACGGGGTAGGGAACCGATGCGATGGCCCCTGCCAATGCGGGTGCGTGACAAGATCGGCGGGTATTATCCCCTCTCCTGGTACTCCGGGGGAGGGGAGGGAAGGGTGGGGGTCTTTTTCGATAAATTGACGTGGTTCAGCGGATTTCCCCCACCCCAACCCTCCCCCGGAGTAGGGCGTGTCGATTTACTTAGCCGATTCGCTTGCGAAGCGTGTTTGGCGGCCGTCCAAAGCCTTCGGACACGGGTCGCAAGCGAAGCGATCTCAATAAATCGACGGCCCCAGTACCGGGAGAGGGAGAAATCGGGTACGCCGGAACTGTCACACACCCTGCCAATGCCGCATGATTGCCACAGATTTGGCACTCATCCCCTCACTGCTGTAAGATCACGGCACTCGTTCCCTCTTCTCTACCAATGCGCCCATGGCTCGAATGAACCGTATCGAACGCCGACGTCTCAACGAGACTGCGGTACTCGGTATTTCCCTCACGCTCCTCGTCCTGGCCGTCGACCACTTCGGCCTGCTGCACAGCATTGACGAATGGGCCTATGACCGGCGCGTGCGTTTCTGCCAGCGATCCTTTCCTCCCAGCAAACAGATCGTTCATCTGGATGTGGATGACCGCGCACTGGAAGTGATCGGCCAATGGCCTTGGCCGCGCGCCAGTCTGGCTGCCTTGCTCGATGAAGTTCAACGCGCCGGGCCCAAAGTGGTTGGAATGGACGTATTGCTGGCCGATCCGGAAAAGCCAACTGATGATCCGGATGCAGTCGACAAATCCAGGTTGTCCGCCGGCGACGCTCAACTCGCGGCAACTCTCGCCCATTCCGGTAACTTCGTGATCCCGGCCATCTTTGATTCATTCGATCCGAACGAAGCCGAACCGCTTCCCCGGGCAATCCACGCTGAATTGAAGGCCGATCCGGAACTCACCGAATCGGAGTTGATCCAAAAGTTGGCGGCAAAGAATTTCAATTCAACCTCCGATCGCGAACGGATCACCGCCACTTTCATCGCCAGCCGCCGCGAGGCCATGTTCGAACGGATTCAAGAGATTCTCGCTTCCTCACCCTCGACGGATATCGAGTCGCTCGCAAAACAGTTGCTGAAAAGTTCCACTGCAGAAATTGACTCGGTTCACAAACGTATTTTAAGAAAGCAGTACGATCGCGCGCTCACTGAACAAGCCTTATCGCGATTCAGCCTCCCGGTTCCTAAAACGACATCCAGTACACCTCTTTCAATCATTGAAATGGCCGGCGTAAGAGCCGCACCACTGCCTGAGTTTACCCGCGCTATTTCGTCGCTTGGATTTGTCGATTGGAAATCTCTCGACTGGAAGGTGGCCCGTTCAATACCGCTATTTATCGAATACAACCATCGATACTATCCGCAGTTTGCGCTGGCAATCGCCTGCCGCATGCTCGATGTCAATCCGAGCGACATCCACATCGAAAATGATTCTGTTTCGATTCCCCGTCCCGGCGGTGAGCCGATCATCATACCCGTACATACCTTTCGCTGGGAAGCCGCCGACCGCGATGTCCCGATGTTGATGGACATTGGATATTTCGGCAAACCCAACAAGTGGACGACCAGCTTCGATTGGCCTCGTCATATGGATTCAAAGCAGCACATTTCCATGAATGCCGTCTGGGAAGTTTTGCTCGCACAAAAACGCATCGAACGCAATAATGGCGCCGCCGATATCAATCTAAAGTTCGTGTTGGCAAAGATGGATGACAAGGAGGGGATCAAATCCTTCGAATCCAGAACCCTGACGGCGTCTGATACAGATGCGCGGGAATTGATCATCCGCGAAACGCTTGCCCGCAAAGACGTCAAAGATCAAATCGAAACCACCGAAGCGTTCAAATTCGAAGAGCTTGAAAAAGAAGACCGTGATTTTCTCGGTGCCGTCCGCGTGCTGCGTCTCATCCCCCAACAAAACGCCGCGCTGAAACTTCAGTTGGCCGAGAAACGAAAAGAGCTCGCAGGTCATCTGAAAGATAAAGCGGTGCTGGTCGGTTGGACCGCTGTCGGCGTGATCGCCGATTTTGTCCCGACCAGCATGCACGAATCCTGCCCGGGTGTGGTCGTCCATGGAACGATCGTGAACGCGATTCTCACCAACCGCTTCTGGTACATGGCTCCCAAGTGGGTTGTCCCGCTGGTAACGCTCTTCGCCGGGCTATTCACTGCCTGGGCCGCCGCCACGCTTTCCGCCTGGCGCGCCGCATTGGTCGCCGCTGCGCTCGCCGCCAGCTACATCGTGATGAACGGGTTCGTCATCTTCCGCCAATGGAGCGTGCTGCTCAACGTCGCCGGCCCCGTGGTAGTGATCGCCGTCGTCTGGGGCGCTTGTGCCTTGGCCCATACGCTGCTCGAAGCCTCCGAACGCGCTCACGTGGAACGACGTTTTCGATCCTATGTCGACCCAAGCCTTGTCGACTATGTCCAGGAACATGCCGAGCTGGCGCACATGGAAGGGGTCATTCGCGAGGTCACTGTCTGCTTCACAGATCTAGTCGGTTTCACCACCATTTCCGAACGGCTCGGTACAAAAACGGTGACACTGCTCAACGAGTATTGGGAAGTGATGATTCCAATCGTTCGCCGCCACAACGGCTACGTGGCAAAGTTCATGGGCGACGGCTTGTTCTTCTTCTACGGCGCACCCAAAGAATCGCACACCCACCACCAAGATGCCGTCCAGTCGATTCTCGAGATGCAAGTCGCCCTGGCCGCATTTAACGAGCGAACCGCCCTCCGTGATCTCCCCGCGCTTGGCATGCGGGCCGGCATTAATACCGGAAATGCCGTCGTCGGTGATGCCGGCACACGCGATGCCGCCGACTACACCGCGCTCGGCGACGTCACCAACCTCGGCTCACGGCTCGAAGGCGCCAACAAAGGCTTCGGCACGCGCAATCTTCTCACCCAACGCACCGCCGACCTCTGCGACGGTAAATTCCTCCTCCGCCCCATCGGCAAACTGCGCGTCGTCGGGAAGACCGAAGGCATCTTCACCTACGAAGCCATTTGCCCAAAAGAAACCGCCACCGAAGCCGACATCCGCCTGGTCGAGTTAACGCGTCCCATCGTCGAGACTTTCATCGCCGCGCGCTTCATCGACTGTCTCACTGTCATTGAGGCTTTGATGAACGATTCCGGTCCCACCAAATTCACGAAACTCTATAAATCCCTCTGCCAAAAATACCTGACCGAAGGCCAGCCGGAAGACTTTGACGGATCGATCGTGCTAACCGAAAAATAAGCGCACTACGCTCCTGCAAACAGCATCCAACAAAGAACAGCTGTGAAATCAAACGGGTTTGCACTGGCCCCCCGAAAAAATTGAAAAGGCCGAGGTGGGATTCGAACCCACGAATAACGGATTTGCAATCCGTCCCCTTAGTCCACTTGGGTACTCGGCCGCGAAAACGCGAGGTTATCCGCCGCAACCAATTCTTTCAAGTCAAACAGTGACGCGGCGTGACAATCCGGCAGGGCTTCCGCATGTAGATTTGCAATCCCCGTTTCTGAACTGCCAAGGCTGGCAGACAAGCCGGGCTTGATGGCA
>JBBRMF010000306.1:0-6052 GCA_038230975.1 Tepidisphaerales bacterium
CCTTGGAAATGAACCCCGCGTCCAGCGGTCCCCGTTTCAGATCGTAGTACAGTTCGAGAGCGTGGTTGGACTTGAATCTTGACAGCTCCAGCCCACATCTTGCGGCCGTCTGCTCGATGATCTCGATGTTCTGGATCTGGGCAACGCATTGGCGCAGTGCGGCCAGCTTCTCCTCGGACGGCATCGGGCTGCCGTTCAACTGCTGGAGGATTTCGTCGCGGAGCCCCCCGGGTCCATTGTCACGCTTCAGGTTCATTGTGCTTTCGCTCCAACCTTCGTAGGCGACCTACGCGATCGTCATCTTAAATGCCGACTCAATGGCTTTTATCTCTGCCCGATTAAGAAAAAGCCAGATCGTACACGCCTCCCTGGAATGGCGGTCCCGGCATCAACGCGGCGCAGGACAATTTATGCAACGTGGCCGACACCGGTCCTACCGCTTGGCTTCCAACTTTCGCACCCGGTCGCACAGGGCGTCGACGGTCGACTGCACGTTCTTCAGGTCACGCCGAAGTTCCCTCAGGTCCGCAGTATCCCCGCCGGCCGGTTTCTCCTGTTCAGCCGCCTTGAGCCGGCGTTCGATCTGCTCGATGTTCCTCTGCGTCTCCTTCAGGCTGCGCTGGAGATCATTCTGCGCCTTACCCCCCGCAGTATCAGCTCGGCGTACGGCTGGCGAATGGAGAGGGCGAGCATATAATGGATATCTGCTGAATCGGAGGCGGGAATCATTCCGCTAGGCAGCGGTCGGTCGATCAGTAGTGACCTTTTTTCCGGTCTCGAATCATGCACCAAACGATTGTTCAAACCATTCGCGAGTGGTGTGGCACAAAACAAGAAAGTCGTGCACAACTTGCCGAGCAAATACTGATGGTGTCGTTCAGCGATATTGAAGCCATGTGGCAGAGCAACGTGCGAGTAAAACTGTCCAAGTGTGTCGATCAAATATTCGTAGGCCCCCCATACCTCGTAATCCGATGGGTTTTGCACGAAAAAGTTGTGAAAGAACGTTCACTTCCCACTGAACCAACGACTATCGCGGCGGTGCTCGTAGAAGCTATAGATTTATGGGTGAAGAGGACGTTACCACGCGACGCCAGAGATGCCGTATTCGAATTCCTTAATATTAAAACTGAAGGCATCATTGGTACGGATTGCTTGGAGATTTTACAAAACGATGCCGAGCGCAATAAGCGATATTACTTCACTGTCGACAATCATCCAGAGCACATTTTTGATTACGATAGCGCACTTAGTGAGCGAGAAGGGCATACGGGGAGTTCGGATATATCACCAGAACTTTTGAGAAAACAAGTTTCGCCACGCACTAGGGATGGAACAACGGGCCAGATGCGGAAGGGCGGTTCCCGGCGAGACAATCGTGGTCATCATTGAGAAGGCCGATGTCGCTCTGGGGCGCTACCGCCGACCGAGAACCCAAAAGGTTTAATGAACAAGACTACCCAGCACTGATGGCAAAAATGGCAGAAGCAATGGTGCTCCATGCGGTGCGGCGGTGCCTTTATTAAGTGATAGGCACCATTAAGCCCGAGTGGATTGGCAATGAAGATCATTAAAGCAAAACAACCTGGTTTCGAAATAAAGTTATTAGCCGATATGCTATCCGGCGCAAGATATCCCGTTGGCGATGGACGCGAACCATTGCTTTCGGCCGGAATCGTTATTGCCTGTGGTATTGAAACGCCATCTGCGATGGCCGCAGTGCTTAGGTCGATGGAACTTAGCGTAATTGCTATATCGTGCGGTCGGATCACACTTCAGCAGTGGTCGGGATTGACTGGAGCATTGTGCGCCAAATCAGCTAAGCTTTTGTCCACCACAATTGCTCTCGAAGGCTTAGAAGATTCACCTCAATGGTTGGTAGAATCACTCGTGGCATTTTGCGATGGGCAGCGACCGTTCCAACTCATTCTGGCAACGACCGACAATTACCAAGCCGTCGCTGAACCACTTCGCGATCGGTTCCTCGGGTATTTGGGACTATCGGCAGACGGATATATGAAGTTCGCCCTGCCACCACTTATCTCGATTGATAAAGGTTCATTGCGTCGCGGCGACGAGCATAAATCGAATTGATGTAACAGATTCCTTCCCTGTGTCTCCTAGCGAGTCCAGAGGCTCCGAGTGCGCAAGAAAACCGGGAGATCTTTACTACTGCGGCGACTGGCACGCCACGCACTATTTAAAGGTCAATCTCGACGTCATTCGCAACTAGGAGCATATTCAGAACTCGTTGGAGAGCGATGTTTTGCCACCGGGTGATTTGAAATCTATCTTGAGGAATTGCCATGTCAAAGGAATCGGAAAGACAGCAAGGCATCGATCGAGCCCTTTCGGGAAGCTCCGAGCCTGAAGGATTAAGCGATCATCTCGCACCGTTCCGTAGTGAAGATGACAGAGCGGCACGTGCTGACGGATACCGACTAGGTCAGATCATTGGCGCCCAACGACGAGCGGAAGCCGAAGCGAGGGTGAACGAAGGTGCGACTGATCGCGAACGAGACGCGGATGAGAGGGAAGCGAATGAAAGAGAAAGGAGGGATGCTCAAGAGGAAGAAGCGCAAAGAAGGGCGGACCAATTAGAGGAACTTGAACTTCAGAGGCAGGAAGACTTAGACGAGGCGGAGGAGCGAGCCGACGAGCGAGCGCGGCAGATCGCGTACAAAAATAGCAATCCCGGTGACTTTGAATGTCCATCTTGCTTCTACGTGACCCTTCGACGCAAAGCAAGCAGGTGTCCTGAATGCCATGGCGAAGTTCATCGCTCCTATTGGGAGCGCATTGAAGCACGGGAGATGGAGCAGCGGCGACAGCACGAAGAACAGATTGCGCGAGCGGAAGAAGAACGAAGGAAGGCGGAGGCTGCGCATCAGGCGTGGCTTAAATCTCCTGAAGGAATCGCGGTGGAGTCTGCCAAAAGAGCGGAAGCCGCCGCCGCAATCCGCCGTTCGGCTTGGGAGCATGGATGGAAGAGAAATGCTCCATTTCTTCGGTTGATGGTACTGGTTGCGTTTTGTATCGTTGGCGTCCAAATGATTGTTTTCATCGTGGGAAAGATGCCCGCCGGACACCGGGAAGCCACGCAATCGTTCGAGTGGGAATCAACGAGAACCGAGAGTCCTGATCCATCAGGTGGTTTGAATCGTCGGACCGTATCGGGGCAGAATCCTCTCGCGGTTGCGGTGGTTTGGCACGACCTAACATGGGTTAAGGCGCTGCTGGACAACGGGGCAGACATGTATGCCATTGAAGCCCCCGGTCTATCCACTACCATATGGGGCAGCGTCATCGCCAGCACCCCCAGAAGTTATGAGATGGTCAAGGTTTTCGTCGAGCACGGAGCTGACGTAAACCGACATCTTGGCGTATCGCACGACGATTGGGCACCCCTTCATTTTGCTGCATATACCTCTTTTCGTATCTCCAAGTTACTGGTTCAACACGGAGCAAAGGCAAATACTCGAAGCAACAAGGGTCAAACGCCTTTACATTTTGTTGCAGGCTATGGAGCAAGCAGCGAGAAGGCTCCCGACGATCGAGATGACGGAAGGGCAAGAGGCACAGATCTTGTGGATTTGTTGTTGGCCGCCGGTGCTGACATCAATGCAAAAGACAACCACGGTGTAACTCCTCTTGGTGCGGCAATAAAAAAACAAGCCGATCAAAGAAACCGAGTTGATCCTGACGACGATCGAACATTCATGATCAACTATCTACGCAGCAAAGGTGCAAAAGAATAGATTGACCTTCCCCACGAATGGTGGGCGTGAGGTGACGGTAAGTTCAGGTTCGCCTCGAACGATTCTGTGCTAATCTTCATGGCATTGCCGTTTCGCATCGATCGTGATTAAGTGCCCCGTCGTCAATCCTCGCCCGATGTTTCCTGATACTTCCGATTTTGATGCCCGTTTCCCATCTGGCAACGGGCCCGAAAATGCGGTACAATTAACTGGGCACTGGCAGCCGGCGGCACGGTACACGCTGGCCGACCGTCATCTAAAGGGGCGCTAACGTGTGCCATGTATCAAATCATATATCTCAAATGCACCGTCCCTTACTTCGACAGAACTTTGCTTACCTTCGCGATTGTTAATCGGGGTAACCAAAATGCTTCCCGGCAATTCCTTACTACCCTCCGGCACTTTAACGCCAGCTCCAAACCGAAAATGTCCGACTGCAGACTTGGTCGGTACCTTTAATCGCCACTCGACTGTTCCTTTCTCCATCTTTTCTGACGATAGCTTGATAGACTGAAACGTATCTTTGATTACACCACCAGCTTTTGGATTAAGGCTATATTTTTGATCAGCCCAAAATGGATAAACCGCTTCACCCTTTTCATTCGTGCGAATCTGAGCCACCTCGGTCTCGCTACCTTTTGATACTTGTTGCAGGATTCCAATTGGTTGATTGGCTATCGGAGATCCTGTCGCGTCGTCAACAACTACGATCTTCACCACGATCTGCTTGACCACTGAAATGGGCAGATCAAAACTTGTATTCTTTGAATTCTGAATAACTTTTTCATCTACCAGAAAATTACACTTGCCTTCAAATGGAAATTGATCGGATCGCGTCACCTCAACCGTAACATCTCTGCCAAGTGATAAACCACGGCGACCGTCAAAATCGACCCAGAGTGTACCATCTACATTTACAGTTGACTCGATGCTCTCCGCGACTGGAGCCAACTTGTTGGGTAGGATGGTGATCACCGCATGCATCCCAAAGCCCTTCTTAGGAATCTCGTTTGCGGACACCAACTTTACCACAATGGTATTCGCCGGGAGCGTTGTAGGTCGGCGTGGCAATTCATCTCCACTCGCCACGACTTGCATAATCAGAATGAGGAAAACAGCACCCAGTCTTGTGGACAGCGAGTTCCAATTGTTAACAGATTTCATAAAGTTATTTCCTCAGCATAAGACAACACTTTCAACACTCTATTAGGGTGCATTTACGATGGAATGGACTACTCCGCAGGAGGGATCATCCAAACCGGGTGAAAACTCAAATACGACGTATGATCCTGACCTTCCCCCGCGAATCATACCATTTCCTGTTCGTGTAGTTCCACGCTTTTTCGCTGCTGGGCCGACCGCAGCGCAGCGGAGGGAGGACCAGCAGCGATCGTCTCCGGGGCCGGTGGCTTATAGCCCAACGCCGAGTGCGGCCTCACCGTGTTGTAGTGCTTCCGCCACATCTCGATCAACACCTTCGCCTCGTTGAGGCTGTAGAAGATCTCCCGATCCAGCAGTTCATCGACCAGCTTCCCGTTAAAGCTCTCGACATACCCGTTCGGCCCCGCACCTTTTCCCATTCACGGCGATCATTTTCATTTAATTCGTTCGCATATCCCGAAAAGTCCTGGTGAAGAATACCGATCAAAACCGTGGGGCACTTCGCACGCGCCGCGTGTTCTGCGAGCTGCTGCAAAAGAAATACATCGGTCTGTTTTGGATGCGAAGCGGCATACTCAAGTAACTTGCCCAATTCGTCCGCAACAATCACAACGCCAGCGTTTGCGTCGTCAAGTGTTAGGCATTCGATCGCCTTGTCGAGCATCTTTATTGGATTATGCCGGGCGTCACCAAGTGTCTGGCGGATATCTCGCGCAAGACGCATGGCTCCTCTTGCGTCACTTGCTTCGAGGGAGACGGCGATTGGCCGAAGTGATCAATGCTTGGTTCGATCTTCCCCGGAATGTT
Organism: Tepidisphaerales bacterium; assembly: GCA_038230975.1. Classification (GTDB taxonomy): domain Bacteria; phylum Planctomycetota; class Phycisphaerae; order Tepidisphaerales; family Tepidisphaeraceae; genus JANXVV01. Next base: position 5,727 of record JBBRMF010000306.1, read on the forward strand.
GCGGATGCAATCGTATTGCTCGTTCGTGCGACCAAGAAGCAGGAATGCTAATTATATCTCAACCAATAACTGCAATATTGATCAATTGAATGGGTGTCGGGACAGCGGGCGATGATCCGGCGACGCATGGATTTTCAGTCCCAAAGGAACCGCGTTTTTCGCCTCGGCAACGCGATTTTGCGCGCACTAGTACTACAGTAGCGCATTTCTTTTTCTAGCTCGATAGTGGCAGCGGCGTGCGACGGCTTGATGGCTGCGTCGCCAGTGCGACCACAGCAGGACCCGTTGCGGATACGTCAGTCTCGGCCAGAGGATATGGATCAGCA
>JBBRMF010000307.1:0-6033 GCA_038230975.1 Tepidisphaerales bacterium
CAGGATCGAACGTTGTGAAATGGACCGTTCCCCATCTTACGCTTAGAATGACGAGGCTATGCCTGCGGCTTATCCTCTGATGTTAGATGTCGTTAATCGCCTCTCGGTAATCGTTGGCGGTGGGGTGGTGGCGCTGCGAAAAGCAAAAGGCTTGATCGAAGCGGGTGCCGTGCGAATTCGAATGGTGTCCCCCAGTTTTCATAATGAGATTCCGCGGATCGTTGAAAAAATCGTCGCACGATTTGAGGCAAAACATTTGGAAGGTGCCGGCCTCGTGTTCGCGGCGACCGATTCGTCGGCGATCAATGACGCGGTCATTCGCGAAGCGCATCGTCGCGGAATACTGGCCAGCCGTGCCGACTCGGACAATGACGAGCCAGGAGATTTCACGACTCCTGCGATCACCCGGCAAGGCCCGGTGGTCATCACAGTCTCAACAACCGGCGCGCCGGCACTGGCGGCAATGATCCGTGATGAGCTGGCCGCGCACGTCAATCCGCAATGGTGTAAGATGGCCGAGGCAATGCAGATTCTTCGGCCAAAGCTTCTTGATTCGACCCAACTGAATGAGGAGCAGCGCCGTGACGCATTCCGCCTGCTGGCGACTCCTGCGGCATTGGCCACGCTCACAGCCGGGGGCGTGGATTTACTCTGGGAGTCGTTGCTTCTGAGGTTCCCACAGCTTGGATCGTCTGGAAATCCTGTCCGTGCCACGCAAAAGTAGTCATGCCCACAACCGGCCAACTGGCTTTACTTATCTTCTCAATCGCTCTGTTCGCCATCGGCGGAATACTTTCTGTTGCGCGAACCTGGCTGGACGGGAAGGCACTGTCGTTGCTGGCCAGGCAATGTATGTACTGGGGACTAATTGCCTCTGTCGCCGTGCTGATCTGGCATTCAGCGCAGCGCGCAAGGTGGTTGCCCCTCGATGATAATTTCGATGCCCTGATCTGGCTCGGAATCCTGCTGGCGCTCTTTGTGCTGTACGTGCAGACGACGCGGCCAATTGTCGGGATCGATTTTTTCCTGATTCCGGTCGTCATTCTGCTGCTGACGGCGGCTGCAGTTTTTGGTCGCCACAAACCGTACCCGTATGTGCCAAAAACATGGGATTGGGTCCATCGCGCAAGCTCCTACGGCGGGGCGGTCGCGTTTGCAGTGGCCGGCGCGGTCGGGGCGATGTATTTGATCACCAACGCCAGACTTCGACGCAAGACCAATAAGCCGGGAGTCATGTTTGGCAGTCTGGAACGTCTCGAAAAACTCACGCGCATTTCCGTCACGCTCGGTTTCGCGCTGCTTACAATCGGACTGATTACGGGAATGATTATCTTTCTTCAGCGTGACCCGGACACGCGCATGGGCGCGTATTGGTTTCTTAATCCGACGGTATTGCTGACATTCTGTGTTTGGGTGATTTATGCATTGGTCCTCCACGCTCCAATCAATCCGACCTTCCGCGGGCGCAAGGCGGCGATGCTGAGCATTCTGGGTTTTGTGCTGATGATCGCGACCCTTGTCGCCGTGCAATTCATACCGGCGGGAGGCGGACACTGATGCATCGGCTTATGCTGCTGGGACTGAATCACTCCACCGCGCCGCTCGCCGTGCGCGAAAAGCTGGCATTCAATCCTGCTCAGCAGCGCGATGCGCTCAAGGCATTTCAGGAGAAGTTTCCAGCTTGTGAGGCTGTATTACTTTCCACATGCAATCGGGTGGAACTGTACGCGGTCACCGCCACTCATAATTCGCCGGCCTCCGAAGAAGTGCTGACGTTTCTTTCGGCGCTTCGCGGGGTTGATCCAAAGCAGTTTCGCGAGCACCTGTATACCAAATCAGATCGCCTGGCGATCGGTCATTTATTCAATGTCGCTGCTTCGCTCGATTCGATGGTGCTCGGTGAGTCTCAGATTCTCGGGCAGGTACGTGAAGCCTACGACGTCGCCCGCGAGGCGAACACCGCAGGCGCGCTGCTGAATCCATTATTCCAGCGGGCCATCGCGGTGGGCAAACAGGTGATGACCGAGACGTCGATCGGCAGCGGTCGACTTAGCGTCGCGAGCGTTGCCGTCGACTATGCCAAGCGCATTTTCGAACAGTTCGATGACAAGACAGTCCTCGTCATCGGCGCTGGGGAAATGGCCACGCTCGTACTGCGAAACTTCTCCGACCTGAAACTCGGCAAGCTGCTGCTCTGCAATCGAGACCCTGCCAAAGCCGTCAAACTGGCCGAGGAATTTGGCGGTGAAGCCGCCGCCTTCGACCGACTGGATGAGCACCTCATCGCGGCCGACATCGTCGTCACCTCCACTGGTGCCAGCCAACCGATCATCACGCGGGCCCGCTTTGAAAAGCTGTTACGGCCGCGGCGATACAAACCCATCTTCATCATCGACATTGCCCTGCCGCGCGATGTGGAAGCCGCCATTGAAAATCTGGAAAATGTTTATCTTTACAATCTCGATCACCTGCAACAAGTGGTTTCGACCACGCAGTCGCAGCGGAAAGAGTCGGTCGACGCCGCTCGGAAAATCGTGTCCGATCACGTTCACGACATTATTGCCTGGCATCGCCAACGGCAACTAGGTCCGTTGATTGACAGCCTCTATCGCCGATATCACGGGCTTGCGCAGGAGGAGCTCAATCGAACGCTCAACAAGCTTCCGAATATAGGCGAGGCTGAAAAAACACATCTGGAAGAACTGACTCGACGTATCGTGAATAAGCTTCTGCACGACCCAATCCGCATGCTCAAACATTCCGATCCGCAGCACGGGCCGCCCGCACAATATATGCATGCGATGGAAAAGCTGTTCGGGCTGGAACATCCCGAGGCTCCCGGCCATGAAACTCCAAGGGATGATTCACCCAAAAGCTGAGAAGACTAATTCCATGAAGCCACGCAGGCACCGCAAATCTCCTGGGCCGCAGGAACCAACGTCGCAAGTGCCGTTCCTGGAACGTCGAGGCACGGTGTTGCTGGCGGTGGTGTCGCTGTTCTTATTTGTCTTCTTTCTGTACGCAGGGCCGGCGTGGGTGGCGGCCATTTATCGCCTGATCGTCGATGGATCGTTGTTAGTTCTTTGGTTGACGGCAACGCTCGGCGCAGGCGCGTGGCTTTGGAAGGGCTTTGGTCTTGGCAATGAACCGGTCGGCATCGCAACCACTGCGGCGCTGGGCGTCGGTGCGTTCAGCCTGCTCACGCTTGGCTTGGGATTGGCGGGTTGGCTGAATCGTGGGTTGGCGATCGTGCTTATCGGAATCGGAATCGTGTTGTTGCTCGTGCGATTTCTGGGTGATTCACGTCCAAAAGCATTCGCGCTATCGGTTCGATTGCAGGAACGGGTTGACTGGACAAGTTGGCTCTGGTTGATTGTCGTTCCCTTTTTCGCGATCGCGGTGCTTGGGGCATTGATGCCGCCGGGGGTGCTGTGGCCGACCGAACCTCATTACTACGATGTGCTGGAATATCATCTGCAAGTGCCGCGGGAATGGTATCAGGCGGGGCGAATTATTCCGCTGCACCATAACGTGTTTTCATATTTCCCGTTCAATGTCGAGGTTCATTATTTGCTTGCGATGCACGTGCGTGGTGGGCCGTGGGCGGGAATGTATCTGGCACAGCTGATGCATGTTGCGATGATCGCGCTGTCGGTGGCGGCGGTTGCGGAATTTGTGGGACGCAAAGGAACCGTAGGTGTGTTGATAGCCGCATCGACACCCTGGCTGACCATGCTTGCTCCGGTGGCGTACAACGAAGGCGGGCTTCTTTTGTTCGGTACGCTGGCCATTGGGTGGACGGTGCGAGCGATCGCTACGAGTGAGAATCGAAATCGATTCATGGCGCTTGCGGGAGTGTTGGCCGGCCTTGCCTGCGGTGTCAAGCTGACGGCGGTGCCGATGCTTCTGGCCGCGATCCCGGTTGGGTTTGTCATCGCATCGCTGGTGCGCGGTGAGCGTCAATTCCTTCGGCCGGTGGCTTTGTTTGTGCTGGGTGGACTCGCCGTTTTTTCACCGTGGTTGATCCGCAATTTCGTTTGGACTCACAATCCGGTTTTCCCGGAAGCGATGTCGATCCTCGGCCGCGCCCATTTCACGCCGGAGCAGGTTGATCGCTGGCAAATGGCGTATGTTCCACCCGCGACAGAGCGGAGTTTCGAGGCGCGGATTCGTGCCAGTTGGATACAGATTTTCGCGGACTGGCGCTACGGATTTGTATTGATCCCTGCCGGGTTGTTCGTCATCGTGCGCGGCGGCAAATGGCGAGATACAATATTCACCGCATCACTGTTACTCATGTGGCTTTGCTTCTGGCTGTTTTTCACGCATTTGCAGAGCCGCTTTTTCGTGCTGGCGATTCCGGTGCTGGCGATGCTGACGGCTCAAATCCAAGCGCCGATTTTCAAGTGGGCAGCCGTCTGCGGCGTGCTGTTTCAAGCCGGCACGGGGCTTCTGAATTTGCACACGAAAGAGATCGGGAATCGACTGGAGTTCTGTCTCCCCATGGACACCTATCCGACGCCACCCGACACCATAAAAGCGATCGAGGCCGGGCGGGATTTGTGCCTGATCGGGGAGGCCAAGGCGTTCGCCTACGAAATGCCGATGTCGCGGCTGCACTATCGAACCGTGTTCGATGTCGACATGCGAGGGCGCGATCCGGTCGATGCCTGGTTCGATGGTTGCTCGCGAAATGAAGGGACTTCGATCCTGATTGACTACGCAGAATTGCATCGTTTTGCCCGCACGTATTTTGGAATTACACCGCCGGGGAGCGAAGAAACTGGCCGCTTGATGGTGGATGTCGATGGAACAAAATGGTAATTCCGTTCGGCTCGCCGATTGCTCCTAGCAATAGCAATATTTCGCGATAGCGCTTTTTCATCCCCTGGCTCACAATGGCATGCCTACGGAAGGTGCTGTCACACCAGAACGCGCTGTTTTAGCGGACAAGGATGTTCGCGGATTGAAATATCTCCGCCATCTGCTGCCGCTGTTCGCATCAACCGCAGGCAAGGAAAAGCCCGATGAACCCACGAGCGGTTATCAGCGCGAAGGTGGAAACTACCGATGGGCGTTCCCCGATGGGATGGAAATCGTTTTGGCCGAAGGTTGGCAACAACAGGTCGAACACGCCGGCCCGGGGGGAAAGATCAATCTCGCCGCCCAAGCCCTGACTCACAACGACGCCGAAGGTGCCTTTTCCCCCGACGGCAAGTGCATCTGTTATACATCCAAGGACGGCGACAACCTGGACGTCTATGTGATGCCGTTGCACACGCAGATCGTCCACGGGCCGGGAGCTTTGACGAACCACGCAAACTATGCGCATCTGCTGCCCGGCAAGCCCATCCGCATCACCACTGCACCCGGTTACGACGGCGGGCCATTTTTCTCCCCCGATGGCAAACGCCTGGTCTTCCGCAGCGACCGCAAAAGCAATAACCTCCTCCAAATCTTCGTCGCCGATCTGGCGTTCGACACCGACGGAAATATCACCGGCCTCAAAGCCGAACACCAGATCACCGACGATGCCAATGTCAACTGGGGGCCCTATTGGCACCCCGACGGCAAACACATCATCTACGCCACCAGCAAGCACGGGCACACCAACTACGAACTCTACTTAATGCACGATGACGGTTCCCATCAAACGCGAATCACCTACAGCCCTGGTGCGGACGTGCTGCCGGTCTTTTCCCCGGATGGAAAATATTTGATGTGGACGAGCAAGCGATCCAAGGATCAAACCTCGCAGGTGTTCATCGCAAACTTCGAATTGCCGAAGTGAATCGTCAGGTGGCGTGGGCGTCTCGCCCGGTTTTTTTTGTCAAAATAAATCTTGTACGCGCTCCATTGTATATTCCCTTTTCGAGGGTAGCGTATCTGGTTCATAGTTCGAGGTCGGGGGGCAAAAAGCCTTCCAACCTGAAGAATTCAACTTTCGCGGGAGCAGACATGAATCATTGGATGGGAATTCTGTCGCGGGCGTCTTCTTCGGTCGTCGATACATTAACCAAAAATGTGAAGCGC
>JBBRMF010000308.1:0-6001 GCA_038230975.1 Tepidisphaerales bacterium
GCCATCCGTGGCCTCCGATAGAGTGGACATAGACTCAACGGAGAGAGTGTTGCATAAACGAAGGCAATGCGCAAATTGGCGACAAGTGGTGCTTTGAACTAGTCTTATGGTGATTTATAGGTCATAAGTGAATGGCATTCGGGACATGCATGAATGCCCCCTTTTCCAAATCATTCAATATTGCGTTTGTATTTCCATACGGTAATACAGCATTTACGGTTTGAGCCATTTTACGAACCAATCGATCGCTTCTTTGTGTGCTTCGGAAGTGACGGCGTGACCGGTATGGGGCTGGATGATTTGTTTGAATTTTTCGGAAGCTTCGGCAATTCGATAGCAATCTTTCCCGGCCGTGCCGCAAAGTTGGACACCGGGCAGAGGGGTTTTGTCATCGGAGTCGCCGTTGATGATAAGGAGGGGTCGCGGGCAGATGAGGGTCATCATCATCGGGCCGTCAAAATCGGTGTAGATGTTCGGCACGACTCGGTCGTAAAACTTTTTGACAAATGCGGCATCGGGCTTTTCAGCGCCGGCTGATTTCGCGGCGGCCTCAAAACCTTTCCGGATTGTTCCTACTCGGCCATGCCAGGCGTCGTGGTCTAACGCCCACTGAAAACTTTGTACGCCGATACATGGCACGGCGACCGCGACTCGCTGATCGGCGGCGGCGGTGAAATAGGTTTCGATTCCGCCTTTGGAGATTCCCATCAGTCCGATTCGTATTGGATCGATGTCGTCGCGAGTTTGGAGGTAGTCGATCAGCCGCATGGCATCCCAGACTGTGTCGTAATAGAGAGGATGCTCGCCTCCTTTTTCAAATGTGCGGGCAATGGCGGCGTTGTAATCGGCTTGCGTGCCACGTTCCCCGTGATAGCGGGCATCGATCGCCACTGCGACGAATCCTTTGGCCGCCAATTCCGTCAGCGTTTTCAGTTCAGATTCCTTTTTTCCACCCGTGCCGTGCATGACGATCACGACGGGTCGGCGACGTTCACCGGGCTGTTTTAACAAGATTCCCGGCACGCGCTGCGAAGTTTCGCTGGCAAAGCTGAAATGGATCTGAATGAGATCCCCGGCCGTCATTTGCTCGATCTTAGGAGATAGTTCAACCCGGGGCCGATCGATTAATTTCAAGAATTCCGAACGGATGACGTCGGTCGTTGGTGACTCGGCCATCGCGGTTCCACTCCACGCACCGGTGAATAATCCGAGGATGAGAAACGTGAGTAATTTTTGCACGCTAAATCCTTTCAACCAGAAAGCCTGCGGACCAGGGTCCGCAGGCTTGGGTGAAATCCTCCGTCGCCAAGATCGTAGGGCTCAATGTTTATTATGCGTGTCTTTCACACCGCCAAGATCCAGCAAGAGATCATCTTCACTTAATACCTTGTGGCCGGACCCCGTACCGCTGGCATCGGACAAATCCAGTTCGATATCGTCGGTGACTGTCGCGGGTTCAACTTCCGAAGCGGGCGTATTTTCGAGAATTTCGATATTTTCGGCGGCGACTCCTGAATCGTCATTGGCAGCCAAGGGTGGATGCTCTGCCAACGAATCGTCGAGTTGATGGGCGGCTCGCTCCTGGAACGGTGCGAGTTCATCATCCTGCGGCACGCCGTCAACCTGAAGCACGAACACGACGGGGCCGACTTGGATGCTGTCTCCCGGCTGAATCGTCGAGCTTCCGGAAATGCGCTGACCGTTGTGGAAGGTTCCGTTGGAACTGCCAAGGTCTTCAGCGCGGATGGTGTCACCTTCGCGAATAATGCGGCAATGTTTCCTCGACACTTCACCGACGGGAATGCGTAAGTCGCAGTCTTCTCGACGCCCGATCACGGTGATATCACGGGTAATCGAAAAACTGCGCCGATCTCCTTCGGCCCGAAACATGACGAGAACCACTTGCATGACGACATCACTTTCTGGAATGAATCCACACGGATCTCTAACGAGCGTCGCGGTTCGGTCACCAAAAGTTCCCACTTCCGAGACTGGGCAATCGTTATCACAAACCTGCGCGTCGATTGCACGCGATTTATATAACTTATCGCAGGAAACCGATTTGAGCAAGGTATTTCTAATAGCCTGACATCGAAAGTCATTTCTTTCCGCCCGATCACCACCTTTTGGAGACTTGCGTCTTGCCCACCGCGGCACAATGATCTGCTTGCTATGTTGCCAATGTTTGCACCCGCCCCCTTGCGACCCGAGCAGTTTGCGCCCGCGGAGATACCCGGACTTTATGTCCATATCCCGTTCTGCTTTCACAAATGTCACTATTGCGACTTCTATAGCATCACCCGACAGACGCCGGATCGGATGGCCCGCTTCGTCAATCTCATCCTGCGTGAGGCGGATCAATGGCTTGGCTTTCGCACGCACGACAATGCAACTCGCTCTGGCCAGTCGCTTCGGCCTCGGACGATTTTCTTTGGCGGTGGCACTCCGTCGCTACTTCCGATGGATGAGATGAGCCGTCTGATCGCCGGTTTGCGCGAGCGATACGACCTGACGGCCGTCGATGAATGGACGATCGAGTGCAACCCAGCCACGGTGACGGCTGAATATTGTTCCATGCTTCGGGAAATGGGGGTCACTCGTTTGAGCTTTGGCGCGCAGAGCTTTAATCCGGCTGAGCTGAAAATGCTGGAACGCCATCATGATCCGGAGGACGTTCCCAGAAGTGTTGACCTTGCCCGCGCCGCCGGTTTCAAACGGTTGAATGTCGATCTGATCTATGCCATTCCCGGCCAGGATCTGGCGTCCTGGATGAAGTCGCTGGAAACCGCCATCGGGCTGGGGACGTCGCATCTTTCGTGTTATGGGCTGACGTACGAACCGAACACCCCGATGGCCGTTAAAAAACGGCTGGGTCAATTCCATGGCGTGGAGGAAGGCATTGAACTGGAAATGTTCCACGCCACGCGCACCCGACTGGCCAACGCGGGGATGGCCGCCTACGAGATCAGCAACTACTCGACGCCCGATGAAGAGTGCCGGCATAATCTCGTCTACTGGTTGGGTGACAATTACATCGGACTTGGACCCTCCGCCGCTTCGCATGTCGAAGGAACGCGCTGGCGTAACCGCCCGCATCTGGGCGAATGGGAATCTGCGGTTGAAGCGGGAGGATTACCCGCGATTGACGTGGAAAACCTCTCGCCCCCCCGCCGCGCCGGGGAGCTGGCTTATCTGCAACTTCGATTGGCCGAAGGCGTTCGCTTTGTTGATTTCGCACATCGAACGGGTTGCGATGCACGGCGACTGTTTGCAGAACCAATCAGTACCTTATCGCTGAACGGGCTGCTGATTGTGGACGTGGATGGGTTTCGGCTGAGCGAAAGCGGGCTGAATGTAGCCGATGCGATCGCGGCGGAATTTCTGGCACCTACCGGAAGCGACGCCGAAGGAAAAAGTAGCAGGTAGGGTGTTGCGTGCTCGCCCGGCGTCTTTGTTCGCCGCCGGGGAGAAGCGACCGCATGTTATTCGATATGGCGGTGATTGTATCGAAGCGGCCGTGGCGATTAAAATTAATCGCAGGGCGAGTACGCGTACACTACCTGCTTGCCTTGTGGGCGCTAACCGGATTGATCAATGGCTTCCCCAATGCATTCGAGATAGTCACCCACTCCTTATCGTTATTTGCCGCAAAATGAGATGATTGAAGGCCGTCGACCGCAATCAGCGCTTCACTCATTCCCGAGCATTTTCCACTGTCACAAAGCACAGTCGAATTTTGCATTGCCGACGCAATTATCCTTTTAGTATCTTGCAGCTCTTTCGAGGAATCTGGCGAGACTGAGTCAGATATTTTTTGAAACGAATCTCGATTTCGATCAAAGAAACTATGCACGGAGCATTGAATTTTATTTTGCTTGCACTCCCGAACAGTTACGTCGATCGCGCCATTCGACGCACGCGAGGGACGTTCAGATGAACGTGCGCATCCTGTACCATCATACTGATGTGTTACAGTTCGATCCCATTTAACGTATGCACCTAGAATCGCCTCGCCAAGATGGGCTCGAAGACGGGTGAGTGCTACTTCCAGTGTGGTCTTCTGGGAATCCAGAGTCGAAAGAAAGGCAAAAATTGCATCGAGGCAACGCGATCGCCTTCGTTGGGCCATCGGGTGGTTAGTCGCTGATTGAACTTGATCATATAGTTCCGGTACCGATTTGCATCGGTCGCACAGCTTGTAAATCAGTGCCAAATCCTGAAGCCACCCCCGCTTAAACTCCTTCCTTGCATAGGTCGAAGTGGACGAGAAAACATATTTAGAAAGAGCGGCGCGAACAGGGTTGGCGTTATTATGCGACTTTTGAAGTTCAATCTGTAAAGAAGTGTCGATATGCACTTGTGACTTATCCGTCACGTTTGCCACGAATGTGTCGGTGGGACTGCTTGCCAAATTCCCGCTCCTTCTTAACGTTTTGATTATTCGGAAATATCGCTAAACGCTACAAGTGGATTGTGCCCCACATCAATCAGGCCCGATCGAATGACGTCAAGATGTTGTTCTGTTAGACGGGGAAAGGCGAGATCCTTGAACGCTCCCCTTAGTGCCGCAGCCTGTTCAATTTGCAATAGATCTATATGCGCCAAAAAGGCCTCAATCAAAGCGAGCAAAGACTGATGCTGCAGACTCGTATAAGTCGAGGTGTTCCAAAGTTCACAAATGACGTGGCGAACCGATTCGAGTTTGAGTATTGAGACATCTTTTTCAGCGGATTCGATATTGTCGAGTAGTTCTTCGGCTTTTTCCAAAAGGCCTTGATTAAATGACTTCGGCGCGGTGTGGCTGCGACCAACCGGTTCAAAACGTGCCCTTTGAAATTCGCCGTCTCCCGTCGCTGGGTGAGATACGGCAAATTTTGACTGAACATCCGTCTTGTTCGGCAATGCGCTTAAATCCATCGAAGTCTGATTTCCGCTTCCAACTTCAACATCTTGAGCCGGGGTTCCATTCTTGATTGACTGAAGTAATTGGCTCATTATGCACTCCTGCTAAAATCAGATACAAGCTTATTGCACTTCTCCAAGGCCTCGCCAAGGAATTTTGCGATATCTGGACGGGGCGGGCGATTAACATAGACGTCAATATCCACAAGCAGTCCCGCAACCGGATTTTTTTGTCGTTGTGCCTGCATTTGCATTTGCTTTAGAAGCGCGTCTCGTTGACCGGTAGGAAGAAGTTTTGGCGACCCAAGTAGGCGAGGATCAATCTGTGATGGCGCTTCAACACGCCAAGCTGGTCGAATGCCAAATCGATACCCGGATCCTTCATCATCTTCAAACACCGTCGCCGACTCGCACGATCGCGTTTTGTATATCGGACCATCCGTTTCGGGCCAATCTTTAAACGGAGCGAACTTAAGCGAAAGATTCTCGGCAGCTTCGGTGGAATCCGCCGGTATCAAGTAAAGCCGACGGCAGCCCAATCGGACAAAAGTTTTGAGGTCAAATCGAGCTGATATCACAGCCAATGATGTTGTACAGACACCTGAAATATCGAATTCTTCGTCTGCGTGGCCCTGATCAACAACAAGGCGACCTGAATCAAACGTGACCAATAATTCCTTCGCCGGACACTTTAATTTGGCACTCTGTGGCGTAGCTTGGTCAAGCATCCAAGTTTCATTGGTTTATTCGGGTAGAGCTTCCTCCAATATGAGCAAGGCTTCCCGACACCGATCAAGGTATCTGTAGCCGCGATCAAAGCGAGCTTCAAAAACCTGTTGAACCAGTTTGGGCTTTATCATAAGTAGTACCGAATAGCTGGCCAGAGGTATTGAAAAAATAAGTATAGCTGGAACGGAGACACTTTGTCGAGAAAAACCTGTAATTGCAGATCAGCACGCAGGGCTTCCGCAAGTAGATTATCACATTCCTGCGCTTGCGCGATCAGCCCCGTACCGGTAGGGTTGTCTGTGGTCCGAGATCTCGGTGGACGCACAACTGATCCCCTGGCACAAGGAGCTTGGCATGGACGCACAAGCGA
>JBBRMF010000309.1:0-5986 GCA_038230975.1 Tepidisphaerales bacterium
CGTAGTAATCTTGTAGCTTGTCTCCGACGACGCAATCGGCGTCACGGTCTTGCCGTCATCGACGGCGGCTACGAGATAGTAGCTTCCGCCCACCATCGTCCCCGGTATCTTCGTAGAAACCCGCAACGTTCGATTGTCATTCGCGGCCAGCGGCGACGTGGTGGGCTTGCTGCCGAGCAAGATGGACGAGCCATCGATGATCCCGCGCGCTCGGGTGGCGTAGAGCTTCACGACCGTGCCGGTGGCCAGAGGGGCATCCCCGGTATTGAAGACTTGGACGGTGACGGTGTGGCCGGGGCGACCGGTGAGGCCGCCGGTGAGGAGGGAAGTATCGATGTGGACAATGTCTACGGTTGACGTGTGAACCCGGCTTTCAGAAATTGGATCGTTTGTGATACCCCCGGCAAAAAGAACAGTATTTCCAACTGCGATACCCACCGCTTCCGCTCTTGTATTTGACAGCGAAGCAACTTCCCATATTCCCGTGACATTGTTGTAGACATTGATTACATTGCCGAAGTCCGCACCTTCCCCCCCTCTGTACAGAGTATAATTACCAACAGTACCGACGGCATACCCTGATCGACTTAGGATCGCGGTGTGATTCTGCGTGATCTTTCCCGTCAAATCATCGTAAGTGACGACAGAACCGTTATTATCTGAAAAGATGGCTTTGCTTCCGATGCTGCTTACTTTCGGATACAGCATCGAGTGCCTCAGCTTAAAAACTTGCCAGCGCGAAGTAGTGGAATTGAATGCCTGAACGATATCTGCTGTTACAAAAATAGCGATGCCGCCAATACCTGCGCCTGCACTACCAGTGATATTTGAATGGCCCGCGCTGTCCGCAAATCTTCGAGGCGCTTTCATTGTTGTCCAGCGCCCAGTTGCGTCATCGTAAATGTCAACGATGCGTGTCGCGTTTCGCTCCAGCCCGGCAAAATAGACCTTCTGGCCGATCGTTGCGGCGGAACCGCCGTATCTTGGAACTGAGAGGTTTGCCAGGGACCATGATTCCGTCGTCGAATTGTAAACATCAACACTACGCCCATCGTCAACGCCGCCACCCGCAAATAAAACCTTCGTACCCACAGCGGCCGCCGCGGCACCGTATCGTGGAACGCTTAAATGCTTTACGGACCAAGTTTGTAATGCCGCGTCGTATATGTCGACGGTATCGTATCGATTGAAGGCATCGTCCGTACCTCCTGCAATAAACGCCTTGGTTCCCAGCGTTACGGCGACTGGCGCTAGCCGGGTATTTGCGAGATTGCCCATTCCAAACGTCAACGATCCGGATGTTTGCGACAAAGTAGAATCCGACGCGGATACGCGCGGACCTTTTTTATCGGCGATTCTCGCACTTTGAAGTGAAGGCGATCCCGCGCGCTCATTTGCGGAGAATGCACCTTGCGAAAGGAGCAACCGATTTTCCAACTGTTCGACGCAGAAGTTAATATGGATGGTCTTCATGGCTACCTATCCTTACGCAAGCGTAACTAGCGATTCGAAGCAATTTCAGAATAGTGATCAACTGTGTGCTATGTCGTCGTCCAGTTCATGGTAGACAAGCCGATTGCAGCACTGAGGTCTGCGATCTGAGCATCATTTTGGACGGGAGATGCGTGGAATCGGTCTTTTTCGTCTGGAAGAATTTTGTTGATACCCGGCGAATTCATTATGTACGAGGGCGGTAGAAACTCGTAGGCAAAATGTCCGGGTAAGAGCCACGATTTCACGTCGACATAAGTGTAATTGTTACGTAACCAATCCTCTGCTTGAAGCACATTCGCTGATAGCGTGTGTGGCACAGATATAGGCGGGTCCTGAGGCGGCTGATTTATATTGTCAACGGGATCAAGTAGATCCAGATAATCCACTTTTCTCTGATTTAGCAGATTCGCAACGCGCAATGCAGTATGCCCACCAAAAGAGTGGCCCACCAGGACGACGGACATGCGCGCAGGTAATGCATCGATGATTTTCTGATCGTCTAAGTATGCGAAATAGTGCACTTGCGCATTCAACTTATAATCATAATAAGCCTGCTGATCTGGACCGGTAGAATCGTTATATCCCGTCACAAAAAATATTTGCGGAGCCGCGTTTTTAGCCGATGGAACAGAGTTTGAGCTACCGAGGACGGCCGTCACGGTGTACGTGTAGACGGTGGGATTCACACCACCCAGAATTCCGGCGGAGACGTTCGGATCGGCCCACGAATAGCGACCGCTTGCGAATGTTGCCGTGGTCGTAACGGTACTACCGTCATTTCTTACTATTTTCCAAGATGGAGCTCCAGACCCTTGCCACGCCCAGCTTACGGTTTGGCCGGTGGGTAAAGTCGCGGTGTTGTCGACCGTGCCATTAGAGTGGGTGACGACTGTGTTCGTGCTTCCGGTTGTAGCTACCTTCACGGCGGATACAGCGGATACTTGAGTTGACGCCTTTGCGGTTTTGCATTTGATCGTGGAGGTTCTCTTAGACTCGGAGTATCCGGGCGCGAACGCGGTGACCCACGCGTAATACGTCGTATTTGGTGAAAGCCCTGGAATGGTATAAGAGAGAACAGAGGCGTTTCGCTGAACGATCCCAGCATTTCCGAAGTTACTACTCGTTCCTCCCCAGTAGATGGAATAAGTCGCCCCTGCCACGTTAATTGCATTCCATTTGAATGTGATGGATGTAGAATCTGTCAGCTTAACGTCGTTCTTCGCATTTCTCGGAGTTGGTGCGGATTTAACTTTAGGAGGATTTGTCGTTGGCGAATGGGCGGGTTGTGCCACTGGTACAACCGTTCCGGTGCTTACGCCGGTACCTCTCCCGAACGCATTGATCGGTGTCACGCTGAAATTATAGTTCGCATTTTCAAAGAGACTGAAGCCCGGGATCGTGACTTGAAACCCCGGGATTGCCGGAATCACCTGACCCGGGTTGTAGACTGTTTTTGGCGTGTAGGAGACACCGCCGTCGCTGGATGCGGAGATGATGTATTCGTCGGTGTTGGCGTTGCCGTTCCAGTTGATCGTGACGCTGCCGTCGGAATTTGGCGTGGCGGTGACGCTGGTAGGTGCAGCCGGAACGGCTGTGGGCGCGGGGGCGGAGGACGTGACGTTGATGATCGCATCGTTCGCTAACGAACCGGCCAGGCTGTCGTTGTAGTAGCCGTTGGCGGTTTCGTGGATGGTGACGGCCTGCGGGGCAGTTCCGGCGGGAGCGGTGTAGACGCCGTTGGAATCGACCGAACCAATGGGGGCGGTGTAGGTCCAGACGAAGTTATAGGGCGCGCCCGGATGGGCCGCGAGATAGGCATCGGACGGCCTGCTCATCTTGTTGCCGAACTGATCGAGCACGGCGGCGTTTAGCTGGTAGGTATGGCCGGGTTGTACGCGTGCGCTACTATCCAGCGTTTGGACCGTGGTAGCTTCGCTGGTGACAGCGACTTGCACGATGGCGGAAGTAGCGGAGGCCCCGCCGTTTTGGTTGGTTGCGGTAAGGCTGAAGGTGTAGGTTCCGGCCTGGTAGAACTCCACGGTGGCGGGGTCGGTCGTGATGAGGGGATCGGCAGTGTTGTTCGGACCGGCATTAAGATCCCAGCTATAGACGAGGGTCGCCCCGACCGGCGAGCTTGCCGAGCCGGTGAGGGTCCAGGTGGAATTGGTGTTTTGCTGGGCGGAGAGGGTGAAATTTTGTGGTGTTGAACTTGCAAGCCCGGTCGTGGCTATGCTGAACTCCGTAGATTGAGAGATGCCGGCATCGTCAGTTACGGTCATCACAGCCGCGTAGTTGCCGGTGATGGCGTAAGTATGCGAAGTGGTGATGAACTGGCTGGGGCTGGTGATGCTGGACGTGAAGGCGGTGGTGATATTCCCATCGGCCCAATCGATGCTGACGTTGGTGGCGTTCAGCGTGCCAAGATAGTTGGTGGAGGCTTGAATGGTCGCCGCGCCGTTCGTTGCGGTGACCGACGCGGCGACGGGGGTAAGTGTGAACGTGAAGGTGGCGGTGGCGAGGTCGGATTGGGTAGTGACGCTGTTGCCGTAGGAGGCGACGACGCGATAGAAGTAGCCGTTGTCGGGCTGGAGGCTGGTGGCATCGTGGTAAGTGTTGGGAGTGGACCCGGTGAGCGCCGAACCGGTGGGGGTGACGGTGCCTATTTGAGCGGGGGCATTGGCCCCCTGCCAGCGGTAGATTTGGTAGGAAGGGGCGTTGCCGTTCCAGCTTAGATCGATACTGGTGCCGGCGGTGGTGGAGTTGAGGCCGACTGGGGCGATGCGGATCAAGCCGTTGCGGGAACCGGCGAGGCTGCTTGGTTTGTGGATGATGGATTCGGACGGAGGAGACGCCGGGACACCGGTGTAGGTGTGGGTGCCGTCAACGTAGTAGGTGTCATCGGATGGATCGAAGGAGAGGGTGACGGGGTTGGCGGTGGTGGTGACGGCGGGGTTGTTCGAGTCAACCGCGCCATCGCCCCAGTTGATCGTGGCGTAATAATCGGTGGCGGCGTTGTTTGTAATCGTGGAACCGGCGGCGGCGGGGACTGAAGGGATGAAGTTGGCGACGTGCCCGCTGAACTGTGAACCGGCGCTGGTGACGATGGGCACCGAGCGGACCAACGGCTGAAGCGCGCCGGGTGCCTGCGGGCTGTAATTACCGGCGTTGTTGAAAATGGTGACGTCGCCGTTATTCACATGGCCGTCACCGGTGAAGTCACCGACGATGGAGCCGTTGTTGTTAAGCGGTGCGCCGGGGGCGGTATTGTAATGGGCATTGACGGCGGCGACATCGTAGGCATTCACAACGCCATCGCCGTTGGTGTCACCGGTGAGCGTGGCACGGATGAGGGTGGTGTTCGCCGGCACGTTGGGCGACAGGATGGACTGCGACGTGGAGGTGGAAGAGGTGTTGGCTCCGACGCCGAGTGCGATATTGTTGGCGGCGGCATAGGCGGAATCATACGCGCCGAGCGTGATGTAGGAGCCATCGGCGGTGGTGGCGCTGGCGAAGGTGCTGGTGATCCCGCCCCGACCGGCCCAATCGCCGACGATGCCTGCATAGGGATTGGACGCGCCGTTGAGGTTATACCCCTTCGACCAGTATTGCTGGATGGACTGGAAGGTGCTTGAAGAGGAATCGTTGACGTAGACGAAGCTGCGGCCGATGTCCAGAAGTCCACCGCTGCCGACGGCGCCCGTGGTGGGGGCGATGGTAAGCGCACCGAGATTCATGGAGAAACCGCCGGCGGCATCCATCAGCGCGTTGGACCCGTTATCGATGGTCAGACTGGAAAGGTGCTGTGAACTTGCAAAGATGACACTGGCCCCGGGGGCGACTTCAACATCAGTGTTGGCCCCGAGGTCGTTATAGATGATGTTGTTCAGGCCGGTGATCAAAAAGGGTGAATTGATTTGAATGCGATCGCCGAGGGATTCAAATGCGAAATGATTGTCCGCATTCCGAGAGCGCAAACGATTGCCCCCCCCTCAAGGGTTTGTACATTTCAGAAAGTGCGCGAGACGACGCGCGGATGAGCTTGCCAACTGACTTTCGCATAAATTTTTGACCTTCCCTGATGCATGAACTGGTTCGTATACCCTTCGACCCACCGCGCCCATCGGAGTGAGTGTCGAGCATTATAACTCATTCGGAGGGAATGTCAAATCAATAATTCGTGGGGGAGTGGTCTGGGAAGATTAGTTGCGACCGTGTGTGCGAACATGGGCGCAACGCTCCCGCTAAAATAAATCCAGCACACCTCATACAGGGTGTGCTGGTCGGGAAGGAAGGAAGTTTTTTTCACCGAGGCGTCGATCAGGCGATCGCGGCGGTGGCACCGAGCAGGCCGCCGAAGACCTGGGCGGGGGTGGCGGTGACGTAGCCGTCGTTCTTGCCGTCGTTGCCGGCACCGTCGACGCCCCAGGGATTGCGGAGGGTGATCGAGACGACGTTGCCCTTGGCATCTTTGTTCAGGTGATCGACGGTGTAC
>JBBRMF010000310.1:0-5980 GCA_038230975.1 Tepidisphaerales bacterium
CAATCATTGTGGCGGTTCGATGCGGATGACTTCCGTATTCACCCCGCGCAGAATCTCCAGAACCACCGCTTCTTTTTTGCTGGTTTTGCGGAAATCTTCGTAGAGTTTCTTGAACTGTTCGATATCCGTCACCGGTGTGCGATTGATCTGGGTAATGATGTCATTCGTTTGCAGATGGCCACTCGCGGCGCTGCTGCTCGGTTTGACTAACGCGACAATGGCACCCTTGAATTCGGGTTTCAGGCGGCGGTCGTAGCGGTCTTCAAAAACCATTTCGCGCGTGGTGAAGCCCAGGTCATCGGCGTAAAAACGCCGGGCGGTGTTGGACTGCATCGGCCGTTCTTCAAGCGTCATCGACACTTCCGTCAACGGCGCGGCCACGGCGTTGGGTTTGAGGATCGTGAAGGCGACGGTGGCACCGACTTTCAGCCGACGGATTTTGCGGAGCAGGATCAACGCGGCTTCTTCGGGTTCGTCGCCGCGCTCGAGGGGTTCACCGTTGAATTTGACAATGATGTCCCCGGCTTTCAGCCCGGCTTTTTCGGCGGCGAATCCGGGGATCACCGCGCCGACCTGCACTGCTGAATCATTCTGCAAATGCAAAAAGTCGGCAACCTCTTTATTCACACCGGAGATTTGCGAAACGCCCAGCCAGGGCAGTTTCATCGGTTCACCGGCTTTGGGGGGATCCTGCAAGCTCTGCAAAAAATCACGCGTCGGCACGTAAAATCGAGGTGGATTGCTGATGGCCCCGAGTGGGTTGCGTGGGTCATTCAGCACCACCGCCTGATCCAGCAGTTGATTGACGAATCCAATCGCATGACCTTGTGCGTCAAAGACGGGGGAGCCCAGCATGGCTAAGCCATCGGCGCTGACCAGCGTCTGCGGAACCGGGCCGCGCAGATTCGCCGAGACAGTCGACTGGGTGAGATACGCATGATATCCTGCGGCTTTGGGTAACAACCCAACCGACAAAACGGCTTCGCCGATTTGCTGCGGCGCTTCGGTAAAATCGATCGCGGCCCACTTCTGTTTTTCTTTGGTTTTGATGAACGCGACATTCGAGCGCTCGTCGCGGCCTTGGAATTCTGCTTCCAGTTCCGTCTCTTTATCGCCGGGGACGATGATCTTGAAATCGATCATTTGCCCGTTCGGAATCTGCGCAGGCACGATCGCCAAGGAGGTCATCACCAGTCCATCAGCACTGACGACAACACCAGGGCCAATGATTTCCGAGCGACCGAGCTCGCCATTAAACGTGTATTGAACGGCGACCAGCGAGGGTTTCACTTTTTCATAAAGTGCCTGCGCCACAGCAGGGGAAACGATCGCCGTGCTTTTCAGTTCAGACATCTGCGCGACTGACTGCGGAGTGGATGGGCCCGCCGCGTGCGAACCATTTGAATTGCAGCCGGCCACGGCAAGGGACAAGACACAGAGCGTTTTTAAGGAAGAGCGAAGCATGAAATCTCCGGAAACGTGCATTTGTAAAGGTGGCATGGGCGTCTCGCCCGTGCATTTCTTCAATGTGACTAAGCATGGGCGAGACGCCCACGCCACTTGGTATTATTTTTCGTAAGTGATTTTCAGCACCTTCGACTGATGTCCACGATTGCGAACTATTTCCAGTAGAACAAGTGCATCTTTGTTCTTGGTCGATTCATTATAGAGTTTCAAAAACGCATCGAGATCGGCAACGGGCTTTTGATTGACGGCCAGCACCACATCGCCTTGAAACAGCTCCGCCTTTGCAGAGGGGTAACCCGGACGCAAGCCGGTGACGACGACACCGCTTCGGTCGTCAAGCTGTTTCTCATTGGCATATTTACGGGTGACCTCGCGCACGGAAAGGCCCCAGCTTTTGAATTCCTTTTCCTCGCCGATCGCTCCTTGGAGCTTTTCGGTTTTGGCAACGAGCGGAACGGTTTCTTTTCCGCGACGGACGGTCAACTTCACTTCGCCGCCGATGGGCAGGTCGGCGATCATCTTCTTCATCGGCGCGAGTTCTTCAGGGAAACGAACGTTGATCGTCTTTCCGTTGATATCGAGCATGATGTCCTGCGTTTTCACACCGGCCTTTTCGGCGGGGGAACCGTGTTCAACGCCGTTGACCAGAACGCCTTTATTCACGTCAATGTCGTAGAACGATTCCAGATCCTGCATGGGTTTAAAGTCGATGCCAAGATCGCTTCGATCAACCCGCCCTTTTTTATCCGGCCCGGCAGACTTCAGGATTTTATCGGCGACTTCGCGGGCCGTGTCGGCGGGAACGGCGAAGTTCAGATTTTGTCCACCCCCACGGGTATTGATGCCAACCACTTTGCCGGTCATGTCGACCAACGGCCCACCGCTGTTGCCGGGGTTGATGGGGGTATCCATTTGAATCCAGTTGGCAAAATCACCCGTTTCGTAACCGTTGATTTCCATGCGATCCGGGTAGAAAGTGCGTTCGTTGTTGGAGACCTCACCGAGCGTCATCGTGCGGGCGAGGCCAAAGGGTGTACCGACGGCCATCACGGGCTGTCCGGGCACCAGATCTTTACTCTCACCCAGTTCGGCGTATTTGAAAGTGATTTTTTTTCGCTTCACCGTTTCCATGTCGAGTTGAATGATCGCCAGATCCGTCCAGTGATCGTCACCGATGGAGATGGCCGGGACGCGTTCTTTATTCGCCAACGTCACATAGATTTCAGCGGCGCGGCCGGCGACATGATAATTGGTCAGAATATGCCCGTCATCGTCGATGATCACGCCGGAACCAATCCCGCGCCGAAGGTCGCGCTTGCCTTCGGAATAAGTTTCCGCCGCCACGTCGATACGCACGACGGCGGGGAATATCCTGGCGGTGACGGCCACCACGTTTTGCGGTGTCGCGCCCGGAAACGGATCGGCGGCGGTGGCCTTACTCGAGGGTCCGCCGATGACGGCAGTCGATTTGGTGGTCGGGGCCGCGTGCGTCGTTGGATTGGCCGCAGCCTCGTCTGCGTGCAAAGGCTTCGGAATTGTGAAGCAACCAGTAATTAAGAGTGGAAGAATGGACCGGCGAAAAATCGTTGACCGCATCAAGCGTCTCACTTTCAGTTGAGGACCGTGTGGATAAGATGCGCAAGAACTGGCATTGTCGCAATGGCTATTTGAAAATCGAGTGACCGCCGCTACGATCCCGCGGCTCCGGTTCCTTCCCGCGGAGTAGCGCCGTCGCTTTATTTAGCCGGTTCGCTTGCGACCGGTGTCTGGCGGCTTCGGCCAGCCGCTAAACACGGTTCGCAAGCGAACCGGCTAAATAAAGCGATAAGCCCATTACTGTTGGAAGGGAGCGGATTTTTGGAGTTATCGCATGGGTTTTGCCTCGGGTTCTGTGTCGTTTCGTCGGTTCGCAGTGGTCGGTAAGTCCAAGGACATGCCGAAGATCGCGGATCAGGATCTGCTGGATAAGCTGGCGGCGAATGCGCTCAAGCCGGGTGAGTTCGGTGGAACGGAAGAAGAGGAATACGGCTGGAGCGGGGGCCGACATATTTTCGACGGGCAATTCTCCTTCGATCACAATGTCTACAACGATGCCCTTTGTTTTGCGCTCAAGATCGACACGAACCGCGTGCCTGGTGACTTGAAAAAGGCATATGAGATCATGGAGGAAGAGGCCGTTGCCAAGGCGAATCCATCTGGCTTTGCCAGCAAGGCTCAGAAAAAAGCCGTCAAGGAACTGGTCCGTGAAAAATTGGAAGAGGAGATGAAGAGCGGCAAATATCGCCGTAGCAAATTGCTTCAGATCTTGTGGGATGTGCCGGAGCAAATCGTCTATTGCACCGCTTCCGGCCCGAGCATGGAAAAGTTGCTGGAGATTTTTGAGCGGACGTTCGGTTTGGAATTACAGCCGTTGTCATCGGGCTCGATGGCGTTGAAAATTCTGGAAGAAAAAAAGAAGCGTCGTGAATATGAAGATCTGCGTCCCACGCGTTTTGCGATCGGGCCGGATGGGGAAAGCCAGCACCCGGAATATCCATGGGTGGCCAAAGGACCGGAACCAAAAGATTTTCTGGGCAATGAGTTTCTGGTCTGGCTGTGGCATGAGGCGGATGCGCGCACGAGTGTCGTGACGACCGAAGGAGCGGGTGACGTGACGATCTTTTTCGATCGTGCGCTCGATCTGGATTGTTCCTATGCCCAAACGGGCAAAGACACGATTCGCGGCGACGGTCCCTCGCGTACACCCGAGGCCCGCGATGCCCTGCGCGTCGGCAAAGTGCCTCGTAAGGCCGGGTTGCTGCTGCATGCGTTGTCGCAACAATATGATTTGACGTTGACCGCAGAATCATTGGGCGTCGGGTCGGCCAAGCTTCCCGAAGTGGAAGACGCCGAGTCACCCCGCGCGCTGTTTGAAGAGCGAATCACGCTCTTGCGCGATTTCACAAAGATGCTTGATGCGCTATACGACGCCTTCCTGAAGGTGCGCGCCAGTTCCAGTTGGGAAGGGCATAGCGGTGTGATTCGCCGTTGGATCTCACAGACGAATAAACCCATCGCACAAGTCGCCTGAGAAAAATATGCGATTGAGAATCAACGCCCAGGGAACTTGTTTCCTGGGACCGCTGTTAAACGCTCGCACTACGAAAGGCATACAATATCTGCATGCGATCAGGCAAAATTTCCTCCGGAGTGTGGCTGTGCCTGGTGCTTGGATTGTTCGCGCTCGCAGTTCCCCTGGCGTTCTTTCGGTATGCGCGGTCACTGACGAATCTGTCGCAGTCCACGATTCCGATCGGTGTGCCAAGTCGTCCGCTGAACGTGATTTCGCTCAACATTCGCACGGAAGCCGGCCCCCCCGAATTGCAGATGTCCCGAATCCGAGAACTTGATCCCGACATTTTATTTCTGATCGAGGTTCACGGTAAATCGCTCGGGAATTTGCAGCGTCAACTGGGCGGCCGATTGACGCAATCCGCCTATTACCCGCTTCAAAACCGCCAGGAGGCAGAGACCGATGTCGGCGTGGCGATCCTGTCGAAATATCCGTTGCGGGAAGGCCGCCCGATCCCGAATCATATGAACGGCGCGTGCGGCGTATGGGCCGTCGCCGAAATAGAGGGTCGACGCTTCTACGTCGCGTGTCTCAAGATCTCCGAATCCGGGCAGCAGGGCACGGATCCCAAAGCAGAGATGGGAAATTTCAGAAAAGCTTGGACGTCGTTGGGAAAGCCCCCGATCCTCGCGGCCGTGGCAGGGAACGTAAGCAGTGAGTTTTCGCTCGAAAAAAATGCGGTCGGATTTCATTCCCCCGAATGGCTCGCCACGGAATCTGATGATGCTGACGGCCTTCACGTCACTCGATTCGTCGGACGGAATCATTCCGAGACCAGTGAAAACACAGATAAACGCAGATGAACATAGACAGCAGAAAACAAAAAATACTCTTGTACTTAATCTGTGCTCATCTGCGTTTATCTGTGGTTCATTTTCTTTTAGTGAGTATGAGAATTGCGATCAGGATAGCACCTTGTGTCGCTTGAAGCGTTAAAAAGGGGACACGCAGTTCAGTTTCCAATGCTGAGAATGCCGTCTGCAACCAACCGAAGAAAAGTGCGGAAAGCACGACTCCCATCGGGGAAAGTCGGCCGAGCAAGGCGACGCCGATGCCGGTGAAACCGAAGCCGCTTGAAGCGGTATCGGGCAGGAGCAGATAAGGGGGGACACCACTCATTTGAATCGCGCCGGCCAGACCGGCCATCCCGCCGCTCAGGCAGAGGGTGGCAATGGAAATCGCACCGACTCTGATTCCCGCAAAGCGCGCCGCAACGGGGTTTTCGCCGGTGGCGCGCAGGTGGAAACCGAACGTCGTCACTCGAAAAATCGCAGCGACGAGGACCGCGCACGCGATGGCGATGAGCAGGCCGACATGTAGTTGCGTGGGTCTATCGTTCAGTGAAAAATGAAAAAGACGCGCTGCCTCGGGAAGTTGTTCGCTTTGAAGTTGCTGGCCGGA
>JBBRMF010000311.1:0-5965 GCA_038230975.1 Tepidisphaerales bacterium
ATGGTTTTTTGTTACAACGCTGCATGGTTATTCAGGCTGGCAGGCCCGTTCTAGCGCATATTTCAGCTGGGTAGGTCGCTTAAGTGTCGGGGTGCCACAGGTCGGCGTACTCGCAGACCTGTGGCACCCGACATCGGGCAACCCGCCAACCTGAAAAATGCTGTAAATGCACGATAAAGAGGGGCGGCACCGCAGATGCCGCCCCTCATGAGCAGAAAAAAAACCAATCGGTATTCAGTTATTTTTCAGATTATCGGAGCAGCGAGAGAACGGATTGGTTCTGGGAATTGGCGGTGGCCAACGCCGAGGCCCCGGCCTGCGCCAGAATTTGCTGCCGCGACAAGTTCGAGGTCTCAGCGGCAAAATCGGCATCCGTGATGCTGCTCTGTGCCGACGTGACATTCGCCAAAGTCGTCTGCAACGCCGAACCCGTGCCGTCCAACGTATATTTTTGAAAACTGCCCAGTCGCCCGCGCAGCGTCGAGACTTGCTTGATCGCCGTATCGATGACGCTCTGTGCGGTCGTCAAATTTGAACTGGTCAATGCATTGACTCCACCCGAACCCAGAGTGGCGAGTAAGCCGTTGGCGACATCCCCCAGATTGGCGGTGGTGACGGACTGAACCCCCAGGCTGACTTTGTTCGCGTCGGTCACCTTAGCCCCGATGGCAAAGGTAGCTCCGCCGCCTACCACGTTGAACGTACTGGTACTTGCGGCGATATTGAAGGCCGTAGAGAGGGTGAATTGTGTATCGAGGGTTGCCGTGCGAAGCGTGATATCTTTTCCGCGAGCAGAAGCCAGCACATTGTTGACGGTCACCACCGCATCAGTTCCAACGGCACGCGTTGCGGTCGGCACGAACGCGCCACTGATGGTTTTCAAGCTCACGAATTGGTCTGACCCAAACCCCACGCTGTCGAGTCTCAACGCCGCGCCTGAGACGGCGGCACTGACGCCCGTGGTTGCCTTGGCGGTGTTGATCGATGAGATGATATTGGCAACGGACGCACCACCGGCAATTGACACTTGATCCGTGCCGGCATTCCCACCGATTTCCAGCACAACGTTGTTAGCAGGGATCAAGGCACCGCCGGCATAACCGATTTTTCCGGTCAGCGCGCTGGTCTTCACGGCAACCGTCACGGATTGCGGGGCAGCGCCAGTTAACCGCGCCGAGTTCACGCGAAGGTTTTGAATGCTGGGCGTCGCCACACCGCTCAGCGTGTAGTCCAGCGTACCATTCAATAGCCGTTTTCCCTCAAACGTCGTCGCGCCGGCAATACGGTTGACTTCCGACAA
Source organism: Tepidisphaerales bacterium (assembly GCA_038230975.1). Taxonomy (GTDB): domain Bacteria; phylum Planctomycetota; class Phycisphaerae; order Tepidisphaerales; family Tepidisphaeraceae; genus JANXVV01. The sequence goes on from JBBRMF010000311.1 coordinate 1,301, forward strand.
GAGAGAATCGGCTTGTGCCTGACCTGCCGCCAACTCATCCGCGTTTTGGCCCCCGCTGTTGGCCGCGGTCTTGACCAGATCCTGCAGGGCGGTAAGGGTATTCGCAATTTCACCGAGTCCACCCTCGGCCGTGCCGACGATGTTTGACGCCCGCTGCACGTTATTCAACGCGCCGCTGATCCCTGCCTTTTCCGCGCTCAACAGGTCTGATGTCAAAAGCCCCGATGGATTGTCCGAGCCATGGTTCAATTGCAACCCCGTGCTGAGGCGCTCGAGCGTTTTGCCGAGAGCATGGCTGTTGGTCGTCAATGCACGCTGCGAGATGAGCGATGACAGATTGGTGTTCAACGAGATCGACATGGTTTCTTTTCCGTTCCCGACTTTCCGTCGTTAAAGATGCGGGAATGGTCTCGGGTGAACTGTCACCCATTCGCCTTCTCCGCCTTCCGTTGAATGTGGGATCGACGGTGCGAAGACTCGCGCAAATGAGGGGTTCCCCGCTTGGCGGATTCACCATTGGGAATCCCCCCATTGGGAGTTCCACGAATAAGGGATAACGCGTATTCAGCCAACCACTACTTCTTCATCCCGAGTACGGATTTGAGCGAAACAAAAGAAAAGAGCTTTGGCAATTCGGCTCGACACCTCCTTCCTCCGCGATTACCCTCGAACGAATGTCGTTGTCCGAGCCGTCCAACCCGCAGGTCAAGTCGTTTCTGGTCCAGAAATTCGCGAAGATCCCACTCGGGTCGATGCACGTCATCGGGTACAGCGTTGCGGGGGAAGAAACCGTCGTGCAGATACCCGAGCTGGATGTTTGCTTTGACATCGGGCGAGCACCCTACTTTGCGTTGACCAGCAATATCCTGTGCATCAGTCACGGACACATGGATCACATCGCGGGTATTTCGTATTACCTCTCGCAACGCCATTTCCAGGGAATGAAACCCGGGACGATTCTCGTGCCGGCGGAGATCGCAAAGTTCGTGGATGAAATGCTGCGCAGCTGGCGAAATATCGAACGCCAAAAGACACCCTACACACTCGTGCCCATGGAGCCGGGGCAGGTGTATGAAGTGCGTCGCGATTTTGTGATCCGCGCGATGGAGACGCATCACGCCGGGGCAAGTCTGGGATACGCACTGGTGAGCGTTCGAGAGAAGCTAAAGGCCGAATACCATGGCATTCTCGGCCCGGAACTGGCCGCCATGAAAAAACGCGGAATCGAGATTCAGTACAAACTGGAAGTGCCGCTTGTAACGTATCTCGGAGACACTTCATTCGGGCCGGTGTTTCAACATCCAGACGTGATCAATGCCGAAGTGCTGTTGACCGAATGTACGTTCTACGAAAAAGACCACAAACAACGTGCGAAGATCGGCCGACCTCTGCATGTCGATCAGTTCGCGGAGATTTTGCCGACGCTCAAGAATCAGCACGTCGTCATCCTGCACGTCTCACGGCGGACAGGCACTCGCAAAGCACGCCACTTTCTACGAAAGAGGGTTGGGGATGAACTCATGAAAAACGTGCAGTTCTTGATGGACTTTGATGGAAGCATCGAAGGCGGCGATATAGAGGAAGCCGGGCCTCCGCAAGGCGATTCGGCTGAATAGAAAATTGCGTCAATGTACACTTGAACGACCCCGCCAATTCCACCGGCACCATTCGCGTCAAATTTTCCCGCTACGTCAATCTGGCCACGCACGGAAACTCACACGATTACTTTCCGTTTACACGGATTTCATAGAGACAATATGCCTGCAATTAGTTCTACGACGGTTGGGGCCGCTGGAACGACTTTTGCAATGACTCAGCCCGTGTCATTTTTCAGTAAAATTTCGACCTCGCTCTTTCAGCGTCTTCGCAGTCGATCAACACCCTTTTGCGTGGCGCAACCGTATCGGTTGCCCACCGGAGAATGATGAGCCATGTCCAGCCCCACCACTGGTGCGATTGAACTATGTTTGTTTGCGCCCTACAACCCCTCCGTCTCGCTCATTTCCAGTTGGAACGATTGGAAACCTGAGTCGATGAAACTGGGCCGTGACGGGTGGTGGCGAATTACCGCGCAATTGCCCGATGGCGAACATTTTTACAAATTCGCGGTTCAATCCAACAGCTACTTTGCGAAGGATCAGATCGTCGAAGTGTTTGATCCGTACGGCTTGTCGATCACCAACGACGAACATGAGCGGACTTTTCTATCCGTCAAAAACGGCAAGCGCGTCTGGAATGATTACCAATGGCTTCACGACGATGTGCCTTTGCCGCCGAACGATCAGCTCGTCATTTACGAACTGCACGTCGGTGATTTCAGCGGTGGTTTGGGCGACAAAGGCTCGCCCCGCGTCAAAGGTAAATTTCGCGGCGTGATCGAAAAGCTAGACTACCTCGTTGAGCTGGGAATCAACGCCGTCGAACTGATGCCCGTCAAAGAATTTCCCGGCAAATCATGGGGCTACAATCTACGCAGCCTCTTTGCCGTCGACAGCAGCTACGGCTCACCGGTCGATCTATGTCGTCTGATCGACGAGTGCCACGCGCGCGGCATGCGTGTCATCATGGACGGCGTTTTCAACCACGCCGAAGCCGATTCACCGCTGGCAAAAATTGACTATGAGTATTGGTTCTACAAAGAAAATCCAGACCCCGAGTGCATGCAATGGGGCCCGAAATTCGAGTTCACACACTTCGATGAAAAACTCAATGTGTTTCCCGCCCGTAAATATGTGATCGACTCGATTGAATATTGGGTCACGCATTTCCACATTGATGGAATTCGATTTGACGCGACGCGCGCGATCAATGATTTTAATGTCATGCGGGAATTCACGGATGCGGCGTTCAAGAAAATTGATGGCCGTAAACCATTCTTCACCGTCGCGGAACACATTCCTGAAGATCCCGCGATTTGCGGATATCCGGTGGGCCCGATGGTCGCCGCCTGGCACGAGTCATACGCCAAGCAATTGCAGGCCGTCGCCACTCGACACGAAAGGGACGGCGAGCAACCCTGGGACATGGAAGCCCTGGAACAAAAGCTGAACCCTGCCACAAATGGTTTTGGCACGGGCAACCACACCGTCAACTATATCGGGAGCCACGATCAGGACCGCATCCTGACGCAGATCGCTGAGTATTCAAAAACATTCGGCGAAGCGGCATTTCGGCGCGTGAAATTGGCGACGGCAATGCTGCTGACGTCTCCAGGTATTCCCATGCTGTGGATGGGGCAGGAATTTGGCGCGTCCAACCCCAAGTCGCTGGATCCTCAACCGATCGACTGGGCTTTGCTCGAGAACGCCGACAACAGAGGTTTGCAGCTGTTCACTGCCGGGCTGGTGAAACTCCGCCGAAACACGCCCGCGCTCTGTTGCGACCAGTTTCAAGTGCTGATGAAAGACACCGACCGACACCTATTCGCCTACAAACGCTGGAATGACGAAGGCGGTGTGGTAGTCGTGGTTGCGAATCTCGAAGACACACCCGCCGGTGACTTCACGCTCATGGATGCAGGATTGGAAGACGGTGAATGGCATGAGCATGCCTACAACTATGATCTGCACATTGTGGGTGGTGTGCTGACCGATAAACTCGGCCCGAGCGAAGTCAAAATATTCCTGAAGAAATAGGAAGAGGGAAAATGACGAAATCCGAATGATGAATCATTGATTCGTCATTCGGATTTCGTCATTTCTTATTTCTCATTCACGCGGAAGACTATTTCAAATCCGCGGGCTTCACACCTTTTTTATACCCATCACCGCGGTACGCACTCGGCTTGTAATCACCGACGATCGTCACGTCCGCCTTCTGCGGCACTTTCAAACTGACCAGATCGTACGCCGCATTGACCAGCAGACGACGAAGACCTTCATTCGCCAGGTCGGTCGAAGCGCCCATCGTTGTGGTGAAAGACTTACCCGCCTTACCGCCAGTTAGCTGATAGCTCTTTGTCCACGCAATGGGCATCATCGGGCTGTTCTTTTTGTCCGTTGCCGGCAACGCTTCATCGGTCGGTTGCATGCCGTAATTCGGGTCGGAGTCTATCTTCTTCGGGGCCGCCTTGCACACTTGCCCGAGTACGAGAACTTTACAAGTCTCCGGCAAAGGAAGCCGTACTCCGTAGACATCGGTCGGGCCCCAGATTTCACTATCCTTGATGCCGCTCAGGATCGGATTGTCTTTGCCATCCGGGGCAAAGACCCCGCGCGTGGATTCTCGCATGTGATTGCCGTGATGGCTGATCCATTTCTCCCCGAGTACAGCCCGGCCGAATCCATCCTCCCAGCCTTTTTCAATACCGTTATACCCGTTGTTGTACTTCTCATACGTGCCCTTGATTCCGACAAACGCATGCGTCGCGGTCCGCAATCCAATCACCGGCTTACCCGCCAACAGGAAGTCATCGATGTGCTTCATCTGTTCTTCCGGCAGATGGCGGAAGCGGGTTTGGATCACCATCAGATCCGCCGTGTCCAACGCCTGCAACCCCGGGATATTGCCCCCGTTGTTCGGGCTGATTTCACCCGTCTTCTCATCAACCGCAAACAGCACGGTACACTTAAACCCATGCTTTTGGGCAAGCATCTTCGCCAGCATCGGAAGCCCTTCTTCCGAGCGATATTCCTCATCACCGCTGACAAATACGATGCTCTTGCC
>JBBRMF010000312.1:0-5882 GCA_038230975.1 Tepidisphaerales bacterium
ATGAGATGCTGAAAGATCAGCTATTTCTCGGGCGGGGCTGGCGGTATTTCACGGCGGTGTTCGATGTTGATTTTGGGGAACCTTCGATTAAGCCTGCGACAAAGGCCGTGACTCAGCCCGCTGTCAAGACACCGTAAAGGACAGAAAAATGAACTGGAATACGTGGGTTTGGCAAGCGATGGGTCTAATGCCCCAATCTATTTCGGTTTCTTGAACTGTTTGCAGTGCGTCTGAATCAGATGAGCGTGACTTTGATTCTGATAAACTCGCCCGGCTGGTTTCAAGAGTTTCGGATTTTTGAAATCAGTATGGAGCTTTTTGTCACTTGAACAAAGCAGTCGAACGTCTGCGACTCGCGCAAGTGCGATAATATGCGCATCGTTGGAAACACAATTTCCCTCCGCGTACACGCGCCGAGTTTCTTCATCAACCTTTTTCCCAGAGACCTTGCGCAATCTTCCCGCTCGGTCGAGCTGTGCGATCAGCCCAATCGACTTCGTAAGCGCGGCATACTCTTGCGCTAGTTGACCCCCATAGACGCCCCGTGCCCTACCTCCAACTAGCGCGGCATGCAGCGGTTTCGCCGCATCAGGAGGATTCGGGGAAAGAGTGATGGAAATAAAATTAGCGTCGATAATCAAGCACACTAAATCTCCGTCCGATTGAGCAAGTTCAACTCTTCTTTCAGGAAGAACTGGCGATAGTGTTCCGGCGCATCTTCGACATTTCCATTCTTATCGAGATGAATTGGGAAGACTTCTGTTTCCAATTTGGGCTTGTGAAAAAAAAGAATCAATACGCGATCCGCATCCAAGTTCCCTTTGGCCACTTCCTGTCGCACACGGTCGATCAGGTAATCACTGTGCGTTTCCACGACCAGCATTCGATCGTCAACGACAAGTTCCGAGAAAAAGGTTCCGAGCGCAGCTTGGGCGCGCGGATGCAAATGCACCTCCGGCTGCTGCATCAACAGTACTCGGCTTGCAGACTTCAGTACGCTTTGCACCACAATCGGCAATGCCTGGCTGACGCCGTATCCCACATCGGTCAAGTTCACGGCTGGCCCAACCCCCGCGACCTGAAGTTGAAACGGATCAGTGATATTTTTCCCAAGCTTTTTAACATTGATTGAATTGTACAGGCCTGATTCCTTGCCAAAACGAATCAATGCTTCCTGTACACGATGACTATCAGCCGAGTTGGGTTCTTGTCGTAGCAGCCGCGCCAAAAGAGTGGGAATGTGATCTCCCTCGGGGCTATACGTCTCAGCAAGTTCATCATAAGTTCGCTTGGGTTTTGAGCGTATCGGAGCAAAACTATAACTATCAGGGAACGGGGGCTGGATCACATTGATACATAGCTGGATTCGATCAATGAATTGCCTTTTATCCTCCTGCCCCTCTCTAAACGATCGAAGGATTGCGCTCATCAACGTGAATTCAAATGAACGCGGCCCAACCAAAGCAATATCGATCACCTTTTCTTTAAAGCGTAACCTCTGCGGCTTGCCATATTTCGTCCTAAAAGAGATTTCACCTTCGATGTCCGAATTTTCAAATCGGATATCAATGTTTCCATAAGCGTTTTCCGCCTCGACGCGCTGGAGGGTAGGATTGCCAAAATCACTTCCATAGGAAGCCGTGATTCTCCGAAAACCCGGCTTCCCGTGCTCCCCTACAACAAAGCCCATGCAAAAACTCTCATCCCGTCCATATTTCCCACCTCGATAGGTAGAAATGGTGTCGAATGTACCGAGATTATACGGAGGATCATTAAAGCTCGGATTGCCAGGGAACCGTGCTGCGTTCAACACAGATGAGACAACCGAAAGAAATGTCGACTTCCCAGAACTGTTCTCACCGACAAGAAATGTTAATGGACGGAGCGGGATCGTTCGGCGTTTCGAGAAACTCCTGACATGCTCAAGCAAAATCTCCATTGAATACTCCGATTAACCGCGTTCCGAAACCCGCCTATGCGTCAATACTTCTCCAGCAGCGCGCCAATCGTCAAGGACACACCTGATTGATTTATCCCAAACTCTACTCTCGATTGGACGTAACGCCAAACCACTAACAAATCCCGCGGCCAAGCCGCTGGGATCTCTTGTGCGTTTTAAAGCTCCGTATACTTCTTCGCCACCCCACGCGCTTTTTCCACAGGATACTTCTCCGCATTTTTGATCAATTTTTCTTGCACGGCCGTCCCCAGATCAATCCCCTGATCGTGCGCCAAGACAAGTACCCAGCCCAGAATATCCGCCAACTCATCGGCCACCAACTCGCGATTCGTGCGTAGGTGCTCGAGCAGTTCCCGCCCGCTTTTCCACTGCATCAGCTCAAGCAACTCGGCGGCTTCAAGGGTGAGGGATAAAGCCACATCCTTGGGATTGTGGAACTGGGCCCATTGCCGTTCGTCGCGGAAGCGGAGCATGAGTTGGGTGAGTTCTTCGATCGTGCTCATTGGTCGCCCTCGATGGACGTGGGGAGATTTTTGCGTAGGGATTTCCGCGCGACATCGCGGCCGAATTCTTCCTTCATTTCAGCGCGCAACTCGGTGAGCATGCGGTGGAAGGTCTGGTCGATGACCTGCACGATCGCCGTGGCTTTTAGATGATCGATTTTCATCGGCGGGCCGAAGCGCATGCGGACGGGGTGGACGCTCCAGATGGATTGCCCGCGCGGCCAGGCATCGAACGAACCTTCAATCACGCAAGGTACGACCGGCACGCCAGCCTTCTTGGCGATCAGGCCGACGCCGGGCGCGATCGGTTGAAGTTCGCCATCAAACGTGCGTGAACCTTCCGGAAACAGCACGAGCGCGGCTCCTTCTTTCAGGCGTTTGATCGCTTCGCGCACCGCGCCGATATCACCCTCGCCCTGGCGCACCGGAAACGCGCCCATGCTGCGATTCACCCAGTTGGCCAACGGTTTTTCAAAGAGTTCGGACTTGCCGACATAGTTGGTCATTCGCCGCACGTGCGCGCCGATGGCGGCCGGGTCGATATAGCTCTGGTGGTTGGCGACAATCAGCACACCGCCTTTCATCGGGATATTTCGTACGCCGTGAACCTTGATATCGAAGCATAAAGTGGTCACGAGTCGGGCAATCGCCCGCGCCGTGGTGAAGACCCGGTTTCCCATCATGTCTGTTGCCCTGCTTCCTCATGACGTCGCGCGCGTGCGACGATTTGTTCGATCACTTGCGATTGCGTCAGCGTTGTAGTGTCGATGATTTCCGCATCCAAAGGTGGTTTCAATGGGCCGACCGGACGATTCCGATCGCGCTCATCACGGGAAATAATGTCTTTGAGAATCTCATTGAACTCGACGATTTCACCGCGCAATCGCAGTTGCGCAAGCCGCCGTCGCGCGCGCTCCTGAGGGGTGGCGTCGAGAAAAAATTTCAGAGCCGCGTTGGGAAAAACCACCGTGCCCTGATCGCGGCCTTCAGTGACGAGATTCGGATGCTTCCGTCCGATTTCCTGTTGCTGCATTACCAGTTGTTCGCGAATCGCCGGCACGACCGCCACAAATGATGCCGCCGTCGTTGCGTCTTTTCCGCGGAGCAGATGACCGACGGGTTGGCCATTCAGAAAAATGCCCGGCGGTCGCGAGGTGTAGTCAAACTCAATGCGACAATGCTCGGCGATAAACGCCAGTTCACGCGGATCATCCAACCTTGCATTTCGCCGCAATACTTCCAATCCCACGGCTCGATACATCGCGCCCGTGTCCAGAAAATCCAGGCGCAATCGCTCTGCGACGGTTTGCGCCACCGTCGACTTCCCCGTCCCTGCTGGCCCATCGATCGTGATAATCATATCGCCCCCGCCCAATGAAACCCACGTCGCAAAAGCGTTTTAACCGGCTCCTGATTCAGAACATTCGGCGTATGACCAAGTGCGTTGTAGTACACGCGCCCTTTCCCCCACATCTTCGTCCAAATCACCGGCATATCCACCGGCCCGTTGGATGCGTGCGGGCCATCGACCGTCGGGAATCGCGTGGTGGCCAACACCTTTACCGCCGGGTCGATGTGCATGTAATACTGTTCAGTCTCCACTTCAAAATCCGCGATCCCATCCGTGATGGAATGTGGAACCGGGCCCATCTTTACCGAGTATTTGAATTCATTGCCCGGATGCGCCACCCATTGCCCGCCGGTCATGAATTGCCAATCGGTGTTCTCACGAAATGCGTCGCACATGCCGCCATGACAACCCGCAAGACCTACGCCACTCTCCACCGCCTGGAGAACTGAGCTGCACTGGGCATCGGAGATTTTCCCCATCGTCCAGACAGGCACGATTAAACTGAGGGTTTGTAGTTTTACCGAGTCCTCGAATGACTCGAGCGTGTTTGACACTTCAACGTCAAACCCAATATCGATAAGTAGTTGCTTACAAAGCGCGGCGACCTGTTCCGGGTAATGCAATTCCCATCCGCCTTGAACGATCAGCGCTTTCCTGCCTGTTGGGTCCGAATGATTCACGCGGCAGAGAATAGCAACCGATGTGAGTCATGCAACATTCACGGTGGTCTCCGATTTCTGCATATTTTTGCAAGTTTCAGTTTTACAACAATAATATGCTTCGTGGAGCGTCGTCTTGCGAGTCATGGCGTTGATAATTACACTTCATTCGACAATTCGGATCGCGGTGCAAAATGAGTCAAATTCAACTCGCTGGCAATGATGTTCAAAAAGTGTTCTCTATACCCTGTCCATCCATCGCCTCCGCAGCACGAACCGTTTACTTATGCGGCGGGCTCCAGAGCAGCGGTTCGACGCTCATCTCCTGGTGTTTTCTTCAACGATCTGACATGGACGGAATCCTCGACGCTGCGTTTGACGCATTGCCGCAACTCCCTCGGTACCAATCCGTCGAACGGCCCTGGTGTAAATTCACCATCGCCTGCTTTCGTTTTGCCGATGTGAAGCAACACCTGGAGGATGAGGGCTGGCAAGTGCGCCCGCTCCTGATCGCGCGTGATCTCCGGGCGGTTTTCAATTCGCTCATCGGCAAAAAGTACGGTCGCAACGGTATCACCGCCGACGATCCTCCTTTGCGGCTTCGATTGCGCCGATTCCATCGCGACTGGCAACTGTTCCGCGACAAAGGCTGGCCAATCCTTCGCTACGAAGATTTCATCGCCAATCCAATTCACTCATTACAAAAAACCTGCGATGCGCTTGAGATTCCGTTTGATTCGGCCATGGTTCAATGGCCCAAGAAGATTCAGCAGATCGCCGCCGCCCAAAATGGAAATGCCACCTTTGCCAAAACGCGCGGCGCCACCCTGCTCGATTCAATCAAACCCTCGTTGGCCGATGTGAGAACTCAAAATATCCCGTCCAATGATCTGGAATGGATGGAACACGAGTTTGCCGACTTCAATTTCGCCCTGGGATATCCCCTGCATATGCCATCAGAGGCTTCCCCTGCCTTGTCTCGTCGTGCGACCCCGAACTTCGAATGCACGCGAAAGCACCGCTACATTTCAAAGGCCGTTCGCCGATCCAGAAGGCTGCGATACATTGTTTCGACGGTCCTCTTCATCATCGCGCTAATGATCCTCGCCGATGCCAAAAACTGGATCAGGTGCATCGATTTTATCTAACGGCTCCCCGCCGCACATTTTTATTATTTTGTTGACTTCTCCTTTTCAACCGTTTCAGTCTGCCCATTCCTTTCTCGCATTCTGATCGATTGAGTTGAGTCGTTGAATGACCATTCACCGCAGAGTGCAATGCCTGTCTCTAAGATCGATACAAATTTCACCGGTGCGGCCGGTAACGTCTACCCCCTCCAACTGCTGCGCGCCCGGTAGGCCCATCGACTGATCGGGTAAGTGATTCCATGCCGCGCCTGCTGTACACCC
>JBBRMF010000313.1:0-5870 GCA_038230975.1 Tepidisphaerales bacterium
CCGACGAAAAATTGCGGAATCAGGTGATTTCGTTTGCAAAGGAGAGGCTCCCCAAAGCGTGGGCGCAGCTTCGTGAGACATACCCAAGAGAAGCGTAAATGTGTTGTGGCTCACATCCCCTGTGAAAAGCGAGTTCGAACGAGTGCGAGTCCCGTCCCGGCAACGGTCGCGGGCGTCCACCCCAAGATCATCCAGCGAATCATGCGGCACTCAACGATCGCGTTAACCATGAGGTTGGGTTTGAACAGGACCGCTACTAAGGGGGGGTGAGCGCCACAGTGCTGGGGAACGCGTCGAGTGCCGTCATTTGCTTTGAGGGCTGTTGAAGCACTATCATCGGAAAGCTGCTTGAAATATTCGTTTTTCAGCGGTGAAACTCAGGTCGCTCTATATTCTGGACAGGGTCACGCATATTGGACCCACTCCAAAACCAGCGTGTTGTAGCTCGGCACCGATTCCCGTGGATTCCCCGGCCACGACCTCTCGTGGGCCGAATTGAGCGCCCTGCGAGCCCAGCACACTTGTCGGATGAACTTGAAAACAAAGGGTTTTCTTTAAATCAGTCGGTGACAGTATGGACTTTAGTACATCATTCAGACGCATCGCTGACAATTCGAAGGACTCTTGCGCCAAACTTTGTGACTAGCGAATTGCCGACACCTGGTACATCCAATAATTCTCCTTCGCTGCGAGGACGCGAGGCCGCAATGCCCAGCAGCACTTTGTTCGACATGATTCGAAATGCCGGAACGCCTTTCTTGACCGATTCTCCTTTGCGCCAGGCCCGGAGCGCCGTTTCGGTCGCTGCCGACATTGGCGTGGCGGACGCCGCAGGCTTTTTTGCGCGACCTTTGGACTTTCGGCCGCCCTTGGTCTTCTTGGTGCTGGAGGCCAGCTTCGCCGGAAACTTCAGCGAACTCAGCGATTCGGTATCGGCACTCCGCCCTTCGCTCGAGAGGGTCAATCGTTGAAACGTGATCGACTTTCCATCCTTCTCAAAAACATCATCACGGATCGTCACCAGTCCGCCACGCACCAGCGCCGAGACTAGCACCTCAAAATCCCGGCGTTCCATTAGTGAACCGCCGTTGCGATGCAGTGTTCCGACTGACTGGTGATTCACCTGCGCGAGCGTTTCGAGCGTCGCACGCATGATGCGGATCTCATCCAGTCCGGGCGAGCGAAATGTCTGCACCGAACAATCCGAGCCCGCACACACATCACATATCCCGCACGGCGCAGCCGAATCATCCTCATCGCCAAAATGATTGATCAGGTGAACCATGCGGCATCCATGCGACTGGGCGAACCGGGCCATCTGTTCCGACTGCACCAGACGATGAGCAACCTGCGCTTCATACGATGGGTACCACGCTTCGTCACCTCGGCGCAATAATTCATCCGCATCGATCAACACGCCGCCATGAACCCAGAGCTTTTCTAACGCCCGCTCGAATAATTCCTCATCCATTCTGATCTGGCTGCGAAGGTCTTCGCGGGACTGCGACTGGTCGGCAAGTTTCGCGAATATCTTCACCAGTTCCGCGATCGACGGATAGTTCTTTTGATGAAAAAACTCATTGGTCTTGCGGTCGACAAACGAATGCAGAAGCACGGCACGCGATGGTTTGCCATCGCGCCCGGCACGCCCAATTTCCTGATAGTAACCCTCCAGCGTCTGCGGCAGCGCCAGATGTACAACCGTCCGCACATCGGCCTTGTCGATGCCCATGCCAAAGGCCACGGTCGCGACCATGACATCAATATCGCCGCTAAGAAAGCGGGTCTGTACCCGATCGCGTTCGGCTGCGGGCATGCCCGCGTGATAGGCGGCTGCCGAAAATCCGGAATTGAGTTGCTCGGCCAGTGCCACGGCATCCTTCCGCGACGGCGCATAGACAATCGCTGGCCGGTGCGTTTGATCGGTGAGCAGGCTCTGAATCACATCCATCCGATCGGGGCGCGGCACCTCGACCACTTCAATGGCCAGATTGCTTCGGCGGAATCCATGGATGAATCGATTGTCCGATTGGAGGCCTAATTGCGCGATAATGTCGCGCTGAACAATCGGCGTGGCCGTCGCGGTCAGCGCGATCACAGGTGCGGGCCGCAATGATGGAAGTCGCTGACCCAGCATCCGATAATCGGGGCGAAAATCGTGACCCCATTGCGAAATGCAATGGGCCTCATCAATCGCAATCAATGTCGGCTTGTTGCGAGCGAGAAATTCGGGAAAGCCCGGCACGCCCAGTCGCTCGGGCGCGATGAAAAGAAAATCGAGCCCACCGGCGAGATACTCGGTGCAAACCGCCCTGGACTCGAGGCGTGACCGCCCTGAATGAATGCGTTCGGCGCGAAGTCCCAGCGACTTGAGCTTGGCCACCTGATCTTCCATCAGCGCGATAAGTGGACTGACCACCAGCGTCGTCCCGCCGCGTGCGAGACCTGGAAGCTGATAACAAAGCGACTTGCCTGCACCGGTCGGCATGACCAGCAGAACATCCTCACCATCACGCGCGGCGTTGCAGACAGCTTCCTGATGCGGGCGAAATTGGGAGTGTCCGAAGGTCTTCTTGAGCAGTTCGCGGATGTCGCGCGAAACCGGCGGGCGCGCCGATGATTGAACGATGGTTTTTCCGTCGTCTGCGGCGTTGGATGGTGCGTGCGAATTTCCGGCGTCCCACGACTGGATCGGCTTCGACGATGCCGACGGCCCGGACGGCGGCGCGTTCGGATTCGATCCGGTTGGCGATTGCTCAAACATCGGTGCTCGTCGCTCTGCGCGAGGACCGCTGAGCACCAGTCTCACCACCTCACGCACATACCCTTCGATCCCCTTCATGAACGGCGGCAACTTCGCTTCACCTCGGTGAATCTCGTGCAGACGGGCCTCCCATTGCCCGGTCATGGCCGGACTCTTGACGTCGGGATGAACCGCATCGATCAATCGAATGCCCTTATCCGTGGCCAATAGCGTCTTGCCGTCGCGCAGAAGGTATTCCCGTGTAATCAGCGTCTCGATGATCGCGGCGCGGGTTGCTGGTGTCCCCAAGCCACAATCTTTCATCGCACGCGAAAGCTCCTTGTCGTCCAGTGATTTGCCCGCCGTTTCCATCGCCGTCAGCAAGGTTGCATCGTTAAATCGCTTGGGCGGACGCGTCTGCTTCTCTTCCATGACCACCTCGCGCACCACCTGCCGCGAATCCGCCTCCAGCCCCGAAGGCAGGGCCTGCTCCTCACCATCACCCTCTTTCTTTCGACTCGAAAGATCCAGGACTTTCCAGCCAGACTGAACCACGGCGGTTCCCACTGTATGAAATCGATCGACAATCGAACCGTCCGGCCCGACCTGGGGGTTCGGCGAGGCATTGGGCGTCGTCACGGCGGTGATCACGGTGGTAATCGCCCAGATGTGATCCTCGTGCCAGGCACCCAAAAGCCGGCGACAGATCAGGTCATAGATTCGACGCTCATCACCATCAAGCGAAACATGCGCCGGATCCGTCGTGGTTGGGATAATTGCATGGTGGTCCGTCACATTCGCATCATCGACAAACCGCCGCCCAAGGGGTCTTGTTCCGGTTCCCGCAGCCAGATGCTCTTCATATCCCGCCCGTATCGCCGCCACGACCTGCTCCAAGGTCTCCGCGATGTCCGCCGATAAATGCCGGCTGTCAGTTCGCGGATAACTGATCAGTTTTTTGGTTTCGTAAAGCACTTGGGCGATTTCGAGCGTGCGCTTCGCGCTGAACCCGAACAGTCGATTCGCATGCCGCTGCAATTCGGTCAGGTCGTAGAGCAGCGGCGCAGGCATTCGTCGCTTTTCCTGCGTCACTGATTCGATGATTCCTACGCCAGTTTGCTTCACCCGGTCAACAATCGCCTGTGCCACCTGTCCATCGGCGCCCAGGCGTTTGGATTCGGGCGAGGGTGTCTGGCCCGATTTAAACCAAGTGCCTTTGTAAGGCGTGTGGCCGAAAGTCGCGACCACTTCGAAATAGTTCTCAGGGACAAACGCACGGATCTCCTTTTCACGCTCGACGAGCATCGCCAGCGTCGGTGTCTGCACCCGTCCGACGGAAAAGGTATCGCCCTGCGCGATCGTATAAGCCCGCGATAGATTCATGCCCACCAGCCAATCCGCCTGCGCCCGACCCCTCGCCGCCGCAGCCAGCGAGTCGTAGGCCGCGCCATCCTTCATGGTCGCCAGACCCGCCTTGATCGCTCCGGCCGTCAACGATGAAATCCAAAGCCTTCGCACCGGCTTACGACAACCTGCGGCCTCGTAGATGAACCGAAAAATCAGTTCGCCTTCGCGCCCCGCATCCGTCGCACAGACCACCTGTTCAACATCGCGATCGGTCAGAAGTTTCTTCACGACTCGAAATTGATCTGCCGTGGATTCAAGCACCGACAGCGTCCACCGATCCGGCAACATCGGTAGCAATTCGGCACGCCATGCCTTCCAATCCGGATTAAGCTCGTGCGGCTGGGCCAGACCGACGAGATGGCCGATCGCCCAGGTCACCACATATCCATTTCCATGCAACCAGCCTTGCCCACGGTTTTTTGCACCAACAACCTGTGCAATATCGCGGGCAACAGACGGCTTTTCGGCGACAACGACCACGCTCAAGGGCTTGGCTCCAGTTCAACGAATCAAATGACTGCGTAGCGGTCGACGACACATCCGACCTCTTATGAAGTCGATCGTATCCGATGAGTGTCGTTGGTGGATTCAATTCGAGTTTTGATTCACTTCGAATGAACTCATCCTGCCGGATGGTCAACGCTTATTCTGCAACGGTAGTGAGAACCTGCCCCCTATAATGGTCTTGGCGCTGGGCAGGGGCCGATCCAGTCACCCAACTGCCGAAGTTGGACTAGTGCCGATGTCATCGGAATTATCGAAGTCCCCGGACTGCGGCCCCATTGCAGATCACCAACAAAATCTGGAATTGCCGAAGTCGTACAATTCGACAAGAATTGCCTTTCCAGCAGTATCGATTACCGGTATTCGAAGTCGGATAAACTGAAGCAATTGATTTAAGAGCCAAGCCAACTAAAAGAGGCTCGGATAACCATGAGCGCCAATTCCACCGTTACTTCCATGCTCCTCATCTCGCCGCATGGTCGGCTGCTGGTGGATACCTCCGACTCAGTGGCCGTCAATGGATCAACTCACGCAGATCCGGCGGCAGCCGAGCGGATTGCTCGATCCTTTTCCAAAGATTGGATCACCGGGGTCCTTCACGTGTCAACGGTTGAACTGCGGACATGGCTGGCTCCTGACCTGGCCTATCTGCGTGAATTTGGATGCCTCTACCTAACGCGCCTGTGTCACACTCCCGGAGTCGGCCAGGGGCTTGAATCCGCCGTCCAGATTCCCGAAATTCCTGTGCCGTCCCAGAGCGAATTGGAAGCGATGGCGCTGCGGGCTCCGCCGATGAAGGGGGTGGAATATCTGAACCCCGACGTGCTCTCAACCTGGTGGCACGAACTGGATGTCGCCGTGCGCGGCGTAGCCAACAGGCATCCCGGTGGAGCGGCTGCGTATCTGCGTGAAACCAGTCCGATGTGGAGAACCGTCGGGCGCGTGACCTTTCATCTGGCTGAGAACAAACGTGACGAGGACTACCCATTTGCCTTCATGGCGACATACGTGAGCGGCTTGACGCCGCAGGGAACGCCCCGGCATCTGCCTCTCAGTCATGCATTGCAGGAATACGCCGGAGCAAAGAACAAGCAGGCGTTGCTCTCGCTGCTCACGCCGATTCAGCATGCCTCGGAAAAGAGTTCCCTGACGCGTGAACTGGTGGAATCCGGTGCGGTTTATCAGGCGTCGGCGTGGACCCCTAAGCAGGCCTATC
>JBBRMF010000314.1:0-5841 GCA_038230975.1 Tepidisphaerales bacterium
CGTAGTTGCAGTGAGAACAATGCCCCTTTTTCACGCGCCCGACCGTTGCCATCCAGACTTGCGTCGCGCTTTTCAACGGCAAAATCAACAAAAGTGTTGAGATAAACCAAGCCGGCATCATCACGAGGTATACCTCGTAACTCGGCAAGCCTCCATCGAATCGTTTGAGGTGACCGATACCAAACCCAAGGCTCTGCCAGCGAATCCAACTGGCGTAGTGCGACTGAGAATAATCGCGATCCTGAAACCAGCCTCGCATCGGCGTTAGCGTTCCGGGCAGCGCAGGGGGAAGAAACTGCAGCGCAGGTGCGAAATAGCCCGCATCGGAATAGATGTAAAACGATCCAGTCGCCCATTGCCAGCCGAAGCTTTCGGGCATTTCGTAACTTCGCAATCAGAGCTTCACCGCGCCGATACACAGCAATAACGACAACGCGCTTAAAGCGTAAAATAAAATGCTTCGCAGTCGCCGCATTTATAGAGTCTACACTGATATTGCGGGCGGCGTAATTGTCTCCTATTGGCCGTTGTCGTGTTGCACCAGAGTCGGCGAAGGTGGCAAGGGTGGTCCATGGGGTTCACATTTGTGCTGATTGTGATTGATCCGCCTTCCGTGATTCATGGCCAAGGTTGGCCATGCTATGGGAATACGGAAGACGCCTAACCCCGGGGTACAGGTGGCAGGGAACCAGGCTTTTTCCCGGCCCTTCCCTTCATCGCCGATCGCATTGCTTCCTGGTATTCCTCGGTCGTCATCAACCCGGCTTCCAATAGGAACCGACTGGGAATACTCGGTTTGAATTTGGCGGCGGCGCTGCGGGCGAAGGTGTCCTGGCGTTGTTCGCACCAGGTGATGCGGAGCATTTTTCGGGCGCGGGTGAAACCGACATAGCAGAGGCGGCGTTCTTCTTCCAGGCCGCGTTCGGCGCGGTCTTTGATGGCTTTTTCGTGGGGGAGAATGCCGTGCTCGACGCCGATCATGTAGACGACATCAAACTCCAGGCCCTTGCTGGCGTGGAGGGACATGAGGCGCACGCCGTTGTCATCGTGCTGGCCATCGTGGTCGGTGTAAAGGGAGATGCTTTGAAGATAGTCCGCTATCGTCGCGCGGGGGCTTTTGCTGCTGAAATCGATGATGCTGTTGACCAGTTCAGTAACATTGCGATTCCGGGCTTCGTACTCGCCTTTCTCTTCGTACTTGTCTTTGAGCCAGTCATCGTATTTCGTGCGACGGAGCACTTCCGTGACGACTTGCCCGACGGACATGCCGGCGGGCTCGAAGCCGAAGATCTCTCGCGTTTCGCGGCAGGCTTTCAGCGCGGCTTCACCGAGGGGTTTGCCATGCTCGTCCCGGATTTCGTGCAGCAAGTTTTCTTCCATCGCATCCAGCAGATCGACCTTGCGGCGTTCGATAAAACCCTCCAGTTTGCCGATCAAGGCATCGCCCATCCCTCGCGCGGGTTTGTTGGCGATGCGGGCGAAGGAGATGCCATCCTTGGGGTTGCAGAGGAAGCGGAGCATGGAGAGAACATCCTTCACTTCCATGCGATCGTAGTAGCTTCCGCTGCCGACGACGACGTAGGAGATCTGCCGCTTGGCCAGGGCTTGTTCGATCAGACGGCTCATGTCGTTGGTTCGATAAAACACGGCCATATCGCGCGGCTGGGTTCCGGTTTGCATCAACGATTGAATGTTCAACGCGATGCCATCGGCTTCATCTTCCGGCTTGGGCATTTTGGCGCACTTCACCGGTGTGCCGCTTTTGTGAACGGTACTGAATTCCACGGGGATGCGATTCGATGAGCACTTGATCAACTTGTCGGCCACGGCAATGACTTCGGGCGTGGAGCGATAATTCACGCCGAGTTTAACGATGCCGCATTTGCCGGTTTTCTTTTCACCGTTGCGGATAAATTGGGGAATGCCCTCGGGGCTGGCCCCCCGCCATTCGTAGATGCTCTGGTCACCGTCACCCACGGCGAGCACATTGTCATCCATGCCGGCAAGCAGCTCGACGATTTCATTTTGAGCACGATTGGTATCCTGAAATTCATCGACCTGAATGAATCTAAATTTCTTCTGCAGCTTTTCCTGCACTTCAGGAAATTGGCGCAGCAATCGGACGGTTTCGGAAAGCAGGGCGCTGAAATCAGCCTGGTTGCGCAGGCAAATTGTTTCGATATATTTGCGGATGACGCGGAATTCCGGCTCGCTGATGCGATCATCAATGGCAGCGATGAGTTGGGCATCCGTGCCGAGGTTTTCGCGCCAGTCGTTGGCCATGGCGGCCATGCCGCGCGCTTGCGGTTTGGTGGGTTCCATTCCCTGCATTCTCGCCAATTGCAATATAAGATCAGTTTGATCATCGGAATCACAGACGGTCATGCGTTCGGTGTAACCCAGCGGACCGCCCATTCGGCGCAGGATGATGCCGCAGAGCCCGTGGAAATTGCTGATAAATACTTTCCTGGCCAGTTCACCGTGTACCGCAATGATGCGGCTTTGCATCTCATCGCGGGCTTTATTGGTGAAAGTCAGGCAGAGAATATTCTGGGCGGGAATGCCCTTGCGGACGAGCCGCCCGGTGCGTTCGGTCAATGTTTTGGTTTTACCGGACCCTGGCCCGGCGAGAGTGAGCATCCTCCCGGAAAAATGCTCTGCGACTTCCTCCTGCTGCGGGTTCAACTGCATGGACGGGGAACATAGGACTCGGGACGGAGTTGTCAAAGGGCGCGGTGATGGCAAATTCTCACGGTACATATTCCTTGACTGTTCGCTGGATATTGGCCACGTCCGAACATCTATCGTTTACGTCCCGTAACATGCGTTGTGGGTGTAAAAAGCCGGTTTTGATTTTTTTTGACCTTGGTGAGCCACATCGGGGTCGTTTCTGACCGATCTAATGCTAAAGCGAGCCTTGGAGTTGCCGGAATGTTTCGGCGTTCGCATGGGAAATGGTTCGTAGCCGTCGGGATGCACACATGTTAGAGTGTGCGCGAAATTCACCGGCCATCGCGTTTTAAAAAAATGCTGCTGATCCCAAAAGGTGATTTGTACGCTTGAAGGAAGGTAAATCATGGATGTCACTGTTATTGGCTGCGGGTATGTCGGCCTGGTCACGGGTACTTGCCTGGCCGCCATCGGCCATAATGTGCGCGGCGTCGAAAAAGATGCGCGCAAGCTCAAGAGCCTGATGGATGGCCATTGCCCCATCTTCGAGCCCGGCCTGCAGGAACTGATGCAGGAGCACTATGCCTCCGGTCAGATCCAGTTTACCGACAACGTTAAGGAAGCCGTAAAGGATGCCGAAGTGGTGTTCCTTTGCGTCGGCACCCCGCCCAAGGCCGATGGCACGGTCGACATGAGTTATCTCGAAGGGGCCGGCAAAGAAGTTTGCGATGCGTTGGCGGAGTTGCAGAACGACTACATGGTGACCATCATCGTGAAGTCGACGGTTCCGGCCGGCACGAATCGCAAGCTCTACAACTTCCTGAAAACACAAACCAAAGCGCACGTTCAGGTGGTCAGCAATCCAGAATTTTTGAAGGAAGGCACGGCGGTGCAGGATTGTTTGAACCCCGATCGCATCGTCATCGGGGGTGAATCACCCGAAGCCTTCCGCATGATGCGTCGGCTGTATGATCCATTGATCAAACGCGAAGAAAACTTCCTGACGATGGGTTGGGAATCGGCGGAACTGACAAAATATGCGGCCAACAGCATGCTGGCGGCCCGCATCTCGTTCATGAACGAGATGACGATTCTGTGTGAGCATTACGGCGCGGATGTGGAAGATATTCGCAAGGGCATCGGTTCTGACAGCCGAATTGGGCCGGCGTTTTTGAAGGCCGGTTGCGGGTACGGTGGATCGTGCTTCCCGAAGGATGTGGCCGCGATGGAGCATATCTCCAAATCCGCCGGCTACGAAAGCCTGTTCATCAACGCGATTCAAACGATCAACACGAACCAGAAAAAGCGTTTCGCCGAGAAGATCATTCAGAAGCTCGGTCGCCCGATCGAAGGCGCGACGATTGCCGTCTGGGGTCTTGCATTTAAAGCCGACACGGATGATATCCGTGAGTCGGCTGCGATCGATGTTATACGCTACCTGCTGGATAAGGGTGCCCGCGTTCGCGCGACCGACCCGAAGGGCATGGAGAACATGAAGCAGTTGTTCAAGGAAGAAGTGGAATGGCTTGCCGATCCGGTGACGTGTGCTTCGGGGGCGGATGCGGTGGCGTTGATGACCGATTGGCCGCAGTACACGACGTTGCCGTTCCGGAAGATCAGCGCGACGATGAACGCACCGATTATTTTTGATGGCCGCAATTGTCTCAATCGCGACGTGATGCGTGAAAGCGGATTCCAGTATTATCCGATGGGCCGCCCACCGGTCGAGAATTCGTTGCGGTTGAAGCAGCGGATTTAAGGTTTCCCAGTCATTTAAACTCCGACGCCCGGCGATCGATTCGCCGGGCGTTTGTGTTTGACGGTATAGTGATCGCGTCGGTGACGCCTATTGCCAAGCGATAAATCGAGGCTTTTGTTGACCGCCATCTCCAGCGATATTCCTGCCGTTCTTCCGGAAAAATCCGGCTCGAAGGTGAAGCACGTCGCCAGCCTCGATGGCTTGCGGGCGATCGCGGTTTTCGCAGTGATGTATTACCACTCGCGGCTGCCGCTCTACCATTTCGGGTGGATCGGCGTTGATCTGTTTTTTGTGCTGAGCGGATTCCTCATCACCACCCTGCTCGCCAGGGAACACCGGCAGAACGGTCGGGTCAGCCTGCCGAAATTCTGGGGACGGCGATTCCTGCGATTGATGCCGGCCTATTGGATCTTCGTGGGGATCTGTACGATTCTGCTTCTGCGCGGTGTGGGTACATTCGAACCGGATGAAGGCTGGACGCGCGGCCGATATATCGCATCCCTCTGGTTCTATTTCACGAACTATGCACCACTGGAACTCTGGCAGTATCAGGGGATTTCCGGGCCGCTATGGTCGTTGGCCGTGGAGGAACAGTTCTATTTTGTATGGCCATTCGTGTGCGCACTTGCACTGAAGCTCAAACGACCCTCGATCGTCGGTTGGGTGTTGCTGGTCGCGACATTCATCTGTCGACATTTGGCGGCGGATGATTTTGTGCTGCACACGATGCTTTACACGCGCGGTGTGTGCATCATCACTGGATGCGTGGCCGCCCTTTCGTTGAGTAACGGTTTACCAAAATGGGTCGCAAAAGCAGTCAACGCGCCGGTCGTGCGAATCGGGATGATGGCAATGTGCATCGTGTTCTTTGCGATCGGCACTTATGTGATGAAGAAATGGGGAATTGGCCGGCTTGAAACCGCGCACCAGATTTTCGTTCCGCTCGCCGCCGCGTTGTTCCCGTGCCTCGTGGTTCTGTTGTGGTACGGCCCGCGCGATGGGATTGCCCGAGGGCTTTCGAATCGACCGATGGTTTACATCGGCCGCATTTCTTACGGGATCTATCTGTATCACGGACTGTTCAAATGGATCGTGTGGGAAAAATATCCGGAGTTGACGGATCACTTAAACTGGTCGGTGAAAGTCGGGGTGCGCGTGTTGGCGTATTTCGGGGGGACCCTCGCGTTTGCATCGTTGAGTTACTACGTCATCGAGCGGCCATTCCTGAAGCTCAAAGATCGGCTGCGGTGAGCTTCTGAAAAAGGGTTCGCACTAGTCCTTAAACCAGCGTGTTACCGACGGCCTCGATCAGCGATTGTTCACAAAAATAACTCCAAATGCCTGTCTTTTGGCGAACTTCGCCGTCTGTTGTGTTGTTGATACCCACAGACAAGAAAGGCATTTGGAGTGAA
>JBBRMF010000315.1:0-5785 GCA_038230975.1 Tepidisphaerales bacterium
TGACAAGCTTCCTCCTGAGCAACTAAAGCCAATTACTTTGCCGGACGGACGTAATTCCTACGAAATCTTGGACGGTTACGGTCGCCCGCTTCAATTCGTTCCGAGCGTTGGACTAGACAAGGTAACGCTCGCGGTTGATACCACTAAGCCCGGTATCATCCAGTCCGATGGCCGTCTACACCTGATCCCGGATACTTATCCGAATCCCAATCCGCGCTACTTCTGGATGTCATTAGGTGCTGACGGTCGCGCAGAACTGGGCGACGACAACGCGTATTCTTTCGACCAATAATCGGCTGACGATTTTTAGCGCAGGTTCGCTATGCGAGACACTTTGCCATCATCTCGATCCTTCCTCCGTCGGCGTGGTTTTACGCTGGTGGAAGTGCTGGTGGTGCTGACCATCATCGTGCTGATTTCTCTCTCCGCGCTCCCGGCGATCCGGTTTATCACCGGCAGCCGAAGCATTGAATCGACTCAGAATCTCGCCGGTTCAATGATCAGCCGCGCACGCGGCCAAGCCCTGGCCGACGGTGAACCGCGCGGCGTGTTCTTCTACCTCGACCCCGCCACCGACCGCACCACCATGGCCCTCGTCGGACAAGGTGGGGGCGATTTCGACCAGTACCTGGGTTGGACCAGTAACGCACCGCCGGGGGCCTTAGATGCTCGATTTGATCTGGCCGCCAACGGTCCCTCCGCATTCTCTTATTACCCGTCCGGCACTCCCGGCGTAACAGAATCACGCGTCATCTCCCTCAGTACCGGCTTTGGTGCCAATGCAGTTGTTTTTACAGAACTAAATCAATTCTATCTGATTCCGACACGGCCCCGTTCGGTCGTCCGCAGCTTTGCCTGCATCAATCAAAATTCCCCAACCGATGCCAACAAACCGAAAATATTCCGGGGCAATTCATTTTGGTTGCCAGCCTCCACCGCATTGGATCTAGTCGCAGACACTGATTTTCAACAGCTTCCGGCGGGTGTCGGCGTGCAGTTAATCAACAGCAATCCAACAGGCAGAGCTAACTTCGACCGTTATCTGCGAATGGGTTGCATCATGTTTGATCGCAACGGATTCTTCACCAGCGTCCCCTGGTCCGTGGCTTCCGGAACTCCATTGGGGAAGGCGATGCACCTTGCCGGGGATTTGGACATTCCGCCGGTGCCGCTAATTGCATCGCGGCCGCTTTATTCTCAATTTGGGTTGGCCCTCTACGACCGTCAGACCTATCTCGCTCAGCAAAATGCCGGCAATAATTTCGGAGAAGGCGATTTCATCTTTAAGGGCATCGCCTTCCAGCCGGGTCTTGGGCCTAAATTCCCGGCCTCCTTCGCAGATGAAATCGCCAAAGAAATTTGGCTCGATACTAATTCCCTTCCTCTATTGATCGATCGTTACAGCGGCAACCTGATTAAGGGTGAATGATATGCTTCCTTTTTTGATCACATTCACTCCAGTCTCCACCCCTTCCACCCGCGCGCGACGGCAAGGGTTTACGTTTCTGGAAGTGCTCTTCGCCATCATGATCCTTGGCATCGGTTTCATTCTGGTCGCCGCCATGTTCCCGGCGGCAATCAAGCAAACGCAGTCCACCGTAGAAGATTCCTACGCCAGCGCGGTATCGCTCAATACCCATCGCAAATTTGTGGAACTGGCGAAAAATCAGATTCCAATCGTCCAACCTCTCCCACCGGCTCTACCAATCCCGCCTACCTATGTTCTGGACAAATGTATGGAGGCCAGCGGACTGAACCCCGGTGAATCGAAAGTCTATTCATTGGGTGACCGTCGGATGAGTGCAGACCATCGAACCAAGCTGTGGACCGCGGCCGGTGGCAGCCAACTGGTCGAATCAGATCCGCGCTACGCTTGCGTCCCGTTCTACCGACGCGAGAGAGATTATAATTCCACACCCCCCAATCTGCTGGGCGCGGCGGATATTCAGATGTTCTTTGTCCCCATTCGGGTGCGCAACAAGCCCGAGTATGATCTTTTCGACCTCAAAACCACGACCACGGGTCTCCGCACGAAAGGGACTCCCATGGCCAATCTCGAGCCAACCCTTTTCAACATTCAGGTCAATGTACCCAGCGCCGGAAGTCCACCGATCATTACATTGAATGGTGCGTATGATCTAAATCGCGTGATAGGCGATCCGGGGTCTTCGGCTAAACCGGTGACTGAAGATACGCCCGCAGCCAACGGGGCGTATGTCATTATTTCTGATTGTAAGAAACCCAATGCGTTTAGGAATGGTCAGATTTATCGGCTCGGTTCGCGCGTAGTTCTGACCGACCCAACCCGTTACTTCATCGCTCCTGATTCCCAGGGCGCATCCGACGTCTATCAGACGGGATTCACCGGCTATAGCGGTGACGCCTTCATCGTGGGTCGCGGAATCAGCGCGCAACCGGGATCGACTTTCGACGGCCCTCCGCAAGACCTCGGCGTCATTCCCGCACCCATTCGAGTTCGATAACCGCTGAGCAAGGAAACCGCTCCATGAATCATTCCTCTCTTGTTTCGGCAAACGCTTCCCGGCGCGGGTTCACGCTGGTTGAGTTGATGATCTCCATCGCCATCTCCCTGCTGCTCGTCGCCGGCATCAATGCCATCTTCCGCACAACTGCCGCCACCATCGGCAGCGGACAATCCACTTTGCAAGCCACGCGCGATCTGCGAAATGCATTCGATACGCTCAATTCAGATATCGGTGGCATGCTCGATTCCGGTAGCCTGCCGTACCTGCTGATCTATAACCAGAACCAACCGGCGTTCCGGGATGCGATCGACGAGAAGACCGACACCGACTACAAGACTATTTTGCCCGAAGGCCCGGCGAATACTCAAGTCATTTTCGGAAGCCGCGATGGTGTCACGAGTTCTTCTAGTCCACTCAATGCCTACGGTGGCCTCCCCCTCATTGCCGACAACCGAAATCATCGTGTCGATATTCTCTCGTTCTTTTCCTCCGGTCGCTTTCGTCGACAAACCGGATTGGAGTCCAACCCGGTTGGCAGTAATATTGCGAACTATCAAAGCACGCATCAATCCGATTCTGCCTATATCTGGTACGGACATGCGCGGCTTCCACAGGCCGTTGTCCCGCCTCTTACCTCGGACATCTGGCTATCTCAGGTCGGCCAATACCGTCCCCCGGGTCTAACGAGCCTAGGCGGAACACCGCAGACCGCCGCCAGCAACCCAAACGGGTTTTATGCCAAGGATTGGTCTTTAGCTCGCCGCGCCATCTTGCTGTCCACACCCACGCCCGCGCCCAACGGCGTACCCAATGTGGCAGCCGGTAGCCCGATCATTCCAAGAACCGGCCCCAACGGGTATATCGCTCAAGGTTATTTGAATGCGGATCCCAATGCGAATCCGGTCGCCGGGAGTCCCTTGCCCACGCTACGGCCATTTGAGTATGGAACGCCAGCGACCTATGACGGGAACATCAACAGTAACCTCCCCTATCCGATTCAGGATTCCGGCTGCGATCTGGCGGGCATTTCGCTCGATGCCTTCCTCGATCGAGTGAAGACCGCAACCGCCTTCCCACCGCCGCTGCCGGCAGCTCAAGTCCCAACTCGAAACCCAGATTGGTACTTGCCCCTTTTGACGAACGGCAAACAATCGGTTGAAAGTACCTTCCGATATGCCGCCAAGCCCTGGGCCACCCGAAACACGGCGGCCGGTGCTCCATTTTCGCCAACACAACGTCGCGATGACATGGCTCTCAATTCCCCGATCTTCATGAAAGGGTGCAGCCAATTCATCGTCGAATTTGCCGGCGATTACACGACGCAGATCCCCGCCGGAAATACGCCCGATGCTGGAAAGATCATCGGACAGTCCTCCGATCACGTACTCGATTTTGACATCATTTTCCTGCCCGATGGCACCAAGCAATCCCGAATCCGCTGGTACGGGCTCCCGCGTCACTATGGGGTCGATCAGTTCTCGACCGAGTCCGATGTCCGCCCAATCTTCGACTTCATGCAAGATTCGAGCAAGTGCAATATCCCGTTGCCCACCGTAATTGCACTCCCCTTCGAGAAAATCGGATATAAGGCCGCCCCCCCCTCTGCTTTCCCGCAAAATCGCCCCAATGAAGTGCGTTCCTATACTTGTGCGTTTAGCGCATTGGACTTGCAGTTCCCGGCCAAAGACGACGACCCCAAGTACTTCAGTATCGATCCGTTGGATCCGTCGAATCCACAGTATGCGGCAACGACCAAGGTCAACGCAGGTCCGGGTCGCACCGCTGAGCCCATTGGCAATGCGTACCCACAAGGTTTTATGCCCTGGATGATCCGCGTGACGATGCGCGTGGATGATCCGAACGGTCGCCTTCCGGAAGGCCTGACCATGCAGTACATCTTCAATCTACGGCATAAGTGAGGCACACAGGTCTCGGAGTACCGCGACCTGTGGCACCGGACCGCATCAGCGATTCTACTTAGCGACGGTATTCCAAGAGGTATTTCTATGAAGCAATTCACAAATCGACTCGCAAGCCTGCTGTCGCAACCCTGGTCGCGATTGCAAAGGCGATTCCAAACCGCGAATCCCGGTTCCGTCCTGATCATGGTCGTCGCCCTGATCGTCCTGTTAGCCTTGATGGGTACGGCCTACGTCGGTAGCGCCCGCATGGAACGCTTCGCCTCCGTCGCCACCACCAATCAACGGGCGCTTCGCGATGCAACGGATTCGTATGCCAGGCAGTTGTTGGACCAGGTGAAGGCCCTGATCGTAACCGATGCCAACAGCGGCAATCTCGTGACCGCACCGAGCGATGCACAGACTACCACGCAGGTTTTAGCGGCTCGTGCTCCGGGGCTGTTGCCGGATCTGGTGAACGAGGGGCCCTCGACTCAGTATCCACCGACTCCCGTATGGCCGGTGATCTCACGATTCGCAGGTCAGAAATTTGAGTCTCCGTGGAATTTGGCAGCGGGTGGAGCGAAGTTGGAGTACCAACCCGGCGCGAATGTCTACTTCGCGCCGACGAATATCGTCATTCACTATCCGGTCGCCAGCGATCCGAATTCAAGCCAGGTCGACCCCATTTTATACGGGCAAACTCGCACGTTCCCGGCGTTCAAGCGATATGCTCCACTGATCCCCGCAGTCAGCCTCGAAACCTATGTTGAAGACGGCCCATACCTGTCCGCAGATGCCACGGGCATGGGCGTCGCCGATTCCGCCTTGGTTCGCCTGAGCACCAGTTCCATACAGGGTGTTGAATTCTACGGCGCGATTCGCGTCATCGATAACAGCAGTGCATTCAACGTCAATACCGCCTGGGGGAGAGAAATTGATTTGGACGACAATGGAAATTGTTACAATTTCTTCCCTACGGATTTGGATTTGTCAGGGGCAATGAATGCCACAACATCCAATGTGGCACCTACCGAGATGAACGGCCTCAACAAGCGTCGTTTCAGTGGTGTTGCGATGGGCGGTATCAAAAAAGATGATGCGGGCATGGATCATCCGGATGTACGCTACCTGAACGCTGCCGATGAATTTTGGAACGGCCTCGGCAGGCGCCCTGACTATCCCAATGGCTGGGACAAAATGGGTGACAAAACGGGCAATGTGTTCGAACGCCCGTATAGTTGGTCTGACACCGCAGCATTGGCCTACCACGGAGGTCTGCTGAATCTGGAAAATCCTTTGTCGAAACTAGATTTAAACTTGTCGACGATTAAAAATGCAACCCAAGCTGGTGCGGATTCTATCTATGCTTCTGCCGCCAACGCAGTCGTCAATCCACAA
>JBBRMF010000316.1:0-5774 GCA_038230975.1 Tepidisphaerales bacterium
GCCATACCGTTCCTTTACCCGAGATTTCCCATCTGAACCTTTGCCGACGACGTTTTTGCGTCGTTGTGAATAGGATACAAGAACCCAAAGATCGGTCAATCTAATTCTGGCTGAGCGCCCTTGAAACGACAAACAAAAAGGTGCCAGCCACCTTCCGCAGAAGTATCGATAGCACATGCACTTTCGTGCCGTATTCGAATCAGTGCCATGATGCCATATGTAGACCTAGGCGCATCGAGCGCGGGTGGTGTGTTGTACCAAGTCTTGAACCGCGCCAATCACCGCAATCGCATTTCCCATAAGCCGGCGGACTACGAAGCGTTTTTGAAACTGCTCGTCGAGCCGTTGGATCGGACTCCCTGCCGACATCTGGGACTCTGTTTGATGCCCAATCACTGGCACCTCGTTCTGTGCCCGCGCGGCGGGCTGTCTCGTGTGATCGAAATCGAACGGGAAGACTCCGAATTATATTGACGGCTTCAATGGGCAAAGTTCTGCATCGCGGACCCATGTCAGCGATGTGTCTTTCAAATCGACTGGTGGCCCCTTTTCCCATTTTCCGACGATAAATCAAACAAAACCAAAATGACCGACCGGGACCGAAGTTGCACACAAACAACTGGGACAAATTTCACCCCATTCCCTGAAAATCGCGAAAGGCTGGATTTTTCACCACCCCTGAAAGTGTTGCAATTTGTTTCATTTTGTTGCATTGGTGACTCCGTCTTCGATCGAATTCCGCCGCGGCTGAGTAACGTTGGGGTGCGTCGAGACACCCCGCACCGCGGAGGGTCCGCAATTGGCTTGGGAGAAAATGGTGGCAAGGGCGTCTCGCCCGTGCTTTCTCGGGAAGGAAACGCGGGCGAGACGCCCACGCCACCTGAAAATTCTCAAGCTCACTGCGGGCTGATTCTCTAAACATTTGTCGTCCGCTCGGGGTATGATAGGCAGTGTTCGATCGGGCGACCGTCACAGGAGCGATTCATGGAGTCAGGGTTCGCGCGGAAGCGCGTTGGTTTTTTTGTCAGTCTCCTGGTTACATTTCCAATCTTGGCTGCGCCAACGACTGGTCCCGGAGTCGTCACGGGTGTTGGCCCGATTGTTCCCGGCTTTCAAGCTCTGAAAAATTCGGGCAAGGTGGATGAATCGGCGCAAGGTGAGCTCTTGCTGGCGGAGTTGAATTGCGTGGCCTGCCATGCGCCAGGCGCGCAGAGCCGCGTGATGCCGAAGGGCGCGCCGGATTTAAGCGAGGCGGGGTTGCGGATCACGCCGCAATATCTGCGGGATTATTTGAGTGGGCCGCACCAGATGAAACCCGGCACGACGATGCCGGATGTGTTTCACGCCTCGGCACCGGCGGCCAAGGCGGGGGCGGTTGACTTCCTGGTGCATTTCCTGGTTTCACGGGGCGGGCCCATTGCCGATCCGGTCGGTGCGGGGACGAAGGATCTGGTCGATCAAGGTCGCAAACTTTACGAAACGGTCGGTTGCGTGGCCTGTCATGCGCCTGAAAAAGGGGACGCACTTAAGACGGCGTCGGTGCCGTTGGGTGATTTGGCGGAGAAGACGACGCTGGATGCGTTGACGAGTTTTCTGCTGGACCCTTTGCACGTGCGGCCATCGGGTCGGATGCCGTCCTCGAATCTTTCACCGGGTGAAGCCAAGGCGATTTCCGTTTATCTGCTTCGGCAACAGCTCGACGTGCCGAGCCCGACGAGTAAACCGATGCCGGGGACGGGGTTGAATTTTGCGTATTTCGACGGGGTGTTCACCTCCGCCGCCGCCGAGAAGTTTGCGGCGCTTCAACCTCAGAAGTCCGGCAAGGTCAAAAACTTTACGGTCGAGATTCCCGGAGGCCGAAAAAATTCAGAGCATTTTGGCATGAAGTATGATGGCTGGATCTGGATTCCCCGCGATGGGAAATATACTTTCACGGTGGAATCGGATGATGGCGCGATCCTCTCGATCGACACGAAAACCGTCGTCCAGAATGATGGTTCACATCCGATGACGCCCGGCAAATCCGGGGACATGACGTTGAAGGCCGGTCAGCATCCGATCGAACTGACCTATTTCCAAAACGGGGGTGGTTTGGGGTTGGAAGTTTTTTGGAAGGGCCCTGGGATCAAGCGAGAATTGGTTCCCGCCGAAGTGCTGGCCGCCACGGGTGGCAAGGCGATGACACCGTTGAAAAATGAAGCGTTTACGGTCGATCCCGAGAAGGCCCAAATGGGCGGGCAGATGTTTTCGATGCTCGGGTGTGCTTCGTGCCATGTGCTGCCCGATCATCCATCCGTTCGCCCGGCGAAAGGGCTTGCGGATTTGAACGTCGTGAATCCGCAAGGTTGTCTCGGCGATCAGATTCTGAAAGGTCGGCCGAATTACGATCTATCTTCCGATCAACGGCGGGCGATCATTGCGGCGTTAAAAAATGTCGCTGTTTTTGCAACGCCATTGGAACCCGCGAAACGCGTCATCCATGAGATGGCGGCGATGAACTGTATTGCCTGTCATCAACGCGATGGAATCGGCGGGGTGACGGCGGATCGGAACGCATTTTTCACATCCACGATTCAGGTTGACCTGGGTGACGATGGACGGCTTCCACCGCTGTTGACGGGTGTGGGAGCCAAACTATTGCCGGCGGCGTTGGATCGTATTTTGTTCCATGGTGAACTGCGGATTCGGCCTTATATCGCAACACGTATGCCGGTCTTCAGTCCCGAAAATCTCAAGGATCTTCCGGATCAGTTGGCCAAGGCGGATGTGGGCGGAGTTGCAGGTAATCCGCCGGCGACCGTTATCCCGCAATCCGAAAAAGACGGGTGGAAATTGGTGGGGGTGAAGGGCCTGGGCTGCATCAACTGTCACGGGGTGCGCGGCGCGAAATCGATCGGCGTTCCCGGGGCGGATCTGTCGGTTACGCATGAGCGCATTCGCCCGGAGTGGTTCCGCCGATGGCTTGCCGATCCGGGTAAGCTGGTTCCCGGCACGCGCATGCCGTCGTTCTGGAATGAGGGAAAATCCAGTTTCACGCAAGTGGCCGATGGCGCGTTTGAGCCGCAGGTCAATGCGATGTGGACGTATCTGCAAAAGGGCTCGGAGATGGCGATGCCTCTCGGTCTGCGGCTGGATAATTCGGATGAAATCGTACCGCTCGATGAGATCGTCGTACTGCGCGCTTTCGTCACCGGTGTGGGGCCGCGATCGATTCTCGTGGGTAATCCCGAATCGATCCACTGGGTATTCGATGCCAACTCGATGCGGTTGGCCAAGGCCTGGCATGGCAAGTTCTTCGATGCGGCCGGCATTTGGGAGAGCCGTGGTGGAAACGAGCGCCCTCCGCTCGGTAAAGATATCATCGACATGCCTGCTGGCCCATCGTTCGCGGTGCTCGATAGTCCGGCCGCGACTTGGCCGGAGGTGAATCCTGATGCCAGAAAATTTGATCGCAACATCGGGGGCCTATTCAAAGGCTACACACTCGATCGGCAAGGCCATCCCACGTTTCGTTACAGTTTGAATGAGGTAATGATTCAGGAGACGGATTTGCCCGTGGGTACGGGTGTGAAAGCCGCGCTGGAGCGGAACTTTAAATTGGTCGGCAATGCTTCGACGAAGGACTTTGTTTTCCTGGTCGCATCTGGTCGCACCATCGAAGCAAAAGGCCCGGGGGCATGGCTGATTGATGGCAAGCAGACGATTCATCTTTCTGTTGAAGGTCAAACCAATCCTGTCGTTGAAATGCGTGATGGGAAAGAGGGGATAAAGCTCCTGGTTCTGCCGGTCAAATTTGAAAATGAAAAAGCGGCGATCAAGGTGGAAGTGAGTTGGTAGGTTCGTGGGAAGAGTCCCATGGAGCAAGTTCCACGGGCGTTCTTTTAATGAGTCGGTTATTTTATGATGAAACCAATCCGTTCTTTAATTGCGGCCTGCACGTTGATCGGCGCGGTTGCGCTCATTGCTCAGGCGGAAGAATCAAAACCGGCAACTGCACCTGTCACGCGTCCAACGACGCGCGCGGCGTCGGGTCCGACGACAAAACAAAATCTCCGCGCCGAAAAGGAATCGAACCCCACCGGCCCGGAAGAAGCGTATTACAAAATTATCCCGATTCCGATTCCACAGGAACTGGTGCTGGAGATCAGCGGGCTTGAAGTCATGCCGGATGGCAGGCTTTTTGTTGGTTCAAGGCGCGGGGATATCTATCTGGTTGAAAATGCTAATTCCGACCCGGCGGATAAGGCGACCTTCACGCGCTGGGCGACCGGGTTGCATGAGATCATGGGCCTTGCGCAGCGTGATGGCTGGATTTATGCTTCGCAGCGCGGTGAGATTACCCGGCTGAAAGACAACAACCATTCGGGTCACGCCGACACTTACGAAACGTTCTATGATGGGTGGGGCATCCGAGGCGACTATCACGAATATCCGATGATGTCGCACTTTGATAAAAGCGGGAATCTATATGTTGCGCTCTGTTTGACGGGTTCCGATGTCAGTGATTCTCCGTTTCGCGGCTGGTTTTTTAAGATCACGCCGGAAGGGAAAGGCATCCCCATCGCATGCGGCGTGCGCTCGCCGGGCTCGGTCGGGTTTAATCATCTCGGTGAAATATTCTATACCGATAACCAGGGTTTCTGGAACGGCGCGGATAATTTTAAGCAGGTCACTGAAGGGGCGTTCACCGGAAATCCAACGGGTAATAAGTGGTATGAGGAAGCGATCAAACTCAATCCCAACTTTGGCCCGAAACCACCTGAGCCGGCGAGTCCGAGTCGCTGGCATCTGGAGGCGGCAAAGTTCCCAACACTGATCCCGCCGCCGGTGATGTTACCGTATAAAAAGATGGGGCAGTCTGCGAGCGGGATTGTCTGCGATATGAGTGACGGCAAGTTCGGGCCGTTCAATCATCAACTTTTCGTGGCGGACCAGAGTCATAGCAATGTGGCACGGCTTGGGCTGGAAAAAGTGAAGGGCAAGTATCAGGGATGGGCCATTCCGTTTCGGCGCGGTTTCGGTTCGGGAATCGTGCCGATGGTACAGGCGGGAGACGGCTCATGGTTTGTGGGCGGCACCAATCGCGGCTGGGGATCGACGGGTTCTAAGCCGTTTGCCCTGGAGCGTTTTGTATGGACCGGCAAGACCCCGTTTGAGCTGCTCGATATGAAGCTTCAGTCGGATGGTTTTGAGCTTTCGTTTACGCAGCCTGTAGATTTGAAAACGGCAGTTGATCCGAATTCTTATGATTTGAGCACGTTCACTTACATCTACCAATCCAGCTACGGCAGTCCAGAGGTGGATAAGACCGAACCTACGATCAAAAATATCACCGTGAGCCCGGATGGATTGAAGGTAAAGCTGACGATCGATGGGCTGGTGGTCGGCAGCATTCATGAACTGCACATGGATGGTTTGAAGAACGCGGCGGACAAGAAGCAGTTGTTGCATACGGTAGTGTATTACACGTTGTGGAACCTCGTGAATTGAGATTCGGGGGACACACCGATTATTTAGAACCGTGTTCTACCGCCATTTCAAGTGGCCCGGCTAGAACGGTTTTCGCCTCAGTGTACGACACCGGGTGCCACAGGTCGCGGTACTCCGAGACCTGTGCTGGTTGGGCGTCCGGCAGACACAGCGGCTGTGTTGTTTGTCAAGTGAACCTCGAAGCATATTTATGCCGGCTGATTTTTTTTCGTGACGGCCAATTCCGTCCAGGTGATCCGGTCACGGAGCATGGCGTTGAGGAGTACGGCGAGCTTTCGCATGCA
>JBBRMF010000317.1:0-5774 GCA_038230975.1 Tepidisphaerales bacterium
AGGACGCTCCGATCCGCCGCGGAAGCCTGATGGAGTGAAGAAATCCAGAATGAAAGCGAAGTTGAACAAGCATTCAAGCTTGCAATGCGCCTATCGCCAACGAAAATTGAAACGCAGACAATTCGCTTGTTTAAGGTCTAGAAAAGTATGCATTCCCGGAGATAGAAGCGGTCTCGACATAGTGCTCCCGAAGGAGTGTTATATGCTCAGCAAATAAAGCATTAAAATCTTCCTTGCGCCCTTCATCAATCTTATCTACGAGGTTGCTGACCTCAGTCATCACGTTGGGTGTGGTGGAGAAAATGCTGAACCGTCCTAAGAATAACTGCAACGTATCAAAATCTTCGAGTGCAAATGTCTGCGTTCGCTTGAAACTCGCAACATAGTCGCGATTCAGACTGCCAATCAGATGCAAAAGAAGGATGTTTGTATCTAGCAAGACACCAAGTGATCGATACTTCAAAATTAGCTCATCCATGTTCAGCGCATCCGGATTCCCTTCACCTGACCCGACCGAGCGTCAATATCTACGACCTTATAAACACGCTCCATTGTCGATATGGCAGTACCAGCTAGCATCGGATTGTTTTGGAGTTTCGAAGCACGGTCCATACCGATGGTGATACGCCATTCGGATTGTTGAAAATCTTCGGTCCGTTGTATTTCTTCTAGCAATATATTCTTGATGTTCTCGTCGGAGAAAACTTGCCGAATGTAGTCCGTAGCAATCCGGACCGCCTTTTTCACGTCGATTCCATTCGATGGGGATGCTGTGGGAGTGCTTGTTTGTTCCATTGACTTACCTCGAAACGACCCAAAGCAGTTATTTCACTGTGGATATTGAAAATCGTACGGCAGGCGCACGTCGATGGCAATTGAAATAGCAATACGTTTAGCACTTTGGGAATATTGGTCTGTATCCTTCCAAGCGAATCTCAATTTGCCATCGGTCCATTGATTGTCAACTGCCCGTGCGGCTTTCCGGCTTCCATCCGCCCGTTCCGATCCCCTGCAGGAATCTCCTGTGGCTGGATGAGCAGTGTCACCACATCGGTCGGGCAAACTTCAACGCATTCGCCGTCCATATCGCATTGATTGAGCATGCGAAGATCGATCAATGCCTTGCCGTCGACCATCTTCAAAACGCCTTTGTCGCAGTGGGCAACGCAGACATCGCAACCGATGCAATCCCGCGTGTCGATCGCCAGCGTAACTTTCAACGGCACCTTGGTCTTGGCATCTTCCGTCATGAACTTGCCGACCGCCGCCGCAATCTCACGGCCATCATTCACTTCAAAATCGGCATCCAATCGATCAAACGTCCCCTGAGATTTCACTTCCACCGCGCCGCGACGTCGCAGGCGGAAGATCGGATGGTTACACGTCTCGCAAGTCTGCAGCGCCTCAAGTTTCTCAAGGTATTTGATGGCAGTGCTAACCACCGTGGCGTGCGACCAGGTCAGTGGGCTGACGCTAATCGGTTCGTTCGTGTAAGGATTCACCTGCTCGGCCAGCACACCGCTCTCCAGCGAGTGACCGGCGGTCCATTCAAAAATCGGCAATGCCAGCTTCAATTCGGCAGGAGTCTTGGCGATCGTGATGTAATAATCCGCCAACCACAGCGTGCAGATAAACCACGGATTGCCCGGGACCGCGGCGATATCGTTGCTGATGCGATGGTAATAATCGTTTTCGTATCGGGCGACGCCACCGACGCGCGTTTTCACCCAGAGTTTTTCCTCGATCGCTTTCATCGTCGAGGCAACGCGCGGGTCTTCCGCTTCAAACAAGTGGAATTTGAAGATCGCGTACATCGAGCTGTCGAGCACTTCATCCACTTCAAACAGTTCTTCGGTTTGTGGTTCTCGTTGAAGCGGAACCGGCTCGGCGTAATCCGGAGAGTCGGGGGGCTTGGGCATATCGCGCGGCACCAGTCGGCGGACAAAGCGATTGAGTTTGGTGCTGAACATATACTTGGCCGCACCGGCCTTCACTTCCTCAGCGGCCGTGTTGTATTCCTCGGCTTTTTCGCGATCGCCGAAGCAAACCGCAAAGTTGCGCGCGGCTTTCAACCCACCGTACACGGTGGCGACTGTGAACGCATGAATGCCCCAGCGCTCTTCCCAAAGGTCGTAACTTGGCATCGGCAAGCCGGTGGCTTTGTCGCGGTAGCGAACCATGAAGTCGGCCGCCTTTTGCACCAGATCGACCCAAAGCGGGCGAATATATTCAATGTCGCGATAGCGGAAATAATGCCGCCACAGTGCCCACACCACGAGCGCCGTTTCATCTTCCTGAATCGGCAGCGCGCGATTCCCCTTAAGCACCCACGGATGCCAACTTGAAGCCGGCGATCCATCCGGGTTGTATTTGTGCAGGAAGTATCCATCTTCCGTCAAAACATTTTTGCAAAAAGTATAGAACCAGCGGGCGATATCGGAGAACCCGGCCATGTCCAACGCATTGGCGACCAGCGCGCCATCGCGCGGCCACATATATGAATACGTGTCGCGGGCAAACTGCATGATGTCGCTGTCATTCGCCGCGACAATCGCGCCACCATTATCGATCTGCGTACGGCAAACCAACAAGCTGCGCTTGAACAGATCCACTACTTTCGGCGGGAGGTTTCCGAAATTGATGTTTGTGCCACCGACCCACAGCCGCCAATAGCTGGTCGTTCGATCGATGACGCCTTGTGGCGTTGTCTTTACGAGCCATTGGTGCTGTTCGATCAATTCCTCGCGCGAATGCCCGGCGATGATGATCATGTAAACGGCTTTTTCACCTTCGCCTGGCACGTTCACGTGATGGGCGATAGTGCTGTCGACCGCACCCTGCGCGATCGCATTGCCCTGGAGATGGCCGTCTTCCGCGTCGCGCCAGGTTCCTTCGGCCCCGTGGAAACCGCTCGTGCCGCAGGCGTATTCATCGATCCGCTGCACACCTTCCGACCAGAATGAGACCATCAAATATCGTTTGGCGCGGTAGTGAACCAGCGAGCGCAGGTCCGGGTCGTAATAGGCGGTATCGCCGATTTTCGTCCCGAACATGTTGAAGTCTTGATGATGGAAAACCCGCACTTGCCGTTCGCCGGGAATCATGTTCTTGATCTTGATCTTGCGAACCATGATTGGGCGATGGAAGTCGACGACGTCGTTGCAATAGAGTGCGAGTTTGAGATCGTTGTGATCGAGGCTGACGCTGGTCGTCAACGTATCGCGCAAGTATCGTTGGCGGATCTGCCAACCGGGGTTATTCGTCCAGGCCAACTGCCCGCGATGCTGCCCGGGCACGTTGGTGTAGACTCCAAACCGGCAGGGCCCAGCGCCGGCATGGTTCTCCTGCCCGACATGTGGGTAGAAAATATCCCGAATCTGATACTGATTGTCGTAGGTCACAAGCAGGGAGCCGTTCCCGACGGGGATGTCACGTGGCATGCTGAGTCACTTTCAACCAAGAGGTTCCGAAGATCCAACGACCGGGCCGGGCCTGAGGTTCGCAACCTATGGCCGTTTATAGTCCTATTGTCGACCAATCGCGGGGCGCTCTTCAACGATTAGAATCATTCGATGGAACACCACTTGCAGTCACAGGCGAACTCAGTGGTGTTCGCCGCGCGATTTTGCGAATTCAGTGGGCAATGTTCTTCAGGCGATTTGGCTTTTTCACGCGTCGGGCAGCCGCAGCCCTCAGCTTCTGGATTCCGCGAAACATGCTCCAGGAACGGTTTCCCGCAGTACGAAACCCCTCGACGGATGACGCGCAGCGGGCATCGTTCACAGACCACCGCGCGGCCAGCCCAGTTCACCCGCACCGCCAACAGCCCAGCCCCGCGCAATTTCGCTGCCGCCGATTTCGCCGCCGCACGGCTCAAGTCGCGAAATGTCGTACTGATCGATCCGAAACCGCTCTGACAGCAGGATGACCATGACATACCTTGCTTATCGGACGTTTATCGCAAAAAGGGTAAATGACCGTCGCGGTGGGTAAGATGGCATCGTGCCAAATGACGACCCCCGATCAACTGCTGATCTGCTCTCCGCCGCCGATGCCGCGTTCAACGCGGGTCGCGGGCCGGAAGCGGCGGCGCTCTATGGAAAAGTACTCCAGCACGAACCACGCCATGCGATTTCACTGCGCCGACTCGCGTGGATTCACGAAGCCTGTGGTCACGTTCCGGCGGCGATCGATTTGCTGCGGCGACTGATCGATGTCCAACCGTCCGATGCGCGGGTGCATCAGGATCTTGGCCTTTGCTTCCTTCGCGTGGGAAAGTTGGAGGAAGCCATCGCATCGTTTAGAGCCTCGACTGAACTCGACTCGGGATACGCCGCCGCTTTTTGTAATCTCGGGTTGGCTCTGGAAGATGTCGGTGACACCGCTGGCGCATTGGATGCACTTCAAAAGGCCCATCATCTCGATCCGACTTCCGGTTTCATCACCTACCACCTTGCGGCTGTCCAAACCCTCGCAGGTCGACTCGAAATTCCGCCCCCGGTTTGCCCGCCTCAATATCTTCTCCAGTTATTTGACGGCTACGCGGATCGATTTGATTCCCATTTGTTTGAAAAGCTGAACTATCAAGGCCCGGCTTTGCTTGCGGAAATTGTCGACGCCTCCATCGCCATCGCCCCGAAAAAACCGTGGGATATTTTGGATATTGGTTGCGGCACAGGCATGACGGCGGTGCCATTTCGAGAAGCGGCAGGGCGGGTCGTGGGCATCGATCTTTCCTCCCGCATGCTCAGGCATGCCGCCACGCGCGCACTGCCGAATGGCCAACTGATCTACGATGAACTCATTCAAGCGGATGTGATTGAAGCGCTGCAAGCCCGCCCGTCATCGGCCAACTTGGTGCTGTCGGCAGACGTTTTCATCTACATCGGTGATCTTCGCCCGGTCTTTGCGGCGGTCTGGAGTGCGCTCCGTGCCGGGGGTTTATTCACGTTCACCGTCGAATCAAACAAAGGCCCACAAGATTATTGCCTGCTTCCCTCCCGTCGATATGCCCACGCGCGGTCCTACATTGAGCGCCTTGCAAAAGAGTTCAATTTCAGTTGTGCCGCCCACCGCGAGGCAGTACTTCGCTTGGGTGATGATGGCCTGCCCTTGCCGGGGGAAGTCTACCTTCTCCAGCGCATTATTTAGCCGGTCTCGCTTGCGAGCCGTATCCGAGAACGCATCTCGTAGGACACGGCTCGCAAGCGAGACCGGCTAAATAATACCGAAATCAAAAGCCATCCAACGCACTTACTGCCCGAAATCCACATTCAAACTGAATTTTTTCAAATCCCCGGGCGTAATAGGGCTGCTGGCGACATGACCATCCGCACAGGCAATATTGATGCGACCTCGATGACGAACGACATCGTACAGAATTCCTTCACCGCAATCAGGGCCGGAGCCATTCCCAGCCGGAAATCCTTTACCGCCAGGAAAACCATGTTGGTAAATATCTGCAAGAGTGCAGCCAGCGGCATGATCGTAGTAGACCATCCACGCGCCGTTTCGCGCGTTGGCATCTGTCACCAGCATCAAATCAGCCGGGTGACGAAATTTAGCCGTATTGCCACGAAGGCGATTATGGCCCTTCGTCACACCGTCACTCCAGCCAGCATCGGACCATCCCAATGCCGCTTCGTTGTACGCATAACTCATTGTTGATATACTTCGCAATCGAACCGGGCATTCCGATGGCAAAGTACTTTCCGCCGTTATTGAAATACTCGTATCGTTTTCGAAGCGGGTCATGCAATGTCACGGCATCATTC
>JBBRMF010000318.1:0-5754 GCA_038230975.1 Tepidisphaerales bacterium
CTCCCGCGATTGCTCCGAGATGGCATTGAAGAATTTCTCGGGGCTCAGATGACAATCCTGTGGAAAATAGGCGGCCCCGGCGATCGTCATGCGAAGATTCGGCTCCAGTTCCGCGGCTTGTTTCGGCGAAAGCATCTCCGCCGCAAGCCCCAGCGAATTGGACAGCTCCACCGTTTTGGTTTCTTCATGAACTGTAGATGCTTCCGCGCAAAGCATGAGCAATCCCCGCTTCACCAGCCCAAATTCATTGCCCGGAAGACCTGCAAGTTCCTCATAACATTGACGACTCGCCAATCCCAAATCTCGAAGCAACGGTGCCGATCGCGCAACATGCCCGGCATTGCAAGACCGCATGAATTTCCACGCCCAATCGATCAACTTCAAACTCGCGCGCGGCCTAATATGAAACGGACTCTCCGGATCGAACATCATCCGCAACCCAAGCGCCACCATTCCCGGCGCGGCCAACGGCACGAAATGACTCGGAACAATCATCCCCGCATTGCCCAATGAACATCCATCGTGATTGGCTTGGCCCCGCTCGATCAACGTCACGCGATGGCCTTTACGCGCCGCATAATACGCCGTGCAAAGCCCGATCACTCCACCGCCAATAATCACAATCGATTTCATCTTCGCTTTCCGGTCCCCTCCCCCCATGTACTCATGGGGGGAGGGTTAGGGTGAGGGGTGGCGCGATCCGTCGAACAGGTTTCAATCTCAAGCAGTGTTTGGCATTTGGACAAAGAAAAAACCCCTCACCCTAACCCTCCCCCCGAGTACAGGGGGAGGGGACCAGAAATTCCAATTTACAAAGGCCGTATCCCCCATTGAAACGGATCATCTTTCTCAAAAATCAATGTCGATTCCGCCGTCACAAATGCACGTCCCTTGATCGTCGGAATCACTTCGCCTTCGACGATCGACACAGCGCCTTCAAACACGCTGCCCAAAATGCTTTCCTGTCGCCAGATCTGCCCGGGCTTCAGTTTCCCATCCGCATGGAGACAAGCGAGTTTCGCGCTGGTACCCGTTCCGCAAGGTGACCGGTCATAAGCCTTCCCCGGACAAAGCACAAAATTGCGACTGTGATTCTTCGCATCGCGCGGCGGGCCAAATAACTCAATGTGATCGATCTCCGCTCCACCCGTTCCTGTGATGCCCTGCGATTTCAACGCCTGACGAATCCGCCACGTTACATCGGTTAATCGTTCGATGTTCGACAGTTCCAATTCCTGCCCGTGATTCGAAACGAGAAAAAACCAGTTTCCACCCCAGGCCACATCGCCGGAAATATCTCCAATGCCATCCACTTGAATGCGAACCTCTTTCGCGATTCGATGGCTGGCCACATTGCGAACGGAGACCTCTTCATTCTCGTGCAAGGTGGCCGTGACAATCCCCACGGGTGTATCGATCCGATGCTCACCGGCTGTAATTTTACCGAGGTGTTTCAGCGTAGCTATCAGCCCGATCGTGCCATGCCCGCACATGCCGAGGATGCCCACGTTATTGAAGAATATGACACCGGCGGTGCAGGCCGGATCCGTGGGTTCCACAAGCAACGCACCGACCATCACATCCGATCCGCGCGGTTCATTCACCACCGCAGACCGGAACTCATCGTGCTTCTCGCGAAACACGCGCGCTCGATCCGCCAATGAACCTGCGCCCAGATCCGGAACGCCAGCGTAAACGATGCGCGTGGGTTCACCGCCGGTATGCGAATCGATCACTCGAGCTGTCGTTCCGTTTGAATTCATGGTCACTTCACGATTCGCTTGGGAATCTCCGGCCGCGTTTCAATTCCCTTGTGGATGATCTTCAAAATCTGCTCGCGTTCCGGCCCCACCAGCGGCAATCGCGGCGAACGAACCCACTCATTCCCCAGACCGCATTCCTGAATCGCCAGCTTGATGTACTGCACAAATTTAACCGGGATATCCAAATGCAAAAGCGGTGTGAACCAGCGATAGATCTTCAACGCCTCTTCCCATTTCCCGGCAGTGGCCAGTTCCCACAGATATTGATTCTCGCGCGGAAAGGCGAGCCCCACCCCGGCTACCCAACCCACCGCGCCAAGCACGACGCTTTCGACGATCAAATCATCCACACCGCTGAAAATGGCGTATCGGTTGCCAACCGTATTGAACAAATCCGTGATCCGCCGCGTGTTCCCCGCAGATTCTTTGATGGCAACCAGCGTCTTTTCATCCGCCAACTCGGCGAACATTTCCGGTGTGATGTCGACCCCGTACGAGATCGGATTGTTGTACACCAGAATCGGCAAACCGCTTGATCGCGCGACCGCCCGGAAGTGCGTGATCGTCTCGCGCGGGTCGGCTTTGTAAATCATCGCCGGCAGAACCATCAATCCATCGGCACCCAACTTTTCCATGTCTTTGGCATACCGGCAACCGGCGGCGGTCGAGCATTCCGCCACACCGCTCAGAACCGGCACGCGGCCATGGCTCGTCTTAATCGCCAGTTCCATCACACGCCGTTTTTCTTCAGGCTCCAACGCCGTGTTTTCTCCAAGCGAGCCAAGCATCACCAGGCCGGTGACACCCGAATCGATCAACGCGTCAATATGCTTGGCCGTCGCATCCAGATCCAGCGACTGATCCTGTTTGAACTGAGTCGTAACGGCCGGAAAAACACCTTTCCAATTCACAGTCATGGATTCCTTTTGATGAAGTTCCCAAGAGCATAAACAGTTTGAACCCGCCGTCCACCCACCGCTTGCGGATTAGCCCTGTCCAATCTAAAAACTTCACGTAAACTCGAAAACAATGAATCTCTTTTCCAAAACAAATGGCAACTGGTTCCTCTCCTACAACGCCACCCTCACCGGCGACATCAAGGTCGGTGAACTCTCCAGCTTCTGGTTCAACACCGTCGTGCGCGGCGACGTGGCCGGCATTGTCATCGGCTGTCGCGTCAACGTGCAGGATCAAGCCGTCATCCATTGCGATACCGGCGTGCAAAATACAATTGACGATGACGTTACCATCGGTCACGGCGCGATCGTCCACGGCGAACACGTCGGTGCCGGTTCACTCATCGGCATGGGTGCCAAATTGCTCTCTCGAACGCGCCTCGGAAAAGAATGCCTGATCGCCGCCGGTGCCGTAGTCCCACCCGGAATGCTCGTGCCGGACCGAATGGCCGTCATGGGAATCCCCGGCAAAATCGTGCGCCCCGTCAAGGACGAAGAACTCAAATACATGCGCTGGTTAACGACTCACTACGTAGAGCTGGCCGAAAAACACGTCAGGGGTGAAGTACAACTTTTCACCGGGAAATAAACGAATCCCCGGTGGCGTGGGCGTCTCGCCCGCGCTTTTTTCCGAAGAAGGCACGGGCGAGACGCCCATGCCACCCTTTTTGTCACGGTGCCGGCGGCAATCCAAACGCCTTCTTCATGCCGGCATCGTCCAACGCTCTACGGAACGATTCCGTCGAAAATAAAATCCGCATGATCGGTGCCACTAACGGCTCTCTCAAAACACCACCGTCTTCAGCATTGATTGAAATGATACCGTTGGTCGTCGGCACTTGAACGATACCCACCCGCATGACCGCCGGACCGGTGATGCCCGACGGAGCCCGCGGCTCCCAACGCCAACCCACTCGACCCGTCGATGCATTGATCGCTGTAATGACACTTCCGGCAATAATGGCGGTGGTGGCCGTCTGCCCAATCAGGGCCCCCGCATCGATCTCTTTATTCGTCCACACCCATCGCCCCGTCGCGGCGTCAATTCCATGGATTTCAAGCGTATCCTGCGGCGCAACAATCAGCCTGTCTCCGCAAAGCACCGGCGTGCCGCGCCACCGTTCGCCAACCGCCGGATCCATCGATAGTATTGTGGCTTTTGATGCAATCCCTTTGCTAAGATTCTCAAAATAACGCCGTCGATCCTCCATTTGTTTCTGCAAATCGACACGCATTCTTGGTGGACGTGGGGAATCCATTGCGGCTTTCTGATACGGGCGTATCCAGCGCAGTTTGCCGTCGAATCGTCCGATGGCCGCCGCAAAACCCGCGTTGGGTGTCATGTAAACCACATCCCCCACCACCAGCGGTTCGCTTTGTTCCCAGACTTCATCCCACGGGGTGGAATTAATCCACACGTTGCGTTCCTCAACCGTGAGTTTGAATCGACCCAGCGTCGCCTGCCACCGAAAATCCCCGGTGACGGTGTCGACCGCCACCATCACCAAATCAACATTCCGATCTCCGACCGTTTCCACATTTGCGCGAGTGGAAAGCGCAACCGCATAGGTATATCCCCCGCAAACCGCCGGTGTTCCGGCAAAGCTCAGGTCTTTCAGAAATGGCTGATCGTCACTGTTCCAAAGCCGCTTGCCATCCGAGGCACGGTAGGCGCAAAGCCGATAGTCATTCTCCTTTTCACTCGAGAGCGGATTGTTTTGTCGCGCAACCAGAATTTGGGCGCGGCCATCCATATCCTTCAATATCGAAGGTGTGAAACTCGCCGGGCGATGACTCCCTTCAACGCGGTCGACCGCCGATTGCGCAGGGGTCGGCATGGAAGTGGGGGCCGGGATTGGATTGGATTTCATCCACGCAATCTGCCCGTTTTCCTTGACCGCAAAAACAGCGCGCGCCGACACGAAATACACCTTATCCACAGCGGCGATCGGGAAAAACCGTGGCCGATCAACCGTCGCGATGTGATTGAACCAGGGGGCGTCAAATGGCAACGCCCCGATTGAATGACCTTCGTCATACTTTCGTAGAGTTTCAATCTGGGCCGCCCGCGTGTCATCGGGAATCCACCCGTTTCCCACCGCAAGTTGGTAGAGCGCATGGGCTGCCGAAAGATCGCCCATCGCCAGGTAACGGTCGGCCGCCAACGCATAAACAGCCGCGCTCGTTGCGCTGAAACGATGACGCCGGGCAAATGCGTAAATCACTTCGGCGCTGATATCAGGCGCCCGTCGGAAAATATCCACTTGTTCGCGTAACCCCGCATCAAACTTTTCACGGTACGCCGCCGACAGCACCGCTTTTTGAGGTGCCGGAATCGCATCGATCCACGTGGCGACTGACATGAGCCCGCCATCTTCCGTGGTCTTCAGCTTGTCGCCGTCTTCATTGAGCAATGACTCCAGCAACGTGATGGCCGCACCATCGTTTTTCTGATCCATCGCCGCCAAAAAATCAACCAGGGACCGCGCGTTGGTAAAACTGTCCACCGGAAGCGTGAAATGCGGATGTGCCGCCTGCGCAGACGGCAACAATACA
Source organism: Tepidisphaerales bacterium (assembly GCA_038230975.1). GTDB lineage: Bacteria > Planctomycetota > Phycisphaerae > Tepidisphaerales > Tepidisphaeraceae > JANXVV01. The sequence goes on from JBBRMF010000318.1 coordinate 5,276, forward strand.
GTCGATAAAAGGAAGGCCAAGCTCATCAATCGGTTCATGGATCTGTGCATTGTAGCGACTGCCGCCGCAGATGCGCCCCAATCCAAAATAACTCTCCATCACGTAAAATCGGATCATCCAAATTTGCACGTTGCAACAAATATGCACCAAGCACTACATTCTCCACTCACCAGGACGAAAGATGTTCTTGCGGAGGACTCGTGAAAACTGACACCCTTGCTGAAATTGCCGGGGAACAACCACCGATGCCTTCCATTATGATTGTCGACGATAGCCCCGCCACCACGCGCGGCTTGCACCGCTTGTTCACCAGAGGTGGGTATCGTCCGTCGTCGTTTCAGGATGGGATGAGCGCCCTAGAATTTGCCCGGAATAACCCGCTGGCGGCAGCCGTCATCGATATTCACTTGCCCGACATTTCAGGGCTCATTCTCTCCAAAGAATTGCGCAAAATTCTCGGCCACGCCGCGCCAATCTTC
>JBBRMF010000319.1:0-5742 GCA_038230975.1 Tepidisphaerales bacterium
CCCTCTCCCGGTACTCCGGGGGAGGGTTGGGGTGGGGGAAATCCGCTGAACCACGTCAATTTATCGAAAAAGACCCCCACCCTTCCCTCCCCCGGAGTACCAGGAGAGGGGATAATACCCGCCGATCTTGTCACGCACCCGTCGCACGTCGCACAATATTTTCACGAACTTTATCTATCGCTCCCTCTAATACAAAACGCGTTACAATGGCTGAATGTTGAATGAAGCCGCTACAATTCGGTTCGACGACCAGGCGACCAAGAGCGAGGCGTTGGTGATTGTGCGTTATAATGACTCCACTGTTACGCTGGCTCTTTCCCATCATTACGACGGGGACATCCTGGTGGCGATGAGCAAAGAAGCTGCTAGGCAGCTTCTAAAAGCGTTAACGATTGCCGTCGAGAATTGATCGGAGAATTCCGTTGTAGTATCTACGTTCAACAAAACGACGGTCGGGATTCGCGGCCACGCAAATTCCCCGGCGCTTGACACCCACTCTGCCCGCTTTTACTTTCAACCGCTTGGCCTGCGAATCGCCCCGGATGTTTACGCGAATGAAAGAGGTTTCCCGACGTGACAAGTTTTCTACAAGGCAATACGTGTGTTTTCGGCCTTCAATGGGGCGATGAAGGCAAGGGAAAAATCGTCGACTACATCACCGAACACGCCGAAGTCGTCGTTCGATACTGCGGTGGAGCCAACGCAGGGCATACGGTTCGTATCGGTGGGGAAAAATATTCGACTCACCTTTTGCCGGTCGGCATCTTTCGGCCGGGTGTCATGAACCTCATCGCCAATGGAGTGGTACTTGATCCGGAGACGCTCTTCAAGGAAATCGACGGCATGATTGCGCGAGGGGTTGCGGTCTCACCCCAAAATCTGCGCGTCAGCTATAAGACGCATCTGGTGATGCCCTGGCACAAGCAGGAAGACGCCGCGCGAGAATCCAGCAGTGGTGACGGGGCGATCGGAACGACCAGGCGTGGCATCGGCCCCACGTACGCCGACAAAATGCAGCGAAGCACCGCCATCCGAGTGGCCGATTTGCAACAGGAAGAAAAGCTCAAGCAACGTATTTGCAGCATTTGCACCGAACGAAACAAAGTGCTGCACGTTTTGTACGATGCACCGCCATTGGATTGGAAGTCGATTTTTGAACAGTATCGTGATCTGGGGCGGCGACTGCTGCCGTTCGTGGATGATGTCGGCCATCTGTTGCTGAACTACAAGAAGGCCGGAAAGCGGATCGTCTTTGAGGGCGCGCACGCCGCGTTGCTGGATATCGATCACGGCACATACCCATACGTCACCAGCAGCAGTTGCAGCGCGCTTGGTTTATTCACGGGTGCCGGCGTCCCCCCCCAGACGGTGCAGAATTTTGTCGGGATTATGAAGGCCTACAGCACGCGCGTCGGGGGTGGGCCTTTCCCAACCGAACAAGACAATTCAACCGGAGTCTACATTCGCGAGCGCGGCAACGAATACGGCACGACGACCCGGCGTCCCCGTCGCTGCGGCTGGTTTGACGCCGTCGCGGTGCAATATGCATCTGACCTTTGCGGAACCACGGAAATTGCCCTGACGCTGTTGGACGTCCTCAGTGGATTAGATGTCATCAAAATCTGCGTTGGCTATAAGCATCGCGGTACGACATTGGACTATTTCCGAGCGGACATGGATATGTTGGCGGAAGTGGAGCCGATTTATGAAACTTTGACCGGCTGGAAGGCTGAGATCGGCGCCTGCCGTAGCTATGCGGAATTACCATCGGAAGCCAAAAATTATGTCAAGCGAATTGAATCGCTCATCGGTGTGAAAATCAGTATGGTGAGCGTCGGGCCGGAAAGAACGCAAACTTTAATGCGATAGAATTTCTTCCTCAATTCAATTCGATAAAACCAGATCGCACTCCGGCGGGGTCACCCATAAAGTGACCCCGCTCCGCCAAGTAATATTACCGATTTACACGTCGCAGCAGGTGACCATCAGGGGCGACTTCAAGATAGAAATCGCCATGATCTCGATCATCAATGCGCACTCGGAAGAATGACCGATCTTCATCACGTACCAGTTGGGCAAACTCGATGGGGCGACCGTGGCGGTAGTCATCCACTCGATCGAGGACTCGGCCTGGAAGATCACGAATGCTCACGTCTTCGACACAGTTCCGATCGCGACGGACTTCTTGACGGACTTCTTGACGGTGTTCTTCACGGTATTCTTGACGAGGATGGCAGACCTCACGATCAGAGCGGTAGTCGTGCCTCCATTCATCGGCTTTCGCCATCGAAGGTACTGCCGCAGAAACGCCTAGACCCAATACGGCGGACGCAATCAAACTAAAACGCATAAAGCACCTTTCAAGTTGATTTACTCAAAATTTGTTTTCGTCTCGAACACTCCATAAGACAGTTCGCGAACGAATTGGTTAGGAGGCGTCCCCGCCACGTTACAGTCCGCTTATCTTTCTTAATTTGCCATTCTGGTTTATCACGTTGCAACCCCCCATCCGCAGAGTATGATCCGTTTGCTTCAGCTTTTTGTTTATTAACCGCGATGGAGTGGGATGTCCGGGGTTAAGTTATCCGTTTCGCGGCCTGCTGGCCGAGCTCTGCTAATCGGCAATGAAAGTTGCCGTCCAGAATCCTCACAGCTATTGCAGCGATTGGGATTTTCCTGCGAGCATGTGGACGACGCCTACGCTGCAATGGTGGAACTCGCGCGACAACCTCGCGGATTTGGCGCGATAGTTGTGAGCTTGAATAGTTTCTATCGCGAAGAATTGCAGTTCATCACCGCCTTAAAGCGAATTTGGCCGCAAGTTGAGATCTGGCTCACCCTTACGGACGGTCGCGCCGCCGCTCTGGCTGAAGCGATGCGGCTGGGAGCCGACGGATTACTGAATGAAGAAGGCTGGCACCGCACCGCCATCGCCCTGCCCCCCATCGCGGTAACATCCGTCTCACCTGTTTTCCCGGCAAGGCATAGTTTGTCGGATAAAAGCGCAATGCCGACCGAAACGCGGCGGGGATTATCCTCCGAGGCACCAGAATCGCATGTGGATCAATATCTGGATGAGTCAACCGGCGAACCGGTGCTCACTGCCGAAGAGCTTCGAGCTTTACTTTACGAGCCACCTGAGTCGATTCACGCCCAAAACGAATAACACCTATTTCGTTGCGTGTGATAATAAACGCGTTTTACGGTCCGAAATATGTTAAGATGAACGTGTGGAAGCGGTCGAGAGATGAGCGCCGCGCATCAAAGTGACTTCATGCACCGGAATCACCCACGGTAATTATGGTTCGCCTGACGCAAGAACATATCCTCCTGATTGGCGATCTCCGGCGGGAATTGGAGCCGGCATTGACGCAAGCTGCCCCCAGCGCACGCGTCACGCGGGTTGACAATTTGTTTGAGGCGATGGCGGAACTCGCGGGCAACGGATACAGCGCGGTGGTTGCGAATGCCGAGCCGATCGAAAGGCGCCCCGAGGCTGCCGTTCGTGCGCTTCGCGAACTTGCGGGCGACGGACGGGTCATCTTGTTCGGTCATCCCACACTGGAACCCGTCTCCCGGAAAATGCTTGAATTCGGGTGCGACGATTACATCATAACTCCCGCAAATCCGACGGAACTACAGCAGATTTTCGGCACTCCTCTGTTGCGGCTGACGCAGGAGAACCACGTCGCTATCAAAGATGAAGCCGGCGACGCCCTCAGTAAACACGAATCACCCGCTGCCACTGCGGAATCAGCATGTGTCGAGCCTCTGCTTTCAGTGCTTCATACCGTGCCGCTAGCCGATGTCATGCTGGATGCACTCGCTCAAAGTCCCGGCTCGGCACCGGCCACCGCAGTAAAGACGATCAACGCCATCATCCGCCCGGCGTTCGAGATGGTCTATCAACCCATCAGCCATGAGCCGCTATCCGTCGATGACTTTTACGCCGTTCAATCGCTGCCCGTCCGCGTGGGGAACGAAACGGTTGGGCATCTGCATCTGGGAATCCGATCAGAAGTTGATGAATCGGTCGCCCGTCATTTCCTCTCTCAGGCTTCCGCAGCCCTTGGCAAAGTGGCGGCGCTACAGGATCGGTACAATCGGCTTTATAAGCTTGCCATCACGGACCAGTTGACGGGGGTCTACAATCGCCGCCATTTCGAGATGTTTTTGGCGTCCATTTTGGAGCGCGCCAAGACCCTGCGATTCCAAGTCACGCTACTGCTGTTTGACATCGATAATTTCAAAAAATACAACGATGAGTGCGGCCATGCCATGGGCGACAACATTCTAAAGGAAACCGCCGGCCTCATGCGAAAGTGCTGCCGTGAGCACGATCTGGTCGCGCGAATCGGTGGCGACGAATTTGCGGTGGTGTTCTGGGAAAAAGAACTCCCCCGCCAGCCCAAAGATCCCGCCCGATCCGTCGCACATGGCAGGGTTCCGCTGGAGCCTTTGCAAATCCTGAAACGGTTTCGTAAGGCGATTTCAACCAGTGAATTCAGCGGGCTTGGTGCCAGCGGGCGCGGAAGCCTGACGATTAGCGGTGGGCTGGCTAGTTTTCCGTGGGATGGCCGTAACGTTACGGAACTGGTCGAAGCCGCAGATCGGGCGCTGACGTTTGGTGCGAAAAAAGGTGGGAAAAACAGTATCTATCTCGTCGGCGGCGATGCCCAGACCTGGGACGATGAAGTGAAAGACGATAAGACCCCCGACCCCGAATCGCCGTAGACAACCCGGTTATTCTTCAAGCCAAATCAACCGCCAGATATTCCCCCAATCAATAAAGCCCGGCGAAAAATTTCGCCGGGCTTGCATACTTTTGATTCAGCAATGCGCTGTCTCAGGCATTGATTGAAGTGATCTTCACTTCGGTATATTTCTGGCGATGGCCGATTTTCTTATGAAAACCTTTACGGCAGCGATACTTGACCGAAACAACCTTCGGCCCTTTGACCGCACCGATGACATCCGCCACAACCGTTGCCCCGGAGAGCATCGGCTGACCGATCTTGGCCGTACCGTCGCCACCGACGAACAGAACCTTATCGAAAGTCACGGTCTTCGTGCCTTCTTCAACCTTGCGGTCAATCTTGATCCGATCACCGCTGGTGACTTTGAATTGCGTGCCGCTGTCGTCAATAATCGCGTACATCTACAGTCTCCGATACTCTGTCGAAATTGTCACTTCGTGCAAAAGAGCAACGTATTGTGCCGGAGAGATGATTTTTGTCAAGTTTGGTGAGCGTGAATTCTTTCGAAAATGAGCGGTGGATTTATCGGTAATCATGGACTTGGTTGTTGGCAAAGCATGGCCGACGCTGGCGAGGGAGGGCATTCCGCTCACGGTCGACCGGATTATTCGCGGATCGTCAGGCCCGTTATACGAAAATCCATAGGGTCTCGCCCAGTTTACGTCTTCGAGTACGGGCAGCTTGATCTCACCCTCGCTGTTGCACGAGCGAAGCGGCACGACCGTGGCGCCTTTTCCAGTAAAGCACGCAAAATCTCCGCTGAAGCAATAATCGCGCGGAAGATTTTGTGTGCTGCGGTCGATCGTCGCAATTAGCGTATGAATCGTGCGTCCGTCCTCGGTGGCACCAATGACTCGTCCAAACACCATCAATTCAACTTCAATGCCGACCAGGAGGTCTTGCGGTTCGGAGTACGCGGTGCCGCTGGGCCATTCAACAATGGTCCGAATCCGGTTCTTGCGCCGATAGCCGCGCTCTGTTGCGA
>JBBRMF010000320.1:0-5728 GCA_038230975.1 Tepidisphaerales bacterium
GAGAACGATGGATTGTGGATCAATGTCCCGCCGGCGAACCAAAGTGAAAAATGGTGGTGGGGAGATTCACCCCCGACGAGTTGGCGCGCATTTGATTCATCGGTGTATCCCGCATCGAGCGCGGCGTATCTGTCACCGGCGGTCATCGTCTTGAATAATCTGCCCGCAGCCGCCCTTTCTGCCGTTCAACAACCACTGCAACAATATGTCCGCGATCTGGGGGGTTCTCTGGTGATACTCGGCGGTGATCACGCGTTTGCCGCGGGTGATTATGGCGGGAGCGTCCTCGAGGCTTTATCACCGCTTGCCAGCTATCCGCCTCAACCCGCAATGCAGTGGATCATTCTCGTTGACGGCAGCGGATCAATGGGCGAGGCCACTTCAGAAGGCTCACGCTGGAAGGCGGCAGCAGCGGCGATCAAACAGTTGTTGCCGCACCTTCCACCGGAAGATCTCGCCACACTAGGGAGTTTTGCCGAACGCATCACCTGGTGGAGCAACGGCAAAAGTGTTCGTGAGTCCCTGGCGCTTTCCTTGCCGCCGAATGATCTTTCTCCTCGCGGACCGACCAATTTGCAGCAAGCCATGCTGGACGTCACACGTTCGGTCTCCGGTGAAACGCCCAAACGACTGATCCTCGTGACCGATGCAGAAGCGCAAATCACCGGATCGGCTTCGATCGCATCGGAGATGAAATCAAAAAGCCTCTCGCTAAATGTCCTGGCGATTGGACAAGGCTCCGGCTTAAGCGAAATGAAAGAGATCGCCGCCGCCACCGGAGGTTCCGTTGCGTCGGTCGATACCGCGAAGGCATGGGCGGCAGGCTTGCTGGAACTGAGCCGTGGCGCAATGCCGAATCGCGTTGAAAAAACTCCGTTGCCGGCGAAATTCACGTCTACGTTGAATCTACCCTCTCGAACCGTTTCACCGTGGAATCGAGTCTGGTTGAAATCCGACGCAACCGCGTTGGCCGATGCGATGGCAGGAACCGAAAAGCGAATCCTCGCGGCACGATGGCGGGTAGGCACGGGTGAAGTGACAGCCGTTGGTTTCGCCGCTTCAACCGCCGAGGCATTGCGTCTGGCCGAACTCATCGCACGCCCTCCACGCGATCCCAGATTTACCGCGACCTGGGATACCGGGCGGCAACTTCGAGTCACCGTCAACGCGATCGACGGAAAGACTTTCCTGAATGAACTGGCCTTCACTTTGGAACTCATTGATGCTGAACAACTGACTGCACCTACATCGCATGTCATTCCGCAGACGGGCCCGGGAATGTATCAACTTTCGCTGTCGGCACCTCGCCACCCGATGTTTGCTTCAGTTCATGCCGGAACAAGGCGGGTCGATCAAATCGCCGTGGCAGGTCGGTATGCGCCGGAATTTGACGCAATCGGCAACGATCACGCGGCCATGCATGAACTCGCAACCCGCACCGGCGGGCAGGTGATTGACTTGCGACAGACTAAACCGATTGATTTTCATTGGCCGCGCCGTGATGTTCCGTTGGCATCGTGGTTCGCGGGGATCGGCGCGATTCTGATCGCCATGGGATTAGTCCGGTGGCGACTGAGGTGAACCGGCCGAGTCTCAAACCCAACCAATGGCACGGACTTCCAGCCCGTGTTTAGAGCGTTTTTCGACTTGGTCGGGTGCCACGGGTCGCGGTACTCCGAGACCCGTGCCTGTCATTCACCGAAAAAAGCACAGGCCTGCGAGTAAGCCGACCTGTGGCACCCCGACACCTAAGCGACCTACCAAGCTGAAAAGTGCTCTAGACTGTTGAACTCGAATTGCTGCTGAAAAACAGACTTTTTTTCATCCTGATCCACTTACACGGGCTGGAAGCCCGTGCCACAAATAAGTTCTCAAATTCATAGCGGAACCTACAAAGTGGAAATCCTCAAGCTGCCGCAGCGTTGCGAAGGGTCAATCGCAGCACTTCGGCCGGGGCATTCACGCGCAATGGGAACCAGTTGCCGATGCCGTTGGACACGACTAATTGCGAACCGTTCGCCTTGCGATAGAGCCCGGACCAATAGCGGAACATCGCCGAGCCCGCGCCGAAATCCCGGGTCGCCATGATCTGTCCGCCGTGCGTGTGACCGGACAGTGTAAGCGGCAGACCCGCGGTCGCGGCGGCGTCAAATGCGTGGGGATGATGAGCCAACAAAATCGGGAATGCGTCCGGTTTGCGTTGTCGAGCCACACTCGCGACGGCCGCGCGCGTCATGTCGGCCGAGCTGATCTTTCGATCCCCCTGGCACCAATCGATGGCCATCAGTTGAATCGGATAACCGTTCACCTCGATCAGGCGGGAGGCATCGGCGAGTATCGGAAAGTCCGCCGCCGCCGTCACCCGTTTGAAGTGAAAGCGGTTTTCGATGATGTCGTGATTCCCCATGCACATCGCCAGCCCATCGCGAAGTCCATATTTGGGCTTGAGCCGTTTCAGGGCATCCAGAGCTGGCGGCAGATCGATTAAAGCGTAGTCAATTAAATCACCAGTAATGAGCACCAGATCCGGCCGCATGTCGTTCACCGTGTCAATGATCGGAGCCATGTTGCGCGGCGTCATAAAACGGCCGGCGTGAAAATCACTTAAGTGCGCGATCGTCACGCCTTCAAGTTGAGGCGGAAGATTGGGAATCCGCAGATCAAACGCCCGCACTCTATAGCGGCCCAGTTGCGCCAGCGACACACCGGCCAACCCTCCCATGAGGATGGGCGGAGCCGCAACCGCCGCCGCGCTCAGAAGCTGACGGCGACTGAGACTGTGTCGAGTAGTTTCAGAATTTGTATTCCGCGTAGGGTCCGCTTTAGCGGACCCTACGAGAACGCCTTGCCCAATCCGCCGCTTCCGCGATACCGACCGACTCAAATGGACGACCGCACGAACCGCAAACCCCGCAAGAATCGCAAAAGGCAACACGCCCAGATGCCACAGATATTGCCCGGCAATCAGCCCAAGTGGAACGTACCCGTTAATCCGCCGGGACCCACCGGGGGGAAGAAGCCGGGAGAGAAGCAAGATCGCCTGACCCACCATGAACACCGCAAGCACCCCGCGCCACAGCCGCGCTCGGTGCAATGGGCGCAACTTGCGATCCGCCACACGCCACCAATAGGCATCCAGCAGAAAAAACAAGCAGAAAATGAAACGGATGATGGACATAAAGATGCAATAGTTTAGGCAAAAACGGTGGACAGGCGAGTGGAAGAAAATCGGCGATTTGCAGCGATCTTTTCAACCCCCTTGTCACCCGGCCGCCAGTTGGTATACTACTCGGCTCGTTATATCCGGCCAGATTTTAAAAATTGGCCGTTCAGCAAGACCGGAGACGACCCATGATCACGAACACCAAGCCCGGGCAGACGCTACGGGTGACCATCAGCAAGAGCATCAATCGCGCATCCGCCCGTAAGACCATCGAGCGTTTGTTCATGCAGGATAAGACGCACAGCGGCCCGCTGGAGGCCCGCAGCGCCAACTTCATCGAACTGCCCAAGCGCCGCGGTGGTTGCATCTGGACCAAGCGTTGCAACAAGGTTCATCCTCCGCTCAACCATGGCGATATCGCCACGATCAAGTCGACGCCGCAGACGATCAAAGATCTGAACAGCGTTTCGACGTTCGTGCAGGTTTCGTAATTGTTTCAGTGATATTTCCCGCAGGAGAACCGCGGGAGCCTCTGAACGGATAAAAATAGAAGGCCAACCGAAAAATGATGTTTCGGTTGGCCTTTTGCATTTGAGTCTCTGGATTTAATTCGGTTGACCGCCGAGCATGCTTAAAAGCGAATCGACATTGAGTGGTTTGGCCAGAAATTGAACCGGCAATCCGTGCAGCACCCCGGCATCATATTCCCCACTGATGGCGATCACGCGGCTCGGGCGATGGCTCTGCGGAAGTTTCATGCAGCGGTCGACCAGCTCAACGCCATCCATCCCCGGCATGCGAAGATCGGTCAGTAACACGTCAAACCGCTGGGTGAGCAGGTACCCAAGGCCCTCTTCCCCATCGCGTGCGGTGACCACTTCGGCACCGGCCTCGCGAATCAACCGCCCCATCGCCAATCTCGTGGGTGAATGATCTTCGACCACAAGAACGCGAAGTTTTTTCGCTCCAGGGACAGGGGATGAAATGGAATTCGGTAACATCATCAAAGGGCGAGTCTGGTACATCTTTGCGGGCCAAGTGGCCCACTGCTGCCAGTATATATTATAAAGCACTTGCAACTTTTCGAGAAGGTAGAATTCTCGCGGAATGACGAATTTGTCAACTTATTTAGCCGGTTCGCTTGCGAACCGTGTCCAACGGCGTCGGGCGGCCACTAGACACAGGTCGCAAGCGACCCGGCTAAATAAATCGACGCCCATCAATCCCGCGACCCGCCTTTCCCACCGCGCACCCGCCACTGCCCATCCGCGCTCAAAATCTCGTTCGGTTCAAACGTCGCTTTATATTTCATGGCCGAACAACCCGCCACCCAGAATCCCAGGTAATAGTACGGAATCCGAAGCATCCGGGCTTTGGCAATTTCATAGAGAGCGCCGAAGATCCCCAATCCCCTCTTCGATTCCGCCGGATCATGGTAAAAATAAACGCTGCTCAAGGACTCGGATGCCACATCGCAGATTCCCACCGCCAGTAATTTCCCCACCTGATTGCGATAACAGAATTCAACGCTCTGCACGGGCGAATCATAAAGGAACGACTCAAAGGATTCGCGATCCTCGCTGGCCCCGTCTTTCGAATGCCATTCGATCTGATACCGACGATACAGTTCGTACTTCTCATCCGTCGGCTCCGGATCTTCCGCCGACACGATCAAATCCTGATTTTGCCGCCAGCAACGGCGTTGCGATTTGTGGGGTGTAAATCGATCCACCGGCACGCGAATTTGAACGCATGCCCTGCATCCGCGACAGATCGGCTGATACACCAGCCGCCCACTCCGTCGAAATCCCGCATTCATGAACGCGTGATACAACTCCGGTGACAAACCCGACGCGAAAAATGCCCGACTCGTGGCGACCCGCCCCGGCAAATACGAACAATCATGGTCCCCCAGCACCGTCAACGGCACGGGGATTGGCGGCGCATGACTGGGGTACGAACAAACTTCATTCGCCACATCCATGCACGGATTGTACCACGGTTGGGTGATTACTTTTTCATGGCACTTGTTTGCAAGAACCTGAAACGGGTAGACTTGGCATATGCTCCGACGACTACCCCTCATCTTCACACCGCAGCCCGAAGGTGGCTTCACCGTCACTTCCCCGATACTTCCCGAACTGATTACTGAAGGTGATTCACTCGAAGAAGCATACGCAAACGTCGCCGACGCCCTCGAAGCGGTACTCGAACTGTATGCCGATCAGGGAAAAACGGTTCCAGCAGCGATCGAACTCCCGCCGACGGGTGAAATGGTCTGGTCCGACGCTCTCGTGGAGACACAGTGAAATACCGTGAAGTTGCCCGCAAACTCCAAAAACTATAGTGCCCTGAAATCGCACGCACCGGCGGCGGGTCGCATCGAAAATGGTCCAACCCGTCCACGAATCACGTAACAGTCATTCCAGACTGGGGTGGCAAAGACCTGAAACTCGGCACCATTCGAGCCGTCGTGCGACAGTTGGCACTCGACTGGGAAGACTTCAACAAAGCCTGATCTGGACTATACCTCGAATACCTCCCAAGCCGGAGGCGGAAGGCGTA
>JBBRMF010000321.1:0-5723 GCA_038230975.1 Tepidisphaerales bacterium
AAACGGTGGGTTCGCTACCGTCTTCCGCCCGGTTGTTAGAAACACCCGGGCTTGCAAGGAGCCGCCATGATTTCCCCCGCAGAGCGCGTGAAGGTTGTCGCTGATTCAATCACCCTGGCGGTTACTGCCAAGGCCAATGCCCTCAAAAAAGCCGGGATCGACGTCGTCGGATTTGGTGCCGGTGAACCTGATTTCGACACACCCGCATTCATCAAAGATGCCGCCAAGGCCGCGCTCGACAAAGGGCAGACGAAATATACGCCCACCCCTTGTTTTCCTGAGCTTAAAGCAGCGATTGCAGAAAAATTCAATCGTGAAAATGGCCTCCCCTACAAGGCTGATCAAATCACCACCGGTGCCGGCGGTAAGCACTGTTTGTATATGGCGTTCATGGCTTTGCTGAACCCGGGTGATGAAGTGATTATTCCGTCACCGTATTGGGTGAGTTATCCGGAACAGGTCAAGCTGGCCGGTGGGGTCAACAAGATTTTGCGCGGCGAGGAAAGCAACGGATTTAAAATTACACCGCAGCAACTGGAAGCAGCGATCACGTCGAAGACGAAAGTGGTCGTGCTTAATTCCCCAAGCAACCCGGCGGGTCATGCGTACACACCGGCGGAATTAAAAGCGATTGCGGATGTGATCGTGAAGCACCCCCATGTCGCGGTCTTCTCGGATGAAATCTACGAGAAGCTCGTTTACGGTGGCTTGAAGTTCGTCAGCTTCGCCACGTTGGATCCCCAATTGCTTGGGCAGACTCTGACGTTCAATTGTCACAGCAAAAGTTTTGCGATGACTGGCTGGCGGGTGGGTTACGTCGGTGGGCCGAAGGCGATCATCGATGCCATCAACAAGCTGCAAAGTCAGATGACAAGCCACATCACCAGCTTCGTGCAAATGCCGGCTGCCACCGCCCTTTCAGACCCGCGCGGTGCCGAGAGCATTGAAACGATGCGCGTCGAATTTGAAAAGCGTGGTCAACACATGTGGGAGCGTCTTTCGGCCTTGCCGAACGTCCACTGCGTTCGACCCCAGGGCGCGTTTTACTGCTTCCCAAATGTAAGTGCTTACTTCGGAAAAATGGCCGGCGACATGAAGATTACCGATGCAGTGAGCTTTGCCGCAGCGCTGCTAGAACAGAGCCATGTCGCGGTGGTGCCGGGAAATGACAGCGGGTTTGAAACACACGTACGGTTGAGCTTTGCCACGAGCATGGCACAGATCGATAAAGGATTAGATCGGATAGCGGAGTTTTTGAAGAAGCTGGGATGATCCTGTCCCCTATGCCGCTTTGTAGCCCAAATCGTGGCGGAATATATTTCCCAAATCAAAAGTAATCCGTCGCCCATCGCCGTGCCTCGATGGCCAGCGGGTGATTTATCCAGAGGACGTGGATCGTCGCGCGACCGATCGCGGTACGGCCAATGAGTTGAGAACCGTACCATTAGAAATGGACAGCCCACCGGTCCTTGCGCGGATGAAACAGTCGCACGAGGCGGCCAGAATCCGGATCAATTCCCGCGATGTCAGTGCCTTTGTATGAGTTGCAATGGAAACAGGACAGGGCGAGATTGTCCGGATCGATAGGCCCGCCATGCTCACACGCGACAATGTGATCAATCTGGAACGGTGATTCTGCGATCTCGCTCGGAAAATGGCAATACTCGCAGCGTCCACCCGCCCGTTGCCAAATGAGTTGTTGCAGGGAAACATTCATCGCGAAAAGGCGGTCGTCTCAGGAAATAGCCGGCGTGGCCTTCAAAGATGCCCGCGCCCGCAATTTCAGAATTTCGAGCATTCGGGCGGCCGAACGATAGGATTCGATTTCCAATTCTTCATCCGAGTTGAGCGTCCCATCCCGAGCCTTCTCGGCCAGTTCGTTCATGCGTACAACGTCCGCAGGCGATAATTTGATTCCTAGAAACGCGGTGGCAACTTCCGGTGTCCATCTTCCGGGCGCGGAATCGATAGCGCGTGCGAGGATATCCGTCTCGCGATGGAAGTGCAGTGTAGACATCCGGCGTATTGTAGTACGACTAGAACCGAGGAGCAATCTGACAGGTAATTCGAAAAATTGGTCCGCCGACCGTGATCGGTCGCTTACACATGATCGCTGGCCGGTTGATTTTCGAGCTCATGCGTTCGTTCGTCCAACTCGGCTGATCGTCGCTTGCGGCCGTTCATTTGCAGCCCTTCCAGAACCACCCACAAATGCCGTTGGAAGTCGGGGTTTTTATTGTTTAGCGCAACCGCCTCTTCCATCCGTTCCATCGCCAGATCGAATTCCATCTCACTGCAGTAGATCAGACCAAGGCGATAGTGCAGATCCGCATATTCGGGCTTGATTTGAATGGCGGTTTCCAGCGCTTTCATGGCACCGGTGGTATCTCCCGATTCACGGCGAGCCAGCGCGAGTTGAACCCAAGCCTCGACATACGATGGATTCTGCTTCGTCGCAGACTCGAATGCCTCCGCGGCTTCATTCCAGCGACCGACCAGCTTCAACAGCATTCCATAGCGAACCCGAACATCGGTCCAAGTGGGGTGTTCGTCCAGGATGACTTCGTATCGTGCGATCTGTCCGTTGAGCCATTGACGTTGTTGTTCGCGATCGCCGGTGGCGGTGGGCTGCTGTTGATCCGGGTCGAACGCGGAATCGACCGATTCAGCCGCCTCGGCCTGCAACTCAAGCTGTCCGAGTTGCGCAACTAGCACGTCGCTGTTGTGACCGATCTTGAGCGCCGCGCCGAGCATTTCTTTCGCCTGTTCAACCTTACCAAGTCTTTGAAGTGCAACGGCAAGCCCGGCGTATGCTTCGACATTTTGATTGTTGATCGTGATCGCGCGTTGAAAATGCTGCAGCGCTTGTTCGCTGCGACCCATCTTTAATTCATGACGAGCCGTGGCGATATGGCATTCGAGATAGTCCGGATGAACGCTTAGCGCTTCACCGAATTCTTCCATCGCGCCCCGATCATTACCGCGCGTGCTGTACAGGTTTGCGAGGCGCAAATGCAAGTCGGGGAACTGCGGATTCTTTTCGCAAAGCGAGCGCAGGCGATCGATGGCCGCATCACTGTTGCCCATGCGCTCGAACTGGTCGGCCAGTTCCATTTGCAGATCCCAGTTGTCGGGATCAAGGCAGAGGGCTTTTTCGTACTCCCAGACGGATTCTTTGTGTCGCCCGAGCAACTGCAGAAGATGCGCCAGGCTCGTTCGCACGGCTTGTTCCTGCGGTTCCTGATTCAAAATGGCGCGGTGGTGTTCAACCGCCTGCTCCAACTGATTGTGCGCCAGATAAATGGCAGCCAACCGATGATTCGCAAACAGAGTCGTTGGTTCATTCGCCAGCGCCTGCTCGTAACGGAAGACGGCAGCGCCGGGTGTCCCCACGCGTTCCAGGCAAAATCCGGCGGCGCAAAGCAGGTGATAGCGCGTGACTTTCGGAGCCTCGGACGAAGGACCAAAACCAATGGGTTTATCGGACCCGATGACCGCATCGAGTTGATCGACAGCTTCAGAATGCTGAGCGAGCAAATCGCACACGGCCGCCAGTGCCATGCGTGCGGCGGCGTACTCAGGTTTCTGCGCTATGGCGGCAGACAATCGCTGTTTGGCCAACCCAAGCTCTTGTCGACCCAGATGCGAAAGCCCGAGGCGGTAAAGCACATCAGGGTATGCCTGACCGGTTTCGACCTGCTTTACCATTGCATCGTGCGTCGCCCCGGGAAGCGGCATTAACCTAATCTCCAGCAAATCGACCACGGTGCATGGCAATTCGCGGCCCAACATGAACTGATGAACGCCCATTAATGCCTCAACAAAAAAGCCAGGAATCGACAACCCGACCCAGGGGAACAAAACAACAGAAACCGGAAGAATCATCGGCATTTTCTTCCGGCTTCTGTCTATTCACTTTTCGGTTCTTTTTCAGTCAATGGATTAGTCGAGTGCGATTGGATGCTTTGTAAGGCCGGATAATTCTCAAGCCGCCATTCGGTCAAGAAGTTCTTTGGCTTGCTCGAACTTGGGATTCAAGCGAATGGCGGAATATAAGTGCGAACGGGCTTCGGAATCGCGGCCGCGCTGCTGTTCAAAGCTGGCAATTTCAAAGTGGATATCCGGCCATGAATAACCGCATTTGATCAGGTTGCGCAAAATTTCGATCGCCTGTTCGGTTTCACCGATACGTCCGTGCAATTGTGCTTTGAGTCGATGTGCTTCGATCAATTTCGGATTCGCGCGCTGGGCGCGTTGCAACGACAACATCGCGGCCGGAACCAAATCCAGTTTGGCCTGAAGGCGGGCGAGCAGCAACTGGCGATCGGCGTGATTCGGTTGGGCTTCGAGCAGTTGCGAAAGTTTCCATTCGATGTTCTGTAACATCTGGCGCGAGTCGGCCGTCAGTTCCGCAGAATCGGCTGAATGCGGCGAGAGTATCGCCCCGAGCAGCACCGGATCGGCGGCGATCTGATCAAGCCAATCGTGATCGCCGTCTTTGTCGTTTCCAGGAATATTGACCTTGGAACGGGCAATCAGCGAGGCGGCATCCATGTGTTGATTTTCAAGATCCGTCGATGCTTCTTGCATTTCTACCGGCGAAGCCTGTGAGTGCGCGGCGGCCTCTTCAAATTTTCCATCTGCCGCGAGAAACACCGCCAACTGTCGATGCAATATTTGTGAATAGGGCAACCGTTTCAACCCCGTGTATAGAATATCGATCGCCCGTTGTCGATCGTTTAGCTTCCACTCCAACTGAGCGGCCAATCGCCAGCCTTCGCCGGCCATCGGTTGTTCCGCAGTGAAAGACTCCAGCGTCTTGCGAGCGAGCTTCGGTTTCCCACCCAGCAAATACGCCGTTGCCAAACCGCGCGCCGCCGCGAATCGTCCCGGCTCTCGGCGTAACGCAACGCGTAACGATGCAATCGCGGCGTCGAACTGCTTGGCGCGAAGGTGCTCCAATCCTTGTTCCAGAGGCAGGGGTTTAGACACCTTGGCCCTGCCGACTGGCGCGGGCGGGGTAAACTTCGATGATTGGGAAACTAAATCACGCAACGACATGCAGTTCTTCCTCCACTCCATTATCGGCAAAGTGAGGACTTAGATTAGTTGCACCTGCCCCATAAGGATGGCATTGGCGGCACTGAAAAGCACTGGTCGGCCGATTCAACAAAAAATGGTGGATCGGTACGGAACTACCGAGTGTCGGGCAAATCGACATCAAAGGGTGGCAGGTTCAATCGAGGGGCTCTCAACGCAGAATCGTTCATCACCTCGTCGAGCTGAGTTGAAAGATTGCGATACTTCCCCTGGGGATCTTTTCCGAAGCTGTTATCAGTGTTTGCTGGCTCGTAGGAAGGTCGATTCTTCAGTTCATCCGCGATCCGTTGCATCGCCAGCAAAATACGTTCGGCCTGTCCGACGGCGATGCTGGTTTGGGTCAGTTTGGTTTCGGTGGCTTTATACACTGCGTCGCATTTCTTAAGCCATTGATCGGTTCGATCAACGGCATCCTTCAATTCGACACGATCCAGCGACCGCCCCGCCGCCTTCGTGGGCCAGCGCCCTTCGTTCTCTGCCTGGAGGCGGGCTTGAGAGAGCCTTTGGCGAAACTTATAGACATCGTTTCGTTCGGCACTGAAGCGATCCAAATCATTCTGCAAAAACGAAGCACGCGCGTTCAGCGAATAAAGAGACGCCCGACCGATGCTCACGCGTGCCAG
>JBBRMF010000322.1:0-5707 GCA_038230975.1 Tepidisphaerales bacterium
ATAGACGCCGTAGGTCCCGGTCTCGATATTCAGGTGCTCCATGAGGAAATGCGTGAGGCTTGGCCGCAGCGCGTAGTGGGTCTGCCAGCAGAAGAGATTGCGGGCGATGAACGGATGCTGCTTGTCGCCGTGAACGCTGCCCCGGGGGTCGTCGCCGAAGAAGAAGCTGTACAAACCTTCGGAGTGCGATTCATTGTCCTCGAAGCGCAAAAACGGAGTCGAGCGCAGATCCTGGGGGCCCATCGATCCATCGGGTTGCATGAGGGTCAGAATCGGCGGCTTGCCGTTGATCTTGCCGACCTCGAACCGGAAGCCGTACTTGTGATTCTCGCAGGCGACATTGCGGGTGAGCGTGTTACGCCCATTGGCCCACCAGAATCCGGCCCCTTCATTCTGGTCGAAGGCGAGCACCTGATTGGGCAGCCGTTTTCCTTCCAGGGCCTGCACGGCAAGGTTGCGGTCGAGGATGTTGTATTCCTCGGAGCCATCCTCCAGGAAATACCCATGGCCGACGCATCGATAACCGACGCAGTCGCGGACGAGCAGGTAGTCGGTGCCGTGGAGGGCCATGAAGCGGTTTTCGGAGTCCCAGATGCTTGCGCCTAGAACTCCACCGCCGCGCATGCCATCGCGGACGAGATGGAAGTGGATGGGATATTTGCCCAGCACGCCGCGCTTGCCCAGATGGCGGAATTCGGCGTAGGAGATCGACCCGCTACTGTGGCGGTGGTACATCGTATGGCCGCGCACACCGCCTGGGTCGGCGGATTCGATTATGACGTTTCGCGATAAATTGGCTGCTTCGCATCGTCCGGCGTCGGAGGCGCTGTGATCAAATTCAAGCGCTTTATCGAGCCGCAATACTGGGCCGTCAAGGGCGGCGATATAGCGATCTTCAGTTCCAGAGATACCTTTGCGCTTGTGGCTGGCGTCAATTTTTTGGCCGGCTTTGGGATCTTGATATTCCAACGGCCGGGCCGCAGTGAGGATGAGGTGATCACCGACATTCCACCCGCTCGGCGACTCGGACAAGGTGACGGCACTTTGACCCACCTGTGCTGGCTGATCCAGCTTGAGCCATGTGCGGCTCATGGCTGCGCCGTGCAGGTCCATGCGCCCTCCGCAGTCAACGATGGCGGGTAGAGTGTCGCGATTCATGCCTTCAAAGTAGACCAGCCGAATCGTCGCCGTCACGCCGGCCGGGATGGGGTGATCCGAAGTGCCGATTTCCAGCGCAGGCTTCTGATTCTCGGGGATTCCGGCCAATGCCTCAACCGACGGAGACGGTACGGCCGAGGCCTTCTGCCCGGCCTTAATGGGATTGTCATGCACCGCGCACACGAACCCATCCTCGGCCGCCTCGTCGCCCGGTTGGATCTTGAGCAAGCCTACGTCGAGCCGCGTCGACTTCTCGCGGCTGAAGGTAAGCACCCCACCGACATGCACCATTCGCAGGGCCGCGTCGGAGCTCACATCGTAGACGATGACATGGCCGGGCCGAATCTGAACGCGGTCCCCGGCCTTGGGCATCCGGGCGTTTTCCCAAGTGGCCGCGTCGGACCATCGGCCGCTTTGCGTGGTGCGCGCGTTGAACGTGACGCCATCGGCGAAAGCCAGAGAGGTGTAAAACAGCAAGGTGACGAAGACGATGGTGCGGAGAATTTTCACGGGGCTCCTGTAAACGTCCACAGATGGCGGCGTGCAAAGTAGGGAATGCTGCACGGCACTGCACTATCTACTGCAGGGGGCCAATGGATGTGGTCGACCAGTCCCCCAAAATACCGAGGAAGTGCGGTTCTGTCTCAATCGTCGTTGTGGCACGGGCGACCAGCCCGTATTAACGGATCAGGACTCGGAAAAGGTCTGTTTTCAGCGGTGATTCGAGTGCAACAGTTCTCAACACGGGCTGGAAGCCCGTGCCACGAATTGATTCTCAGGCTCGGTGCGAACCCGACTTCTTTAAAACAATTTCGAGCCTGCTTCATTTCCAGTGCGTGTCGTTCCGTTTCGGGTTCGGCGTCATTTTGCTTCGGCGACATCCACTACATCCACCTGGACGAACTGCCCATGGAAAGGCTGTTTAATTTCCGGTGAAACCTCCGGCACTACGAGCTTGTCAAAGTTGGAGATCAGGTGGCCGTTCTGACCGTCGCCGAAGAACGTCACGGTCGCTTCGCCGTCGATTTCGATCGTCTTGGTGTAGTCGATCTTGAAGGTTCGGTGCCCGACATTGTCCTGGCGATTGAGAAAGTAGTGGGATTCCGGAGACGACACCGAGATTTTATAGATGTTGTAGGTGGCGTTATTCGGTTTGCCGCCGATGTAGAAAAGCTCGCCGTCCTGTTTGCCATCCTTGTACATCATCGGCTCGACAACGCCACGAAAACGGAGCGTGACGGCGTAACGCTTGCCCTTGGTTCCACCGAATTTTTTCTCAGCGGTGAAGTTATCGGTCTTCTTCGGATCTGCACCTTCCGGCACCAGTGCCGACTCTGCATCGGCACCTTTCTTGGGGTTCTCCGGCATTTCGCCCTTGCACGGGAATTTGAAGAGATAGCCGTCAATCGAGCCGGCCACCGATTTAAGACTCAGAGTCTTCGAGGGTTCGGTTGATTTGGCGGGCCCTTCCGCCATTGAAAACCGGCAGGCCAAAAGTCCCAAGCCGACGATAACGAGCAGTGCAAGCGTCTTTTTCATATATCTCATCTCCGCAAATGGGTAGAATTGTCTTTCCGATCACTCCTACCGCAGGGGCATCTTTTCGTTTTAAGCTCTCTCTCAAATCAGAAGTTGAATGTAGCGGTTCCGTTTCATTTCCTTCATGTAGGAAAATTCCATCCCATCTCTTTAGAGCCTAGATGCCGGGTTTTTTCCATTGATCGGACTTATGGCGTATCCGAATTTCCGAATAATCCTGAAATCGACTACCACAGGTACCTGAACCATTATTTTCACAAGCCATCAATTGCAAATTCGTTATGACTTAAGCGAATGCCATTCGTGGCAAGCCACCTTTCAGATCATTACACAAGTGCATCTTAAATATACACTTATGATAAATGTGGCTGACAGGAATGCCATTCACTTAAGGCGCGTTTGATGTAAGTACATGCTATTAAGCATCTTAAAGCGAAGATGTCAGCTTTTTCTCATTGACCGGACTTACGGCGTATCCGAATTTCTCGAAGAATCCTGAAATCACCGGCCGCAGGTCTCGGAACCATTTCTTTCACAAGTTCTTAATTAGAAATTGGTTATGGCTTAAGTGAATGGCATTCGGGATAAGTACATTTGTTTTATTCCATTATATGTACTTATCCCCTTTTCTGGTTCTTCGGAATACGGCAGCAATAACAGTGCCCGGCGCATTTTCGCGCCGGGCTTTTCTGTTGAATTCGCGTGCAATTATTTACGAAGAACCCTTCTCGCTCGCGACCGCAAGCTGTTGGAGTTGAGCTTCGATGACTGCAAGTCTCATGCGAATTTCATTTTGACCAGCAGTTCGCCGTCCGAGCATCAGTTTGAGCAAAAGAAATGCACCGACTACCGGCAACCCGATCATCACCGACACCACCAGAACCGTTTCGAATTCACCCGACTTGTGTGATTGAGAAGTTGGCATTGCGAGCAGAGCAAACCACACGGCCCAGACACCAATCGTCCATCGAGTCAGGCGCCGGACTTCCCGATGTTCCGCATCCATGATGATATGCAGTTTCGAGACTTCTTCGTCGACGGCGGATTTGCCGTGAAGTTTCAGCAGTTCATATTTCAAAGTATTTTCACTCATAGGATTTCTCCAGTTGTCGCCGTAAGGCGGATTTTCCGTAATGAATTCGTGAACGAACGGTTCCGACGTTGCAGCCGACGACTTCGGCGATTTGCTCGTAGGAGAGGTCTTCCATGAACCGCAGCAGGAGCGCTTCGCGTTGTTCGGGGCGCAGTTCGTCGAGTGCTGTATGAACCTGGGCGGCGTCACTTCCATCGAAGGGGTCATCCTCGGTGGATTCGTCTGCGACGTCGTGCTCCTCTTGCAGCGAAAGGACGTTGTGATCCGTGGTAAAACCATCGACAGCCTTGCCGCGGGCGATGCGATAGAACCAGACGGTAAACGCTTCAGGGGTCTTCAGCTTCACCAGGTTCCGGACCACGGCGAGCCAAATTTCCTGCTGCAGATCTCCCACCGCCTGTTCGCGACCGGTCAGCCGGCGGAGGTAATAACCCAAGGGTGGATTGTATCTCCGGTAAAGCTCGTCCCAGGCGGATCGATCACCGAGTTGGCATTTGATCACCAGAACGCTTCGTTGAAGTTGGTCGATCAGGTTCATAGGCGTAAGGAGAGACTGCTACCCTTGGGAAAAGTTCAAATGGAGTGAAAAATTGTAACACTCACCTGCCTGCAACGATTTCGGCCGCAAGGGCGGGTAATTTGCCGGTTTGCAGGAAGGTCCGCAACGCCTCGGCGAAATAAGAAAGGGTGCCAGCCACGAATGGCACTTCCAACTTTCAGAAATGCTTGTTATAGAATGGCTTACGCGATGAAAACTCGCTTCATTCTTGACGCGGTGTAGCGAGCACAGCTGCAATGGCGCAGCCATCGCTTACGGTGCAGTCGGCGCGGTGGTCGTTCATGGAACGGTTAACTGTTGCCGTATAAGGTGTTTATGACAAGTTGGAAGTGCCATTCGTGCCAGCCACCTTTCGGCTGTCGGCAAGCCCGCGTCGCGTCGATAGTCTCTTTTCATCTGGCGGTTGTCAGCGCGTCGCGTTGCCCGCCGCAAGACGTCATCCGTTATGCCGCTATGACACCGCTCGACCGAATTACGACCCGCGTCAACCGTGAAGGCGACGTGAACGACTCCGCGACACCGCGGCCGATGCTGACGCTGGAAGAGTTCTTCGAGGGCAATCAGGCCGTTGGTAGCGTTTGCTGCAACTGTACGCCCACGCCGGAACCTTTCGTCGTCTACCAGATGCTGAAGGACATTCGTTCTCGCAAGGATGTCGTAGACGTTCGCATTCAAGTGACCATGTTCGACGATCCGGAGTCGTGGCGCTACAGCGACACGGATTGGGTAATTACTACGGCCTCGGCAGACGACGTAAAGGAATGGTTCGAACAATCTATGGCCCCCGACGAATGCACCGAAGGTTGGGACGGAACAGAACGAGAAAGCGTGGAAGTTCCCGACGCGTTCCATCCAGTCTGGTGCTGGTGGGATTAATTTGCACAGGGATTTATCGATCGCCTCGAAGCGGCGGTTCCACCAGCCGAATCTCCAAACTCTGCGATGGACCGGCCCTGAGAGATAAATACGGTCATAAGTTGTTTTTAACCGAGAGAAGAAACTTACGATGTTTTCTCATCGTCTGATGTCTTGGTTCGCTCCCCTCCACTCTGTCTCTGCAATCTTCCTTGTCTCCGGATCGCATATCTGCCGCCCGGTACCGACCGACTGCTAACGCCCGCAATTTCATACCAAAATCCCGCGCGCCACAGCTTGTGCGCTTTCGGATGATTCTGCCGACATCTTGCCTGGGACATTTCCCTGAAAATGGCCGAAACTCAACATCTTCATGTCTTTTTTGACACCCCGAAAACTGTTGCAATTTGTTTCATTTTGTTGCATTCGGATTCCTGGAATGATGCGCGGGTGACATTGGCACCGGCGGCAATGCTGCTGTATCATACGCTTTAGTCAACTTG
>JBBRMF010000323.1:0-5693 GCA_038230975.1 Tepidisphaerales bacterium
GGTTCGAAGGTCGTGCCGAACAATCGCGATGAAATATATTTCATCATCGTCGGGTACATCACCAGTAGAATCAGCCCGACGACGATACTGATCCATATTTCCGCGATCGAAACGGGTTCCGGTCCGCGCCGTTCATACTCGATGGATCTCGGCGGATTCTCAACAGGCGGATGGGTCGACTCGACGTTCGCCGCCGACGGTGGCGTTTGCGACAGCTTTGGCAATTTGGACATATCCATCATGAACCTCCCTGCTTGACCCGCACCCCTCAACCGCC
The DNA here is from genome assembly GCA_038230975.1 of Tepidisphaerales bacterium. Lineage (GTDB taxonomy): Bacteria > Planctomycetota > Phycisphaerae > Tepidisphaerales > Tepidisphaeraceae > JANXVV01. The sequence continues at coordinate 278 of JBBRMF010000323.1, forward strand.
AGAATGATAGCAGATTCTCAAGGAGTTGCATGAGCGATAGCGTGGACGTGTCAGAACAGATACAGACCCTCGAAACCAATGCCACCACGGAGCTGCGCGACGTGAAGGATGCCGCCGGGCTCGAGCTGTACCGCATCAAGTATGTCGGCAGCAACGGGCAGCTTAAAGCGGCCATGAAATGGCTCGGGCAGGTTCCGCGAGAACTAAAGCCGGCGGTGGGGCAGAAGCTGAACGCCGTGAAAGAAGCGATCAACGCGGCGTTTGAAGCAAGAAAGGCGGATCTCTCCACCGGCAGCGCGGCCGACAAAGACGCCGCCGATGTCACCGAGCCAGGTCGTCGCCCGCAAATCGGTGCGAAGCATCTATTGATGCAGTGCGTCGATGAATTGGTCGAACTCTTCGCGAGAATGGGATTTGCCGTCGCTTCCGGCCCGGAGGTGGAGGATGAATTTCACAACTTCATCGCGCTGAACATTCCTGAGCAGCATCCGGCGCGGGATCCGTTGGATAATTTTTATCTTCGGTCCGATGGACCCGGTGCGTCGCCAACGGCTTCCGGTTCCGGCTTGGGGAACTCGAAACTGCTTCGCACGCAAACCAGCACCGTGCAGATTCGCGTGATGCAGGAGCAAAAGCCCCCCATCCGCGTCGTCATCCCCGGACGAGTCTATCGCCCGGATACGCACGATGACACGCACCTTTCGATGTTCCACCAGCTCGAAGCACTCGTCGTCGACAAAAATGTCACGATGGTCGACCTCAAAAGCACCATCCTCCAATTCGTTCACGGCTACTTTGGCCCGCAAACCAAAGTCCGCTTCCGGCCCAGCTTCTTTCCCTTCACCGAGCCCTCAGCCGAGGTCGATGTATGGTTCGAAGACAAACAAAAATGGATCGAACTCGGCGGCTGCGGAATGGTTCACCCCAACGTCTTCAAAGCCTGCGGAATTGACCCCGAAGAATACAGTGGCTGGGCCTTCGGTTTCGGTATCGAGAGGATCGCCATGCGGAAGTACGGAATCGGCAATATCCGGATGTTTGTCGAAAATGATCTGCGGTTTCTTAAACAATTTGCATGATTTAGTTGAAACTCAGTCTCAACAAGATATCATTTGGTGTGTCCTTAGTGTTAGAATATTGGAATCTAACGCCGACGGAGCGAAATGATGGATAAATCCTGTGATCTTCCCGGCTGCAATCACTGTGGGCCGATTGAGACTTGTGCCATGCACAAGCTCGGGATCGGCTGCCATGGTACGGTTGTCGCCGTCGGGGGTGATCGCCAAGTGCGACGACGACTACTCGAGATGGGTTTTTGCAACGGGGTTGATGTTGAGGTCGTTCGGCGGGCACCGCTGGGCGATCCCATCGAATTTCGCCTGCGGGGTTATCACCTGTCACTCCGGGCCGATCAGGCTCAACATGTTTTGATCTCACAAAAAAGCTGAAATCTTTAGAAATGTCATCTTGTTGTGAAACGTCTCCCTTAGAGAATCTCCCCGCAAAATTGACCATTGCGCTGGCTGGCAATCCAAATAGCGGGAAGACGACCGTCTTCAACGCGCTGACTGGCCTGCGGCAAAAGGTCGCGAATTATCCCGGTGTCACCGTCGAAAAAAAGACCGGGCGATGCAAATTAAGTCAGAATCGCTGGGCGAACGTGATCGATCTCCCCGGCACATACAGCCTCATCAGCAGATCACCGGATGAACAAGTCGCCATGGAAGTGCTACGCGGTCTGCGATCTGATACGCCGGCCCCGGACATCATCATCGTCGTCGTCGATGCCAGCAATCTACAGCGCAACCTCTATCTGGTAAGCCAGTTAATTGAGCTTGGCCATCCTCTCGTGATGGCCTTGAACATGACCGATATCGCCGAACGGCGAGGCTTTAACGTCTCCGCCGAAAAGCTCGAAGCCTCCCTCGGAATCCCCGTTGTTTCGATCGTCGGCCATAAGAAAAAGGGAATCGATGCGCTTAAATCCGCCATCGATCGCGCCCGCATCGCCCCCATGCCCGAATGGCCGCTCCCCGATGCCATGCGCGAAGAACTGATGCTCGTCGGCGGGGGCCTGGCGATTCTCAACGTTCCCAATGCCCGTGCAACATCGATCCCCAATTACAAGCCGGAAGCGAAAGCCGTAGGCGACGCACCGGGTTCTTCTTCGCTCCCCCCAAGACACCTGGCCCTTGCCGAACGATTGCTGATCGGCGACCACGCCTCAGACCTCGAGGTGTTCTCAAAACACGAACCGGTCAAATCTCTCCTAGCCTCGTCCGGCAACCGCTTAAAAGAACTCGGCATCGACCCCATGCAGGCTGATATCGAAGCCCATTACCGCTGGATCGATACCATTACGGAAGGCGTCGTTACCGCAAAGCCCTCCGATGCAAAAGTTCTCGACTACGCCACCCCGCGCAACCTCACCCAAAAAGCAGACGCAATCCTCATCCACAAAATTTGGGGTTTACTTATTTTCGCCCTGATCATGGCAGCGCTATTTGTCTCTTTGTTTTGGCTCGCCCAACCGATCATGGATGCCCTGCAAAACAGCATCGATTGGCTAGGACAACTGACGACCCGAAAACTCGCCGATGGACCGATCAAAGATTTGCTCGTGAGCGGTGTGTTCAAAGGCGTAGGTGCCGTGATCGTCTTTGTGCCGCAGATTGCACTGCTGTTCTTGTTTCTCTCCATTCTGGAAGACTCTGGCTATCTCGCTCGGGCCGCATTTTTAATGGATCGCCTGCTGTCTAAAGTTGGTCTGCATGGCAAAAGCTTTATCCCGCTTCTAAGCAGTTTCGCCTGCGCCATTCCCGGGATCATGGCCACCCGCACGATCGAAAGCCGCAAGGATCGGCTGGCGACCATCCTCGTCACACCGTTCATGAGCTGCAGCGCCCGATTGCCCATTTACACACTTCTGATTGGCACCTTCTTCGCCTCTTTCGGTGCGATGGCGCAGGCGGGAGTCATGCTCGCGTGCTATGCCCTCGGCATCATCGCCGCCGCCGGGACGGCGTTCATCTTCAAGCGATCGTTCCTCAAAGGCGCGCCGACGAGTTTCATCCTTGAACTGCCGACGTACAAGGTGCCGCAAGCCTCGGAAGTAGGGCGGCAAGTGTGGAAAAATACGTGGGCGTTCATCACCAAGGCGGGAACGACGATTTTTTGTCTGAGTATCGTGCTGTGGGCGATGGCGTATTATCCGAGATTGCCGGAGCAACGCACGATTGCGATCTCTGTGGCGGCCAAGGCCAATGCCGGCGTAGGGAAAATTCCGTCATGGGTTAAGCGGGATATCAGAGACGGGAGCGACGCGGATGAAATGGCGTACTTTGCGAAGCAGATGGAGGACCACGAAATCGCCGCCGCCCAATCCGAATACTCCCTCGCCGGCCGTCTCGGTCACGGTATGGAACCCATCCTCAAACCGCTCGGTTTCGACTGGAAAATGGGCGTCGGCCTCTTAGGTGCCTTCGCCGCCCGCGAAGTCTTCGTCAGCACGATGGGCATCGTCTATAGCGTCGGCGAGGTAGAGCGCGGGAAGACCGCCGATCTCGCGACCGTCATGCGGCAAGACCGCTACCCCAACGGTCAACCCGTCTGGACACCGTTGGTCGCTGTCAGCTTGTTGGTGTGGTTTGTGCTTGCGATGCAGTGCATGAGCACGGTCGCGATCGTCCGCCGTGAAACCGGCGGGTGGAGCTGGCCGATCTTCATGATTTTATACATGAACGGATTGGCGTACCTAGCGTGCCTAGCCGTCTTCCAAGTCGGCAAACACTTACTCCACGCCTAGAATGAGAATGATGAATGAACGCCCATGGAACTTGTTCCGTGGGACCGCGACATAAAGAAGACAAATGCCTAACTGGCCTCAACATCTCCTTGCTCTTACGATCGTCGCTCTCTGCCTGAGCTACGTTCTCTGGCAAGCATTCGCCTCCCTCCGCGGCAAACGCAGCAAACTCGGGAGCTGCTGCAGCAAAGGCTGCCAGCCTCCCGTTGAAACAAACACAAAAACCGAAAAAGTGATCTTCTTCCCCTCCGACCTTCTCCGAAAACGCCATTAAAACACACTGAAATGCGGCACTGGTCACCTCCGGTGACCATGCTTTTTTCTGAAACCCAGTGAATCCAGGCAAACTTTTCCGATATTGACCGCATCTACCCCTTGCAAAATATAATTTGCGCGATATAAACACTCCCCCAATCAAACGAATCACGCAAGTGATTGTTTGAACGTCCAAAAAGAGATAAGAACCGCCCGCAAGAGTTTTTATCGCAAGTCAGTGACTAAAAAGAAAACAAAAGTTTTCAGTCACAAGGCTTGACTGTCCGAAAACTAAACTTATACTCCCCGACCCACTGCAACGCGATGTTGAATTGGAATGACGAAGGAAGTAAAGAACCACGAAGGAATCTGATTGAGCAACACCTGCATCAGAATACACTCCTCGCTTTAGCCGGTAACCTCTTTAAAAAGTAGGGTCGCTGGCAAAGAAGCTGCGACGGGTCGGAAAAGACGAATTGTCGTCCGTGGTGTTTTGCCGAGTTTGGATCAGTTAGCTGCCGTAAGTCAGCTCACTCACCCGCACTCGGCGGGAAATTTGTCGACCGAAAGGAACCCGAAAGGTTCTGAGTAAAGAAGACATTAGCTCATTGACAAGTGAATACGAGGTTCAAGGTTTTATCAGAAGGTTTGTGAATCTGATTGAATCATTCGCGACATCCTCGTCGGCCTGTTTTAGTTTGAGGTTTTTCTGTCTTGCAGGCTGGAATGAAGGATGTCGTCGAGCACCTTTTTGGCGAAAAAGAATCGATCCGTTATTGGTCTGACCTGGCCATAAGATTCGGTGTTTGATGGAAGCGGTGAGGCTCGAAAGGCCTTGCGGTGGAAGTTAAAGATTGAGTGGAGTGAGTCAGGAACCGTTCCAGCCCGCCCGCTGGGGTTTACCGAAAGACGATGGAGGTGAAGTGTGGTGGTTAGTTCCCACCTTGCGTCACGCTGTTGAGACTGTGGTTTTCCGTAGACGGTGATCGATAAATGTGGTCAAGCTACTAAGGGTGTATGGTGGATGTCTTGGCATCGAGAGGCGACGAAAGACGTGGTAGCCTGCGATAAGCCTCGGGAAGCTGGCAAACAAGCGTCGATCCGAGGATTTCTGAATGAGGAAACTCAGCCGGTTCATAGCCGGTTACTCCCTGATGAATGTATAGTCAGGGTAGAGCGAACGCAGGGAACTGAAACATCTAAGTACCTGCAGGAAAAGAAAGAGACATCGATTCCGTGAGTAGCGGCGAGCGAAATCGGAAATAGCCCAAACCAGGATTCGTCCTGGGGTTGCGGAAGCACTGAGGGGTTACAAAACCGTTCCTAGCGGAAGCGTCTGGAAAGTCGCACCGTAGA
>JBBRMF010000324.1:0-5548 GCA_038230975.1 Tepidisphaerales bacterium
CACGAATGTCAGCCCCGACGACATGCTTGCAGGCAAGTGGGTGATCGTGAACATGGCCCCGGCGGAGTGGGGCGACATGGGGGCGTTGATCGCCGGTGGCTGGAAGTATCTTGCGCAACGTCGCGTGCTTCGCCGCAAGGCGAGCAACGAAGACGCTGTCGTAGTGATCTGGGCCGATGAATATGCCCAGTTTGTTAACAGTTATGACGCCCATTACCTGGCGCAATGCCGCAGCCACAAAGGCTGCATGGTGGTCCTGACGCAATCGCTGCACAGCTACTACATGAGCATGAAGGGGGAGACCGGCAAGCATCAGGCCGATGCCCTGCTTACCAACTTTTCAACGAAGATTTTTCATGCCCTTGGTGATGTCCAAACGGCTGACTGGGCCTCGAACCTTATTGGCAAGGGACGTGAAGTCTTCGTTGGCACGTCGCTGGCCCCGATGGAAGACATGCTCTCTGAGTTGATGGGCCGCTCACGGGTTTCCTCGAATTCCAGCGAGCATTATGAGCCGCTGCTCAAGCCCAATTTACTCATGAACGGGTTACGCACGGGGGGTATGGCCAACAGCCTGATCTGCGATGCGGTCGTAATCCGATCCGGCGAGCCGTTTTGCAGCGGACGGAATTGGCTTTGGCGTGAATTCAGTCAAATGGGATAGCAACACGAAAGGAATACACCATGTCCAGCGGTCAAAACCCGAGTCAACCTAACGGCCAAGCGGGCAACATAGATATTCTTGGCCTTCTTTATCTGGTCGCCAATGTACTGGCCACGACCGTCGCCGTTTTCATTCGGCGAGGCTTTGGCAAAGAAGCACTCGCGTTCAATTCCCTCATCGCCTTGATCGTGCTTTATGTGCTGTCGGCATCGGAAGGCCGCGCCTTCCTGGTGTTTGCAGGCTTGTTTCTCATCGCCCAAATCTGGCGGCGCATTGAAACCATGCGGCTGATCCGAAGGGGTGCGATCATTCATAGCCGATACCCCGGCTTTCCGTATTGGGCGTTGAAAGTGCCGTTCGTCAAAAGCGAACGCGTGGCAAAGGAACTGGTCGAGCCGGTCTTTTGCTTCACTCTTGGCATAGTGCTCTGCCCGGTTTCAGTGGGTGTCGGGGGATATCTCGTATTGTGCGGCTTCGGCTTCATCGTGCGGCATTGCATTGATGACGCCCTGACACGCAAGCGAATTGAGCGGATGCAGGACGCGACGATTGAACATCAATTTTACTCAGACGAAATGAGGAGATAAGCATGGCCGATGATCAGGAAAGCAGCCCAGGCATCATCCAGCGGATGATTGACCAACGCAATGAATGGGCGGAGAAGCAACCGTCCCTTGGGGCGGAACTCAAGGCGATGGCCCGCGAGGCCGTCAAAGATGTCCGCAGCACGGTGAATGAGACATTCCTAGGCAGCCCCGAATTTGGCGGGGAGCCAGGAACGCCCATGAACCCTACGCCACAGATGGTGACGCAGGACATGGGCAATGTGTACGGCAACTACAACCAGATGCTGGATTCCTACGCCTCACGGGGTGCGGAGCAGGAACCGCAAAAGGAAGCCGAGACGCAACGATGAGCAACCAAGATCTTGAAACGGCATCCATGTTGGGGCTGTGGGTCGTGGTGCAAAGTGGGTCGAGATAAGAAAAGGAACAACCATGTTATTCGCAAGCCTGACGGACGTTTTTAACCAGAGCGGCCTGATCCTGATTTTGGTCATCGCGGCCTGGATTCAACTGGGCAAGATGTTTTTTGCCAGCAACCCGGACGTAAAGGACGTGGCAAAGAAGGCTGTTGCCAGCACGGCCATTAACTTCATCGGCAAATGGTTCAAGTAGATAAGGCGTAACCCATGACCGTCGAGGAACGGCTTCAGCGGATCGAAACACTATTGACCGAATTGGTCGAGCGCCAGCCGTCGCACGGCTGGTATTCGGTCGAGCAATTCTCGCGGATCGTGGGGCGTGCCGAGTTTACCTGCCGTGAATGGTGTCGGCTTGGCCGCATCCAGGCACGCAAGAAAGAAAGCGGGCGCGGTGCATATGCCGCGTGGGCAATCTCGCATGAAGAGTTGCAACGCTACCAGCGAGAGGGGCTGTTGCGGGCTTCCTGAGCCTGTGCAGCCTTTCTCTCTATTTGACCTGCCGAGCCACGGCCACGGGGTTCGTGCGCAGCTATCGCAAACCTTTTTCAACGGTGGTGGATTCCAGTCATGTCCCGAAGCAATCAAAAGAACGATTGCGTTGCCGTGGGGGATGCTCGCCCGAGCATCGTCCCGGCCGGGTTACCGGACTGGATCACCGCTGAACTGATCGAAGAAACCATCCGAGTCTGGCAACCTTATTACGTAGCAGTACTCACGCCCGAAGAAGCCGTTACAATGATCCAGAATGTGGGTCGGCTGTATCATGCTTTGTCCTTGGAGCAAGCGTAAATCCTGGCTTTACCGTCCAAATATCCCAGCGTCTTGACCCTGTTCGCCCCGATTGGAGCGCCGTGAGCGAACGCGATACGAACTTGGATCAACGGGCTTAATTCCTTGAAAAGCACGGAGCTGGGAACCGATTGCGTCGTCCAGCACCATTGGCGCGAAATCCGGCTTGAATGAGCGTGGTGTCTTGAGTTTGCGCAACTGTTCACGATCAAAATTGCGACTGGATCGAGGATCGTACTCCTCGCCTATCACTTCTCGGAACGTCTTATTGACCGCTTGCTCAAAACGGCCGATTTGTTCAACCTCATTTGCCGGAATACTGAAACGACGCTGTATGGCGGTAGGAGGAGTATCGGTATCGCGTTGTTCCAAGACGGGTTCCATTAATCCGTGATCTACGCCTCGAAAGATGCCAACGGTAAAATCTACTTTCCCGTTGTGTTCTTGGGGTTTTCCAATGACTTGTACCGTCAAATCCTTCTGGTATAGGCTGCGAAGTTCATTTTGAATATCGGTTAACCGATTCGTATCCAGCAAGTGCGGGGCCGCGCTTCGTGCGGCTTCCGATAAGTTTTGCAAGCGGTCTGGGTGATCGGCATTCACGGCCCATTGGGCGAGAGGAGGGAGGTTATTCATCAGTGCCAAGGCGCGGTTTACCGTGTCGATGGCGCGTTCTTCCGCAACAGCACGATCACGCACATGCAGGTTGATATGGGTAGACGCGTTTGCGAGCTTTTGGCCATTGACAATGACATGCATCGGAAGCACCCACGTGAGATTCGGGTTGCCGTCCGTCTTCATAGCCTCGATTTGAAGCCAGCTATCCTGATCGTGGCCTTTGGCGGCGAAAGGCAATCGCAATGAGGCTGGGAATTGATCGATTCGCCCGTGGGTCAATTCTTCCCATCGTCCTCTCTGTGCCACCACATGGTTGCGAAGGCCATCGATAAGGTCACGTTTGGTGATTGGAAGGCAAATTCCCTGCCTGCTGGGTTGTCCGGCTTGCTCCAACTGTGCATGGACAAAGGCGGCGCGTCGTTCTGCTTCCTGCTGGTTATCGGCGGAATAGTTCAAACCCAACGAGATGCTCATTTCCTCGCGAGGCTCAGTCCACGCGAGTTTCAGCCGGTATTCTCCGTATTTGGGCAAGATGCGTTCCCGGCATGGCGCAGATGGAATGAGTTCATCGAGACCTACATTGTAGCTGGCTTCCTTCATTGGCCCTCGATATGGCACAATCCCTGGGATGTCGATCAAATGGGACTGAACCTGACGTTTGATGTCCAAGGCACGCGATGCATCCGGCTCAAACGTCGTGATCGTCGACTCTGCTGTGTGGCCATTATCGTCGGTGAGCTTCAGCACGATGGGGTGATTGGGCGACGCTTGGAAGAGGCTTCTCAAGCGGTAATGGGATGGCAGCTGGCTTCGAGCGAACTTGTCGGCTCGCGCAATTGCCGCATCCGCAGAAATCGGCGCGCGGGATTCTTCTCGATCCGATTCATCAGGGTGTTTATTAAGGTCCGGCGGAGGAAGACGAACGCCTTGCAAATGGCTTTCGACTTTACGGGTGAGCAGCTCCAACGCCGCATCTCGAAATTGGATATTGGTATCGAATCGATCCCGAATCTTGCTTCGCTCTGGCTCGTCATGGTGCGCTTCAAGCAGATAATTCGTCTCGGACAATGTCGCCAATGCATCGTGAAACAAATTGGGAGCGACGGCCGAGATGATCTTGCCGCTTTTTCTCGCGTCGACCATCTCGTTTTCAGTCGGGAACATGTATATCGTGCGTCCATCTTTATTGTATTTCTTAACCTCGCCACGCTTGCGTTCCATGTAGTATTTGACTTTGGTGAAGTCCGTTCCTGGCAGTGACGTGAGTTCACTGTTTGAAAGAATCTTGAGTGGCGGTATCTCAAGGCTGTCGAGGGTCATTTTGCTGAAAGTCAGCAAGTCTGACTTACCTTGGCTTTGGGAGACTTTTGATAATGGCCCTGGCAAAAGAATTAAACTGGCCTGATCTAAATCAGAGGGCTTTTGGAGGCAACCTGCCCTTTCAAGGGTCGAGGGATTAGTACCTGTCGTGAAGAGAAACGGAATGCGTTCAGATGATAAGATTCTGTCCATCGATGATGGAAACAGTTCGCCATTGTGATTGAGAATGTCGCGAAACGCCTGGATATGTGCATCTTCTGTCGGCTTTATCCCGCGATCATGTGCCCCTTGGACCGCCTGTTTGCCATCGGTGATGAGGGATTCAACAGCGCCTCGATCTTCTCCAAGGCGGCGTAAAGTACTAATCGCCTGGTCTCTCAAGGCAATTGGCGTAGTGGCCGATGGATGTACGGCTGCGGCGCGCGTAAACATCGCGTCATAGCCACCGGATTGGATTTCGGAGATTGCTCGCGAGATCTTATCCGTAACGCGAGAAGAATCGTCGAGTTCGGACGGGCGAAGTGACAGGAGCCTGAAATTGAGCAAATGGATACGCTGCGACGTATGCATGGCTTGCATAGCATTTGTCACACTGCCATCCAAGAGAACCACAACATCATCGGGCGCGATGACATCGGTCTTCCGGGGAACTAATTCCTGAGCCAAATAGATACTGAAAGTAGAATGATTAAGCGGACAGCCATTTTAACAGACTGGTGATTAATCTCTAAGTGACAGTTCCATGACAGGAAAAAGTGATATTAAATCAACTGGTTGATCGCGGAGTGCGTGCAAGGCAAGTCTAATGCTTTGCCGCCGAAAAAAGCCATTAACCGATTGTAACCAAACAGAAAGAGGCTTCCAAAGCTGCCACGCAAGGCCAAAAATCGGTACAATACAACTATCGTCTGGATTGGGTTTTGGCAACATTTTCAGGGTCGTCGTCATGAAGCGTTTTGTCGCACTGGCACGGGTAAGTAGTCGGGAACAGGAACGCGAAGGCTTCAGCCTCGAAGTGCAGGAAGACGCCTTGCGGCGGTACGCGATGCAGGCGGGCGGTGAAATCGCCAAGTTCTTCCGCATTGCCGAAACGGCCAGCAAGGGCGACGAACGCAAGGCGTTTCGTGAGCTGGTCAATTACGCAAAGAAGCACGCGAGCGAGCTTGATGGGC
>JBBRMF010000325.1:0-5543 GCA_038230975.1 Tepidisphaerales bacterium
CCACCGCGTGAAACGGCACCCCCGCCATCGGAATCTCATCCACCGCCCCCTTGTTCCGACTGGTCAGCGCCACGCCCAGCGTCTTGGCCGCCACCTTCGCATCGTCCCAAAACATTTCATAGAAATCCCCCATCCGAAAAAAGAGCACATACCCCGGATGCTGCTGCTTAAACTGCTGATACTGCCGCATCGCCGGTGAAAGCGATGCCAGATCGATCGGCGGGGGTGGCGTGACTGAAACTTCATGCATACGGATTTCTCGTGAATTCCGTATCAAACACGCTTTGAAGAAATATCACAATACCCCGCCGAACAACATCCCTGCCCTACAGAGTCCCTCCCGACTCCAAAAAAAACGCCCCGGCATCCTGCCGAGGCTGTTTTTTAATTCGATGACCGTGGCGAGAAGATCACTTCTTCTTGGCCTTGGCCTTCGTCGCTGCGGGCTTGGCCGCAGACTTGGTGGTCTTCTTCGAGACCGGCTTCTTGGGGGTTGCCATGTGTGACCTCCTTTCTTTGAGGTAAATACATTGGAGCCGAGAGCACTCTATCATAGACATCGCCACAACATCTAGTGGAAAATCAATAAATTTTCATCAATTTACACTATTGGCACGAACCGCACTTTGACGATCCGTCTGTCAGCGATCGCCTTCATCGCGCGATCGCCACGGCAACCTCCAAGAAAGGACACCCATTCCATGAACGCAGCCGAACAAGTCAAAGTGACCATCGACCTGAATCAAGTCGCTCGAAATCTACGCGCGCCGGATGGCAATTCCGCCGGTGTCGAATCCGCCCGAACCTTCCTCCAATACGCCGGCTTCCAATCCGCCGCCGACGGCACCTGGATCGGCACCCGCCATCAACTCCGCCGCTTCAACCCCGGTGAAATCGTCAGCGTCGAATCCATCGATTAGCTTGTATTTCCAGGGCCGCTTTAGCGGACGGAATCGTGCGACGAAGAGGAGTTAGCCACAGATAAACACAGATGTGCACGGATCAAAGAATCCAGAAATCAGACCACAGAGCTCACAGAGACTACCTCGACGCAAATGTCAGGCAAGGCGTCGAACGAGTCTCCGTAGGCTCTGTGGCAAATTTTTTGATTTGTATTTTTCTCAAGGCAACTTGATTTCCGGTGCCTTTCCCCCCGCCGGCCTCGTAATCCTGTCCCCTTTTTTCACCGGCTCTGCCACAAAACCCCCGTTCGATAAATAGAAGCGTCCCTCCCCCGTCAGCCCCGCTCCATAATCCCGCCGATCATTCCACCCCGTCGCATCGTGCGTAAAAACCGCCGTCGTCAATTCGCGCCATTGGCCATCCTTCGTCTTCACCCACTGATTTCCAAACTCGCACAGCCGCCGAAGATGCCCATTCGCTCCGTCAAAATTTTCGTTGAACGAATACAACCCATGCAGCAACTTCCCATCGCGCGGCGCGCGGAATGAAGCGATTAATCCCCACTGCTGTTTGTCATTGAAATAAAAATATCCACTATAGATTGTCGCATCCCCCTCCGACTTGGCCGTCACCAGACACTTCTGCGTCTCCCCCGTCTTCCACAAATAACTCAAATGGCTATGCCCACCCGTCCCCTCATTCCCAAAATCCCGGGCCACTACCCCATCCCCCTTCGCCAGTAGTTTCACCCGATTCTCATCCACCACTTTCGATCGATTCACCGCTTCATTCCCCGCATCCCACACGCTGAAAATAACATGCCGCTCGGTTGGACTGATCACCTGGATTCCAAAATACCCTCGCGAAAAACCGCACGCCTCATAATACGTCGCCACCGGGTCGGTCAACGGCGTCAGCACATTGTAAAACCACTCGACCTGCTCCTCTTTTTGCAGCGGAAAATTCAAATGCACCGAAGCCGCATTGCGACGTGGTTTCAAGTTAAAAAATGCCCCCTTCACCGCCGCCCCGGACAAATCCAGATGTTCCACATCCCCAAATGCCTTGCCGCTTTTTTTGATCCCCTTCAATTCAAATGTCTGATACCCCGCCTTCGCCACGACAAACTTCCCAAAATCCACGGGCGCGGTATCCCCTCTCCCCTGCAATTCCGCCTCTTTCGATTGCCCACCCATCGTCATCTTCAAAGTCGCGCTCTCTCCCTTCGGCAACTTGACCGCCACGCCCACGTTCACGTCACCCACCTCCAAAATCCCTCCCCACAAGATGGCATCCGAAGTTCCCCAACCGGTGATGCCCTCCTTCCCCACCCGCGCGGCCCGAACATTCGGCTCCAGATAAGCCGTCGATGCCGGCACAGTCATCTCCTGCGCACCCACCGGCAGCCATCCGAAGAACAGCGGAAAAAAACCGAGCGTCAATCCCGTCCAACGAAAATCGCGTTTGGTCATACCCATCAATAATCCAACGGCGCTTTCAAAGTTTCAATCATCAAACTGTCGGCAATGAAACCCGATCCTTATAGGGTCCGATTTAGCGGACGGAATCGTCGTCCAACTCTCGCCAACCCCCCATCCCTCGCATACAATCTAACGTCTTATGTCCTCAGCCGCCGCCATCAACTTCCCCGCCCAAACCCCGTATGCACCCGTCGTGCCGCGTCTATGGCTGCCCGCGTTATCCCTCTGCCAGCGAGAACTGATCCGCTTCATCCGCCAGAAGCATCGCATTATTGGAGCCCTCGCCACGCCGATCGTTTTCTGGTTGCTCATCGGTGGCGGAATGGGCCGCAGCTTCCAGTCCCCTGGCTCGGCAGCATCGCCGGCTGCGTCAGGCACCGCTGGCGGATACATGGCGTATTTCTTTCCCGGCACCGTCGTGATGATCCTGCTCTTTACCGCAATCTTTTCGACGATTTCCATCATCGAAGACCGCCGTGAGGGATTCCTGCAATCAGTCCTAGTCGCCCCCATTTCCCCGATGGTCATCGTTCTGGGTAAAGTGCTCGGCGGCACAGTCCTGGCCTTTGGACAAGGGCTTATTTTTCTTGCGCTCTCGCCGTTGATTGGATTTCATTACACCTTTTTTTCGCTGCTTGCGGCCATGCTGATGATGTTTGTCATGAGCTTCGCATTGACCGCTCTTGGTTTTTGTATCGCCTGGCGAATGAGTTCAACGCAAGGGTTTCATGCCATCATGAATTTGTTTTTGATGCCCATGTGGTTCCTGTCCGGCGCACTTTTCCCGGCAGCGGGTGCCTGGGTTGGATTGAAATGGGCGATATTCTGTAACCCGCTGAGCTACGGCCTGGCGGGTTTACGGCAAACTATGCAGTGGACGGAACCGCATACAATGGCGCTCGGTGGATTGCCCGTGAACCTTGCCGTCAGTATCCTTTTCGCCTCAGTGATGTTCCTGATCGCAAGCGCGCTGGCCACCGGTCGGGTGTCGGCGGATCTCCAGTAAGAAAGGCTCATGAGTAAAGGCCAGAAAATTGTCACTGTCGCGCTGTGGAGCGTACTCGTCACCGTCATGGTCGCCGTCATCGGAGCCGGAGCTTGGGATCGTCTGAACGGCGACGGTGGTCGCCCGTCCGGATTTGCCAAGGTTTTGGACAAGATGTGGGCCGCGCCGGCTTTCGCATTTACCGATCAGAACAACCAACCCTTCACCGACCAAAATCTCCACGGCCATCCTTACATCGCGGATTTTGTCTTTACCCAATGCGCCGGCCCTTGCCCGCTCGTCACGGCCAAGATGGTCCAACTTCAAAAGATGACCAAACCCGGAGTCTATTTGGTCTCGTTCTCCGTCGATCCGATAAATGACACTCCTGCCGCATTGAAGGAGTATGCCTCTAAGTTCAACGTCGACCCCGCCCGATGGCATTTCCTCACCGGCAAACCCGAGGCGATTTATGAGTTCACCAAGGGCATGAAAATCTCCTCCCAACCCGCCGATGCCCAAAGCCCGATCATCCATTCCACCCAATTGTTGCTCGTTGACGGCGACGGTCAGGTGCGCGGCATCTACAGCACCGGTGAACATGCCGACCCGGAAACCCTGAACCGTCTGGCCAAAGATGCCGACTCCCTGTTTGCTAAACCTCGATAAAGTTCCCCATGATACTTCCTTCGCTTCTTGCGATATCGCTGGCTGATTTCCCCTTCCCCCCGGTGAATGCATCGCTCAATGCCGCGAGCGCCGTCTTTCTAATTATCGCATTGATCTTCATCAAAAACCGCAACGTGCGCGGCCACGTGTTTTTCATCCTCTCCGCCGTCACCACCTCAACCATATTCCTCGGCTTCTACCTCACCTTTCACACCTATCGGGCCATGCACGGAATCGCCGTCACCCGCTTCCCCGCCACCAACTCTCTGCGCCTGCTGTATCAGGCGATTCTTCTCACGCACACGATCCTCGCCGTCGCGACGCTACCGCTGGTCATCATCACGCTCTTGCGAGCGCTCCGAAAAGATTGGGTCCGCCATCGTAAAATCGCCATCTGGACCTTCCCCATCTGGCTTTACGTTTCCGTCACCGGCGTTATCATCTACTGGATGTTATCCGCCGCCGGTGCATATAATCCGCAGTAGCGGTCGATGATTGAAATGAAGTCCGGAAAAAAACCATGAAGCGATTCACCCCCATTCTCACCCTGCTGTTTGTGCTGGCCATCTGCCTGTTGATCGTCAGCGCTGCCTCCGCCTGCCCGATGTGCAAAGATTCTCTCGCCACCGCCAAGAACGACATGCAGAACACCGGCGGTGGTTCCGTCGGTGGCGGTTTCAACAACAGCATCTACACCATGCTGGTGGGTTTCTTCGGTGCCGTTGGCTTAGTCACCTTCAATCTCGTTCGCGGCATACGCGGTAAGTAACCTCGTCACCTTTTAGCGGTCGTGCCGAAGGCACACGTTTCTTCTCATCTATTAAAACACGTGGCTTCGGCACTGCCGCTAAAAAAACTCACGTTTCTTCTTCAGATTCATCCTTCGGAATTGCCGTCCCGCATTCCGGGCAACATCCGCTCGCATTCCCCTGAAGATCGTATCCGCAGTTTCGACATCGCCCCTCCCTCTGCCACATGGCCGCGTTCATCTCGGTCTTGCCCCGAAAAAAAAATTGAACCACGACGAATATTAAGAGCAGCAAGCCCGGGACGATGAACAAAAGAAAGACCAGTCCTGGCATCGTTTTGCTCTTGTGAAAAGGTGTGGGGTGAGTGTACTCACCCACCCATTTTCCGAATGAAACGAGTGGTGGGTGAGTACACCCACCTTACAACACTAATCCTTCACCGCCGGCACCGCCACCGTCGAAGCAAAGTGATACACCCCCGACCCAATCGTCAAATACGCTCGATCTCCAACCGTTCGCAAAAACGTAACTCCCGGCGCATCGGCGATCGGTTTACCGCTTTCCGTCACATTCGGAATCGCCACCGCCGGAAGATAAACGCTCGCAGTCGCACCCGGCGGAATGGTCACATCCAGCGTGAATTTTTCGTTCTCGCGTTTCCACGAAGATTCAATCCGGCCACGCGCGCTTCGATACACCGTGCGCGCATATTTCAAACTCGGATCGATCTGCGGCTGGATAACGATCTGATCGTAA
>JBBRMF010000326.1:0-5474 GCA_038230975.1 Tepidisphaerales bacterium
CCATCTTGTTGCTGCCCGCGAGAGACGCAAAATCTTCGCACAGTATAACCCATGGCAATCCGAGACTTGGTCGAGGACGATCAGGAGAGTAATTACGGAAGTGCGACGAGAGACCTATAAACTCGAGTCGCCGTCGAAGTGGCACGGGTCCCACACTTCGGGATCTTGCAGTCTGGCAACGATTTCCTTGTTACGACTGTTGTAGTAATAAAACCAGCTTGGCAACTGCCGCCGATGCGGCCCCATGCTTTCAATTACTTCTTCCTTGTCGGGGCGAAAACCGTAGGCCTCCAGCATATGAATATTTTCGCTTCGGCACCGCTCGTACGCCCATTCCAACATGGGTGCGAGAACGCCCACATTCCCGTCGGCGGTTTGAAAATCGATAAGGCGCACTCGTTTCAAGCCGATGCGCGGATTATCGTGACGATAAAAAATTGCGTATGCCGTGATCCGGGAACCATTGCCCGTCGTCAATATCCAAACCCTGCCCTGCTTTAGAGCAAATTCAAAATGCCATTGCAACACTTCGCGTGTGCGATGTCCCAACAGGCGATGCGGATACGCCAGTTTTAACTCTTGCCAAAATGCATCGAACCGCGAATCGAACTCAGAACACAACGTGAGGGTAAGGTTGAGAGCTGACTTGCGAAACCCTGACCCCAAACTTTTGT
The DNA here is from genome assembly GCA_038230975.1 of Tepidisphaerales bacterium. Classification (GTDB taxonomy): domain Bacteria; phylum Planctomycetota; class Phycisphaerae; order Tepidisphaerales; family Tepidisphaeraceae; genus JANXVV01. Next base: position 675 of record JBBRMF010000326.1, read on the forward strand.
CTTTGGCGGCCATAGCGAGAGCGGCAGGAAATGCAGCCAAATGAGGCCCTTTTTTCATCGCAAACGCACTCGCCGTGAACCCACGATAGTTCGTAATCCAATAGACAGAATGCTCCCAGTCCCCGGCGGGAACACGACGGCCATAAAGAGGCGCTACCAGACGCGCGGAATTCGGGTTCGCGCTGGTGACTAGCTGAATGTCGATATTTTTTTGGCAAATGAATCGCTTGCCGAGAAATCCTGCGTATGCGGAATGCGCGGGATCGATCACCATTGCGAAGGTCGCACCGCTCACCATTTCGTCGCCGCCAAAGGTGAATCCGCTCGGAATGTTACCCATGTACCCGACGATTTCTCCCGCCGAGGTTTCTGCCACCCAGCCGATCGCAATGTCAGGCCGTTGTATGCATATCGGGTTATCGACCCAGAGATGTCGCCACTGTTGCTCATTTTTCGCGCCCAGACCGTTCCGCGTCTGAACTGCGGCAATTTGAGCGTAGTCGTCTATGCGGGCGTTGCGGATCCTCACCGGACGGGCAGGCTCCGCCGATGGCTCCAACACCGCAGATACGGAAATGTCATTCACCTCGCTCAAGGCGCTCGCTCCGGAGAAAGAATAGATTCGCAAACTGCACACTGGACTGATTTAACGAGGGACAATACTACCCGCGTTAGTTGGGGAGGGAATTCACAAACAGCGTAGCCGCCGAACCCGACTCCGTCAAGATTTTTCGCTCCAAACCCCGGCTCGATGTACTTCCTATTTTTCTTGACCGTGGACAAAATTGCGACCAGACTGCATAAGAATGCGCAGGGACCGCGCCCCTACTGCAGGCCGTATGATCTTCGCCAGTAAATGGCTATAAATATACAACTCGCTGATTTTTGATTGGCCCTCGGCCTGCATTGGTTTTGACAGATCAATTCGTCCGGAGATAACACCCATGGCTCTAGAATTCGATACCCCGTTTGCCAGCATCGAGAGCGCGCATGAATTCATGGGTCTACTTGCTGAAGCTGCGGCCGATGCCAGGCAAACCACGGAAAACGATCTCGCGGCCACATCGGACGAAGTGTCCCGCCGCCGTGATGCCTTAAGGGTAGTTCTTTATAAGGTGCAAAAGCTGGAGCAGCACCTGGCATCCAGTCGCCGGCTGTTAAATGATTTGCGGACCCTGCGCCGCCTCCTTTTCGAGGAACGAACCGAAAGCACAAATGCCGCTGAAGTTCGGCATAAACCCGCGATCTAGGTTCATTTCGCTCATTACCGGCCTCTTTCCATCCGATCTTCGGCCCAGCTCCTATTAAACCGGCAAATAGCCCGCTATCAACAAGTTGCCGGAGTCTAATGACCCTCTCCTTGGAGTCCGAACACTCATTGTCGTGACCTCTCCGCTTCGATAAAGTCGAAAAACTAAAGAAACTCCCCCCAGTTACCTTCGACTTAAATTGGCTGCCGCAAGCAAAGGAACTCGACCATGAAATTGACTCATCGCTCGCAACGACAAATCCTGATCGTGATGACACTAGCATTATTGCCATCGATTGCGTCATCGGTGGCCGAAGCCCAAAACACGATCACGACCGTTGCCGGCGGGGGCGCGGTCGGCGGCTTGGCAACCAGCCAAATGAATTCCGACACATCTCTGCCGAAACCTTTCCGCGGAAAGAATGGAATCGCCATTCCAGCGATTGACCGTCCCAATCAATTACGCGGCGCGGCGAGAGGGCCCGCCCATGTACGACCGATGATAGGTTCCAATAGCAGCGCAGACATTCCGGGACCGAGCGCGGTTGTTACCGACGGTCAAGGTACCACTTATGTCGCGTCACCTGATGCGCAACAAATTTACAAAATCGATGCAAGCAATACGCTGACGATTTTCGCCGGTATTGGCTACTCCACTGAAAGTCCGACCAGGTTTGACGGCGGCCTGGCGACCAGTGCGAGTTTGAATGAACCCACAGGCCTCGCGATCGATTCTAAAGGCAATGTCTTCATCGCCGACATGACCGATTACCTGATTCGCAAAGTCGATGCGAATGGAATAATTACAACCATCGCCGGCAATACAACTCTTTGTCAGGATTCAACCAGCCTTTGTGGTGACGGCAGAAAAGCCACGAACGCCGAGTTAAATTATCCCACTGGAATCACAACCGACGCATCGGGCAACGTCTATATCGCAGACACCGAAAATCATCGCGTGCGCGTCGTGAATTTGCAGACCGCTGCCATCACGGTGGCTGGTGTCCGCATCAATCCTGGAACCATCAATACGATTGCCGGCAATGGCGCGCCCTGCCTCCGGTCGACCAACCCGTGGGGCGACGGAGGTAACGCGCGCTCGGCCAATTTGAAATTCCCTCAAGGCATTGCAGTCGATTCTCAAGGAAACGTGTTTGTCGCCGATGCCGGCGATCATCGTATACGTGTCATATCGCCGAACGGCCAGATCAATCCTTACGCAGGCACTGGAACACCTTGCAGTAATCCGGTGCAAGCCTGCGGCGACGGCACGCCGGCGGTCGACGCAAACCTGAATAATCCCTGGCAAATTTCAGTGGACGGTTCCGGCAATCTTTACGTCGCGGATCCAACGGAAAATCGAGTTCGTGTAATCGATGCCGGAACCAAGATGATGGCCACCATCGCCGGAACCGGCGTGGCCGGATTCAACGGCAATTACGAAAACGCCTCGTCGGCACAGTTAAATAATTCGCGGGGAGTTTGGGTAGACACCACTGGGGCTGTCACCATCGGCGATACCGGCAATCAAATGGTTCGCCGTATTTCGAACGGTTTAATAGCGGCGGTGGTTGGCGGAGGTAGCGGAGGTGACAATGGTCTTGCAACATCCGCCATTCTGAGCGCGAGCCACGATGTAGCTCTCGATTCTGCAGGAAATCTCTACATTGCCGACACCGCCAACAATCGCATTCGCATGGTCACGCCGGGCGACCAAGGAAACATTTACACGATTGCAGGTACGGGCTCGGCTGGGTTTTTGGGTGACGGCGGACCCGCGGCTTCGGCAAGCCTGAATCAGCCCTTTGGCATCGCGATCGATCAGTTCAACGACATTTATATTGCCGACACATCGAATTTCGCGATTAGGTCAGTCAACCAGAATTCGGGAATCATCACGACAGTTGCGGGCAACGGACATCCCTGCGCAAAGGCAACTGCCGCGTGCGGAGACGGCGGTCCGGCAACTCAAGCCCAATTCGTACGACCCACGAAAGTTGCGACAGACAATTCGGGAAACATTTACATCGCCGATGCGGGCGCGAACAGAATTCGGATGATCAACTCAGCCGGAACCATAACCACCATCGCCGGCACTGGCGTCGCTTGTATGAATCCACTCATTGGCAATTGTGGCGACGATGGTCCCGCTACCCAGGCGGAGTTAAACGGACCATTTAGCGTCGCAGTCGATGCTCAAGGAAACATTTTCATCGCCGACACCAACGACAACCGAATCAGAAAAGTGGATCCGGTCACACACATCATCTCCGCGTACGCATTCGACGGACGCAATGCGTTCGGTCCCGAGCATGTGGCGGCGATTCATTCAAGCTACAACACTCCGCAATACATCAACCTCGATCCGCGAGGCAATATGTACGTCAGCGGCAGCGATTTCTTTTACGTCGTCCAGAGAATATCTGCAATAGATGGAACTGTAGTGAGCGTTGCCGGCCCGGCGGGGGACCCAAAATACTATGGGTTCAAGGGAGATGGAGGTAGTGTCAGCAAAGCCAATCTGAATAACTTTGGCGCGACCATTGACGCCTCAGGTCACCTTTACGTTGCTGACGGGGGAAATAATCGAGTGCGCATGGTTGCGCTCGCAGCGGGAGCGAGCCTGACGACCAATTCAATGACCTTCGCTCCGGAACCGATAGGGACTGAGGGTTCGCCGCAACCGCTGGGAATGATAAACAAAGGCAGCGACGATTTGGTATTCACGGGAGTGCCGGTGGTAACAGGCGACTACACTCTCAACTTGCAGGGCGGCGAAGGATGCGCCCAAGGCATGATTGCGCCTCTTGGAGAATGCACCGCTAAAGTGACTTTCAAACCTACGGGCTATGGGCCTCGCAGGGGCAGCATTACGTTTTCCGACAACGCCTACGGACATCCATCTCAGAAAGTTTTCTTATCAGGATCTGGCCCCGATTTCGCAATGACCCAATCTACCAACGCACTGACTCTGATACGAGGCGCTCAGCAGACATTCACGGTTGCATTCGCCCCCATCGCCGGATTCGATCAACCGATCGTGCCAACGTGCGGAGGCGTTCCAAAATATTCGGTTTGTTCGGTCTCAGTAAACACGATAACTCTCGCTGGTAATTCTTCGACAACGGTGACTTACACACTTCAAATAGGCGCAGAAACCGCTTTGGGAACTTACACCTTGCGGCCAACCGGAACCAGCGTTCTGAAACATGAGACGGCGATTCAACTGATTGTCGAGTAATTATTCCGACTTGGGTTGGTCGCGCTGACTGAACGCGTACAACACCATTTCAACCCGCGTGGAAACTCCCAGCTTATCGAAGATTCTGAAAATGTAATTCTTGACGGTGTGTTCGCTCAGTTTAAGGCGTTCGGCGATTTCGCGGTTCGAAAGTCCCTCCGTAATGCAGCGAACGATGTCCTGTTGCCGCTTCGACAGCAGTACAGCTCCCTGAGCGTCGGTCAGACGCGGCGGAGCAGCGTCAGCAAAAGCGTCGAGCAGAAATAACAGTTCGTTGTTGTTCGCCCAGACCTGGCCGACGTTCACTGCC
>JBBRMF010000327.1:0-5426 GCA_038230975.1 Tepidisphaerales bacterium
CAATCAATCTCAGGCAGGCTCTCTGAAGACGTGAGGGCGGGCGTTCCGCCAATCTTCGGGGGGTTTTGCAAGAGGCTCAGGGGATAATACCCGCCGATCTCGTCACGCACCCCGCAATCGGTTTGGTGATTTGGCCGATAGTATTGGCAGGGTATGATCGGATTGCCTATGATTGAACCGACCCCGAGGTTGGAAAAACCCGCGATTCAATGGCCGATGGCAACGTCGCATCTCTGGCAGTTGGATGTGCTGCGCGCCGCCGCGATCCTGATGGTGTTTTGCTATCATTTACTCGGCGCATCGCACGATAGTTTCAGGCTATATGACAAGAGCCCGGGGGGGAGTTGGAACATCGTGCCGCAGTTCCCCGATACCACGACACTGCGAATTTTCTATCCGTTTTCAATGGGACAGGTGGGAGTGGTTCTGTTCTTTGTGCTGAGTGGATTCTGCATTCACCATTCGATTTTGCAGGGCCGTCGAAAGGCGATGGCACTGCAACACGAACCACCGCGTTTTAATTTCATCGCATTTATGTTGCGTCGAACGTGGCGGATTTACCCGGCCTACCTGGTTGCACTTTTCGCTTTTTTCGCCATGCAGCGGATCGTCGAGCATCGTGCGGGTGGCCCGCTTTTCAAAGGCGCCGGCGATCTGGTCTGGCACGTGTTCATGGTGCATAATCTGAGGCAGGCGACATTTCAGTCCATCAATGCTTCGTTCTGGAGCCTCGGTGTTGAATGGCAGTTCTATTGGATCTATCCACTATTCCTTTTGCTCCGGCATCGGATGGGGATCCTGATGGCGATTGGTTTGACCGCGGCGCTCAGCGTTGGCTGCCAGATGATGGTGGTGCTGCGGCATTTGGATTCAGGCATTAATTCCGATGCGTGGAATAATCTGCCTTTGATTACGTGGTTCAACTGGTGTCTGGGCGCGCTGGTCGCGGAATACTGGGATCGGGGGAAGCGGTTTTTTCAAATGCCGACTTTCGTGTTCGTTGGCTTGTGGGCCTTGCTACTAATTTTCGCGGGGTATGATCCATCGAGTGACTGGGTGTCGGGCATGATCGGGATGGCTTGGCCGATCATGTTCGCGATGACCTTGGAGATGTACATCCATTTGAAACGCAAGTCATACGGGCCGGAGCGTTGGGTTACTCCGATCGGATTATGCAGCTACTCGCTGTATTTGCTGCATCAACCGTTACTAAGTCCGATGCTGAACGTCGCCCATCAATGGCTTAGATTACCGGCGATTCACTGGGTCGATTTGACGGTCACGGGGTTTATTATTTTCATGGTTCTTTTTGGAATGGCGTGGATGAGTTTTCGATGGATCGAACAGCCGGGGATTCAGTTGGGGCATTATTTTTCGAGAAAAGTGCGGCGAGGGGAAGCGAAGGCGGGGGTTCCGATTTTGGCGGTGAGTGGGGCGGGGTCGTGATTCTGTGCATCTCCGCTATCATGCACGACGCATGAAAATTGGTCCCATTCAACTGTCCTCTCCGTTTTGCCAGGCTGGCCTGGCTGGGTATAGCGATCGCGCGATGCGACTTGTGGCGCGGCGGCGGGGGTGCGCGTACGCCGTCACCGAAGCCCTTCTCGACGTGATTATGCTCAACGGCGGCGAGGGGTTGCGCCGTTCCATCGATCTGAACGATGAAGATCATCCGCTTGCCGGCCAGATCATGGGCAGCGAACCGGAGACCATGTCGCGGGCCGCGCGGATTATGTACGATGCGGGATATGACGTGGTGGATTTGAACTACGCCTGCCCGGTGAAAAAGATCAAGAACAAGGCGCGCGGCGGTCACATGTTGCTGGATGTGCCGCGCGGGATTTCGATCTTGCGCGCGGTTCGCGATGAACTTCCCGATGCCACTTTGACGATGAGCCTGCGGCGTGGGTTTGATGACTCAGCCGAGTCGGAGGATCGATTTTTCCAAGTCGTCGAAACCGCCTGGTCACTGGGATTTGCGGCGATTCGAGTGCATGCCCGGACGGTGGAACAGAAATACATGGGGCGGTCTCGGTGGCCATTCTTGCGGGATCTTAAACAGCGGTATCCGGACAAAACCATTCTTGGCAGCGGTGATGTTTTCACGGCGGAAGACGCCGTGCGAATGCTGCGCGAGACGGGTGTCGATATTGTCTGGATCGCGCGCGGGGCGATTGGGAATCCGTGGATTTTTCGGCATGCGGAGGAATTGTTGCAATCGGAACTCGCGAGCAATCTTGTAGGGGCCACTAAAGCGAACCCTGCGAAATCGATTCTCACCCCCCCGACGATCGAAGAGCAGCGGGAGGCGTTGGCCGAACATTTTTCAATCGCGATGGAAATTCACGGGGAGTCCTTGGCGGGGCGGCGGATGCGAAAGATGGGGATCAAGTACAGCCGATTTCATCCGCAGGCGGCTGAAGTGAAAAAAGAATTCATCGGTGTACACAGCCTGCGCGACTGGACGAATGTGTTGAACAAGTTCTACAGTGCCGGTGGGCCGGGTGTGTGGCCGAGCGCGGATGCGGCCGATGAGGTGAACGGTGGGGATTTGCAAAGCTGCGAGGTGGGTTAGAGCACTTTTCAGGTTGGTAGGTTGCCCGTTGCCACGGGTCGCGGTACTCCAAGACACCTGTATCTTTTTACCGCCCACACGCACAGGTCTCGGAGTACCGCGACCTGTGGCACCCGCGGATGTCACTACACCAACGTGCAAAACTCTCTAGAAACGCTTGCTTGGCCGGTTCGCGCGTAAATTGCCTTTCTTCTTCCCAGTGCGCAGGCCGGGCGTGTTACAGCATTTGGGATGAGGAAGCGGGTCTTATTCTTGCGTCCCCTGCGTCACCGCCGTGGCCACATCCACTTCAAATCCAACCAATAAGACAGAGGAAGCGCATTCACCTTCCTTAAAGGTTCCATGCAGGTCGTATTGCGATCCCCGAAGTGTTAGCACCGTGATTTGTCGAAGCTTGGGATCGACGATCCAGTATTCGGGAATGCCGGCGTCCGCGTAATCGGAACGCTTAGTTTCAAAGTCGCGACTGCGGTCGTCGTCACTGACGACTTCCATGACCAGGTCAGCCGACTCCCAATACTCATTGGCAATGCGCGACGCGTGTTGAGTGAGCATGAATGTCACATCCGGCTCGCGGAACTTTCCGGAACGAAGGCGTATGCGGAAAGGGGCAACCAGGGCTTTGCCAAGCCGTTGCGGTGCGACGAAGGCCCGTAAGGCGTCGAACAGAAAGATCACGATCAGTTGATGGATCATGGTCGGCATCGCCAAAACCTCGACATGACCGTCAGTGAATTCAACGAGCCGATTTGTTTCCAAGGCCAGATATTCCTGTTCGCTCCAGTGTCCCTGGTTGGGGAAGAGCCTGGCGATTTCCCAAGCGGGCTCGTTCGGCCCGATCGGTCGCGGAGGGAATGGAATGCTTTGCGAGACCATCGTCGGTTTCCTTGACAGATAGCAGTCGTCACGATCAGTATAGCACGATCAATCTGAGGGAGGCAATTGTGTAGCTTGCTTTGCCGGATCAGCAAAGAACGTGTTGATTCGATTGGGGTACCGCGAGCATGGGAAGGATGCCCATACCACGAATAAGCACCCGGTGTATGATCGGAATCGGATGCGTTTTTGCGTACAATCCTCTTCATGCACTCCAAGACCCCACCTCATAATCGGCTGGCCAAAGTTCTCCCGGAAGAATGGCGGAAATATCTGGTGTCGCTGGGCGTTCCCAAGCGAAAGTACACGGCCGTTTTGAAGGCGACGCTGACCGATGGCCGGGTGATTGAAGAGATGATCGTTGAGGAAGGTTGGATCATCGCGCTTGATCGCAGCGGATTGGCAGGCACGTTTGAGAAGCGGATTGATTTTGATCCACGAACGATCACGGATGTGGAAGTGATTCAGGTTGTGTAGCAACGAGAGCCCGGCGGCACCGCCGTGGGATGATTTATGGCGCTGATTCTCGGGATCGAATCCACGTGTGATGAAACGGCTGCCGCTGTCGTGGCGGATGGCTACGACGTGCGCAGCAATATCGTCGCGACGCAGATTGAACTGCATGCAAAATATCGGGGCGTGGTGCCGGAGATTGCCTGCCGCGCGCATATCGAAAATATTCTGCCGGTCCTGCGGGAAGCAGTGCAGACGGCGGGGGTGCGGCTGGAAGATCTGGATGCCATTGCCGTGGCGTATCGGCCGGGGTTGATCGGTTCGTTGCTCATCGGTGTCACCGCGGCCAAGGCGTTGGCGTGGGCGCTGGGGAAGCCGTTGATCGGGGTGGATCATGTACACGCGCACCTGTACAGCGTGAAGTTGGAGTCCCACACCGCGCCTGTCTTCCCGGCGGTGGGGATGGTGTGCAGCGGGGGGCATACGGCTCTTTACGACGTGCAGGATTTTTCGATCATCACGCTCATCGGCGCGACGATCGATGATGCGGTCGGCGAGGCGTACGACAAAGTCGCCGCGATTCTGGGGCTGGGTTATCCGGGAGGCCCGGTGATCGATCAGTTGGCTGCAACCGGATCTCCGACGGCGATCGATTTCCCGCGATCGACGCTGGGTCGCGATTCGCTGGATTTTTCTTTCAGTGGGTTGAAGACTTCGGTGCTGTATCACGTACGCGGGCACAAGGGGAAAGAGCGCGGTCCGGAGAGTTTGTCACAGGCTCAAATTGCGGATGTGGCGGCGAGCTTTCAGGCGGCGTGCGTCGATGTCATCGTAAAAAAAATCAAGCGGGCCGTGGCGCAAACGCGGGGGAGGTCCATCCTCATTGGTGGTGGTGTGTCGGCCAATCGCGGGCTGCGGGAAGCGATGAGCCGCTTCCACCTGCCGGTGTTCTTCCCACCGTTGCGCTATTGCACGGACAATGCCGCAATGTCTGCGGGGTTGGCGGAACTCTATTTTCAAGCCGGAAAATTCAGTGGACTGGATCTGGATGCGTTTGCATCCAGCGCGATCGGCCGTTGAATCATCGCCTGTACTTCGATGTAAGCAGGTGGGTGAACTTCAGAGAAATCCGCGGGCCGAATGCAACAAAATGAAACAAAATGCAACAGATTTCGAGGTGTCGAAAAATACAACATTTCCCATTCTGTGTGGCTTGCGGTTGGATTTGTCCTACTTTTGTGTTGTGAGGCGGGGGGGCCCGTTCGCATTTTGAGGTCGAGCTTGTTCTCCAGGGTGGAATGGGAAAAGGGGACATCACTCGATTTGGATATGGGGGTCGTGTCCCCTTGCATTTTTAATTGGGAATTCAGGAAACTATTTCCGACCCGAATGCCATTCGCTTAAGCACAAAACCGGCTCAACTGAGCAGAGAATGAGGATTCAATGTGATGAAGGTTTCCGCAATGATTGCTGTCAGACAGTCGATTTTAGGCGTATGCCACAAAATTCTGCCGGAATAATC
>JBBRMF010000328.1:0-5423 GCA_038230975.1 Tepidisphaerales bacterium
ATCGCACGAAGACCAGCGGGGCCGAGTGCATCAAGCTTAAAGGTGGTGCGGGTTGGGCGGTTGGCCTCACAATCGCCGAAGTGATTCATGTGATCACGCTGAATCAGCCGCAGATTTTACCGGTTTCGACGCAACTTAATGATGAATATGGAATACGAGGTACCTGCACGAGTTTGCCGACGTTGCTGGGCCGAAACGGTGTGTTGAAGCGATTTGAAGTGGAACTCTGGCCGCGAGAACAAAGCGGAATTGTCGCGGGGGCCAAGCAGTTGGATCAGACTTATTCGCAGATCAAGTAGGTTCCGCTGTGCGAAACGATCGCGCAAGACGTGAGGCTGAACTAAATGCCGTTTAGAATCCGAATAGAGACCGAACGCGGCGGGAGCGCTCCGCACGACGGCGTGCATTTGTCGGAAAAGGCATTTCACATTCGCGGACTCCTCGATCGCGCCGAATCAATGGATCGGAAGGTGATACTCCTGCGTTACTTGGATGACTACGGCGATACAACGTTCAACTGGCTTCAGCGCCCCGATCTCATAAACGACATTTCGGTACTCGAAGGCGTCGCGCTGATGCTTGAGGAGAAGGAGCTATTGCGGCAACTCCGATATCTGATCGCGAAATGGGAATCACTCTGTCCGAACGACTATCTAAAGTTCTATGGTGACTAGGCATCACACCGCGAATTATCCAATGAAATCCCTCGACCAAAAACTCGCCAACCTCCGCGCCAACCCCGGCAGCGCCAAAGATTTCATTCTCGCCGATGCTAAAGACGCCGACATGGCTGCGGGTCTGGCGGCGACGGGGACGGATGTGCTAAGCGGCAAGCCGCGATCTCTGGCGGAGTATCGCGATCAGATGCGGGCGGTGCTGAAACAAGGTTTGGTCGACATACTTCTCATGTCCGCCAGCACCAGTGAACTGCTGACGATCACGGAAAAACGGTTCGAAAATTCCCACGTCACCCCCGCCGTCCGCGCGAATGATACGACCGACATCCACCTGATGGCCGGCGGCACTTACGCCGCCGAACCTTCCCGCCCCTTTCGCACCGCCACGATCGAGCAGATGCAAAGCGGCAAGGTGAATCCCGCCGAACATGAGCGAAAGCTCGGCGCCGATCTTGGGTTGTATTCGATCACGCCGAACAACAATCTCGCGTTCGATTACGTCACGCTGGAAGCCTACAAACAATTTCGAATCGAAGCCGAAACGAAAGGTTTTCGGCATTTTCTGGAAGTCTTCGACCCCAACGCCTGCGGCTCACAATGCCCGGCGGATCTTGGTCGATTCATTAACGACCTGATCGTCCGCACGCTCGCCGGTGTCCCGCAAGCCGGGCGACCGGTGTTTTTCAAAATCGCCTATCATGGCCCCAAGGCGATGGAAGACCTCGTGAGCTATGATCCGACTCTGGTGGTCGGCATTCTCGGTGGATCAAGCGGCACGACACACGATGCGTTCAAACTGCTTGAAGACGCGAAAAAGTACGGAGCCCGGGCGGCACTGTTTGGCCGCAAGATCAATAATAGTGAACATCAGCTTTCGTTCGTCACGTATCTCCGCGCGATCGCCGACGGAAAAATTGCAGCCAGCGAAGCGGTAAAAGCCTACCACGGCGATTTGGAAAAGCTCAAGATCAAACCGTATCGCGCACTGAAGGAGGATTCGGAACTGACGATCAATGTTTCGAGTTACAGCGGAACGACACCCGCGGTGAAATCCGCGGTAATTGCAAAGCCGGATTTCAAAACGATGACCGCATCCGAAAAGGTTGCGTATTCTCGCCAGAAAATCAAAGCGGATTTACGACGAGTGATTGATTGATTTTCGTAGGGTCCGCTTCAGCGGACGGAATCGTCGAGCAATGAAAGCCATTCGTCGGGAATAATTCCGTCCGCTAAAGCGGACCCTACAAAACACGATGCTCATCGCCGAACGACAAACTCGCCTGAAAGAATTGCTCTCGCGGCGGGGCATGAGCGACCTCGACACGATCGCGGCGGAACTGCAGGTGTCTCATTCCACCGTCCGTCGTGATGTGGAAATGCTCGAACAATCCGGCCATGTCCGTCGCACGCATGGCGGCGTCATCTGGGTCGGCGACAAGGTAAACACCGGCACGCGGCCTTACGCATTCGATCAGCGGATGGGCTATCAGCACGATGCCAAACGCCAAATCGCCAAAGCCGCGCGCGGTCTGGTGCAAGACGGCGACACCGTGCTGATCGACGGCGGCACCACCACCTTCTACCTTGCCCAGGAATTGCTCGGCCAACCGATGCAGCTCGTCACCAACTCACTGCCGATCGCCAATCTTTTTCTGAACGACGAAAATGTCGAGCTCATTCTCGCTGGCGGATTAATGTACCCGCGTTATGGCGTGCTGCTTGGCCCGATGGCGGAAAACGTACTGAGCACCATCCACACGCGCACCATGTTTCTCAGCGTCGCCGGTGTTTTTGAAGGCTCACTCTACAATCAAAATCTTCTGCTCGTTCAAACCGAGCAACGGATGATGCAGCAGTCGCAGCAGGTGGTCTTGCTGGCCGACTCCGGAAAGTTTGGGCAGCAGGCACTGGCGAAACTCTGCCAGCTTGAAGAGATTGATGTGGTCGTCAGCGATGCCGGTTTGTCGGCCGAGCATCGCGAAGCGGTGAAGCGGGCGGGATGTGAATTGATCGTGGCCAAGTAGTTTTATTGAAGCACATACAACTGCACCTGACACGGCCCATGCACCCCCACCACCAGATTCATTTCAATATCCGAAGTTTTGGAAGGACCGGTGATGAAGGTAATATTGCCTGAATCGCCGTCTTTGGCGAGGCGATCGAACACATCGACCAGATCGCCTAGAAAATTGCGCGGCTCCAGAATCGCGACGTGGATCGGGGGGACCAGTGACAGCGATCGACCATGATTGGCCGAGGCGCGAATGATGAGGCTGCCGGTTTCGGCGCAGGCATAGGTGACATCCGTTACGCCGCAATCGTAATCGTACAGTTCGTCCAGCGTGATCTGATTCCAACGTTTTGCTTCAAACCCGGCGTCGATCAAATGCTTCAGGACATCAAGGCCGTCGAGTAATTTTGAAACGGGCAAGGCGATTTTCTTACAGTCGTGTTCGCGTAGGAACTGGATGAGATGGCCCATCAGATCTTCGACGTTGCAGGCGTGGACATGCATTTTATTTTCTTCGGCGCGCCTGGCGAAGAGTTCGGGCAAGCCGATGTCGCTGTGGACGAGGCGGGTGAGCGGTTCGGAGATGGTCGGCGGGACCGGTGGCTCGAGCAGAGGGCCGGTGCGGCCGAGGGCGGTGGACACTTTATCTAAGACAGTGGCGTGGTCGTTCATAGTTTTTTTGTAGGGTCCGCTTTAGCGGACGGAACTTTTCGCATTGGGAAGATTTTCAATTCTCTACGATTCCGTCCGCTAAAGCGGACCCTACGAAGAAAATCCTAGTGTCTGTTCTTCCACATTTCATGGAACGTATGTTTTGCCGGTGCGGGCATGTCGCGGATTTGGGTCCAACCGTTTCCGGGAAACGGGACATTATTGACCCATCCGGTTTTCTTGGCACGACGGCGGAGTTCAAATTTTTGAAGCGCGTTGATCAGGCCGTATAGGTAAGGGCTTTTGAGCGCCCAGGCCCACACCCGATAGATCGCCCGCTCAAAGGGGCCATTCAAATGCTGCGTGACGATATCCTTCCGCATGTTGACCAGGTGCTTGGGGATATTGATTTTGACGGGGCACGCTTCGTAACACGCGCCGCAAAGGCTGCTGGCCTGCGGGAGATCTTTGAAATTTCCAAGGCCCTGGAATAACGGTGTGATGAGTGCGCCGATCGGGCCCGGGTAAACGCTACCGTACGCGTGGCCGCCGATCTTGCGGTAGATCGGGCAGGCATTCAGGCAGGCACCGCAGCGAATGCAGCGGAGCGTTTCGCGATATTCGCTGCCCAGAATTTCGGTACGGCCGTTATCGAGAAAGACGATGTGGAACTCTTCGGGCCCATCCTTTTCACCGGCTTTTCGTGGGCCACCGAAGAGGCTCGTGTAGACCGTAAAGGGTTGACCGGTGGCACTTCGGGCGAGCAATTTAAGCATCACGGCCAGGTCGGCCAATCGCGGCACGAGTTTTTCGATTCCGATGAGACTCACGAGCACGCGCGGCGTCGTGACGCTCTGCCGGGCATTGCCCTCATTTTCAACCACGCACACTTGCCCGGTTTCGGCCACCACAAAATTCGCACCGGTCATGCCGAAGTCGGCCCGCCGAAATTTGTCCCGCAGATATTTCCGCGCCTGTTTCGTCAGTTTTTCCGGATCATCCGTGTATGGCGTGCCAAAATACTCACTGAAGCTCTTCCCAATCGACGCGCGATCCTTATGCACGATCGGCGACACCAGATGGCTCGGTTTGTCGTGATCAATCTGCACGATGAACTCGCCCAGGTCGGTCTCGACGACATCCATGCCCCGGGCCTCCAAAGCGTGAGCCAACTCAATTTCTTCGCTCACCATCGATTTGCTTTTGATACAGCTTTTGCAGTTTGCACGATCGATGATGTCGAAAATCATCTGCTTGGCTTCTTCACCGGTCCGCGCAAAGTGGACATGGCCGCCATTGCGCTCGACGGCCTGCTTGGTTTGGACGAGGTAATAATCCAGGTAGTCGAGCGTGTGACCCTTTATATCTCCGGCGAGAGTGCGGAGGCCGTCGGCATCAGGCAGAGCCAGCAGGGCAAGTTGCCGGCCGGTGTATTGTCGCATCACCGCGCTGTTGATGGCGGTTTTCAGCCGTTCATCACCGGCGGCCTTGATGCTGATCGAATGGAAATCAAATTTCGAAGCCTTTGCCTCGTTGAGAAAATCCTGCGTGTGAGGGTCGATCGACTGATGCTCAAGCGTGGAAGCCATGCCGTGATTGTACGCCGGAATTGAGTCGTGGAAAGCCCGGCGATCACCACTGCCGAATATCCATCCCCATCGCCTCAGCCATCAGTTCGGCAATGTGCTTCACCTGTGTATCGACGCCCTGCCGGTGACACATACCGCTGATGTTCATCGAGCAACCGGCATCATTGCAAATCGTAGTCTTGGCTTGGGTGGCGGCGATGCAATTGATTTTGTCTTCAACGATCGCGCCGCTGATCGCGGGATACTTCACGGCGAATGTTCCCCCGAATCCGCAGCATTGGTCGGTCTTTTCCATCGGTTTGAAATCTACATTGCCGATTTGCTGAAGCATGCGCACGCCTTCATCCTTCACGCCAATGCCGCGCAAATGGCAGGTGTAGTGGTAGGTGATGGATTCAGGATTCGCGAGTTTTAAGGCCGAAAGATCGACTTTCAATATTTTGTCGAGAAACTCGACGAATTCGTAAGTGCCGTGGACGAGCTTTTCCATGCCAT
>JBBRMF010000329.1:0-5415 GCA_038230975.1 Tepidisphaerales bacterium
AACTGTTTGTCCAAAATGTGGCGCTACCGAAATCCATGCGGAGAACGCAGCGACGGTCTGTTCCATGTGTGGGGCGCAACTGCCTCGTCATGCTGCTCCGCTTATTGCCGCAAGCGTGGCGAGTTCGGAACCTTCGAAAAAACTGATCTACCTGATCGCTGGATTTGGAAGCGCGATCTGCCTGTTTCTTTTGGCTGTCGTCACACTGTTGATGAGCGGCCGAGGTGCGCCGTCGGTATCGCAGCCGACATCCGTGGAAGAAGCCAAGCGAGACCCTGCGCCACAGCATGAAGCGGTTGTCGAGCCGGTCAAAACGCAGATTCCTCAAAGTCCGTCCAAGCCGGCCGGTCCGATTGAAACCGGCATTTTTTTCGCCGTCAATGGCATTCCGTTGCAGGGAGAACGCGCAACGGTGCCGCTGAATTCTTCGGCGAGTCGCGCATTTCTGGTGGTCGCCGTGACGAAACCCATCTTCGATGGGATCTTGTTGGATAAAGTGCATTTGGCCATAACCGACAGCTCTACCGCCATTACCCCGGTCTACTTTGGACATGACGCGGGACGCTTTGTCGAAAATGGCATCGCACAGATGCCGAGAACCATTTTCGAAGGGCGGAAGAACGCTCTTGCGCATGGCGTGACAGCGCTTGTTTTCATTATTCCCCGTTCGTCACACGGTGGCGCTTTGAAAATCACCAATAGCAATTTCGAAGCGCCGGCGATGGCGTGGACCGTTCCTGAGCCCGGCACCGCACCTGTTGTTGCAAATAATCCTCCGCGAAATGTTGCGCAACAGCGTCCGTTTCCCGTTCAATCCACCAACAAGCCAGCGTTCCGATTCATCTCGGTAGCGTCTGCTGTGCGCGGTGAATCGTGGTCGCATCAATTGGACGGCGTCGCGCCGGGTGAAATATGTCAATTGATCAAAGCGCCGGAGGGCATGACCGTCAATGCGGCTGGCGTTCTGGCCTGGCAAGTTCCGCCTCAATTTGCTGGCATGAAGGAAGTCGTCGTCGAAATCACGACGGATCGAGCGAAGCGCGTCGTCAAATTTCCGCTGAATGCCGCCATGCGGAAAGGGGCCATCGTCGTGGACATTGAGCGGCTTCCCGGCATGACCGATGCTCAAAACTATCTGCCGCTGGATGGTGTCGTGGCCCGCGCCGTCGTCACTCGGGACGGGCGTTACGCTGTATGTGGAATTCCCGAGAAAAATCGCCTGGCGGTCGTCGATTTGGTGGAGGCAGCAGAGATTGCCTCGATTCCCTGGCCGGTCGGGAATAAGCCATCGGGCTTTGCCGCAGGTGGCGACCGGGTGGTGGCTTACGATCGGGACAAAGAGACGCTGAACGTTTACGAACTCAAGACCGGCCGATTGCAAAACTCGTTTCCGAATCCATTTCAGAATCCGATCTGCGATCTGGTCATGGGCCGCGATCACGATGATGCCGTCGTCTGCGCAGCAACTGAGACGAGAACTGGGCAAATCGATGCGGTGAGTCTGCCTGAAGGACGCCGGATGAATCTCTTCGGAAAGTTGGACACCCAACAAATCTGCGGGTACGCGGTGCGGATGACGGCAGGCAGCGATTTGTCCGTCATTACGGCGCGTCGCGTGAACGTGGGGCCAGAAGGGGCTATCCTGTTTCAGCGAATGGGAAATGCCTACAGCTACGCGTATGAACATGCATCTGAGGGAATACTGTTTCCGCTTTCTGGAAATGAATTGGCTGGGAGCCACAAGATCTTGGGCTTCAACCTGAAGCCGAGCATTGAATACGCGACGGAGCCCACAATTTTGGGAATACGCCCCGTGCTGGGATCTGACCTCCTGATTGGAATCGGACGGACAAAGGTCTACTACTTCTCGCGCAACAATCGGACTTCGTTGCGCGAATGGACGACTTTGCCTGGAGAGACTTCGGCCTACCAGTCTATGCGCAATGCCGCCCCGTGGATCAACAGGCAGCCAGTTGAATGCATCCAAATGAGCGCCACCGTCGGGCGCGGCTACATTCTGCCGGGGGATGCATCAGGCATCATCATTGTTACTTCGGATGGACCTGTTGCTACGCCTCCAACGTTGGCGACGGGTGGGATATTCAAAGTGACTCCAGGGGTGGCGTGGTCGGAGAAGATTGGCACTTTGGGATCCACGAAAGGATTGACGTGGGAACTGGAGAAAGCACCCGCGGGATTGACGATTGCTCAGGACGGAACCTTGAATTGGAGCGTCCCGCCGGATTTTCACGGGCCGGTTGAATGCAGTTTAGCGATCCAGGGAACGGCCGGAGCGGACCGGCGCAAACTGATGTTTACGGCAGTTGTCTGCCATCTTTCGGACGCAAAATCATGGACTGTCGGAGCCGGAGTCGTGGCACTGGATTCCACGAAGGCTCTGGCCGCCGGGACACCGGGATCGATCTACGCGGCTGTCGCGCGCGGCGCGGAGCTCTTCAGTCTCGATGCCAAATCGTTGCAGCCCTTGCGCAGCGCTACGCTGCCCGATCCGGCTTTGTTTCTGCAGGTTCGTGGCGACGATGTGATTGTCGTCACCTCTCGGCAACTGCTGGTCTACTCGCTTGCAACGCTAACGGTTCGAACGACGATTAACACCCTCTGCAAAGATCCCACGGACTTGGCGGTGCATCCGTCTCAGCGCGTGTGCTGGATTGCAGGCACGGATCCGTCGAGCCCCAGCGGTTTCAAAAGCCATCGAATATTGCAGGTCAATGAGACGTCCGGCAAGGCTGTTTGGCTGGCGGGTGCTTACGGTAAACTTGTGGGCATTTCGCCGGACGGCAAGAGTCTGTACGCGGGAATCAAGGAAGACTTCAGCAATTCAGCAGTGGCCGTTGACATGTGGGGCCAGTCTTATCAACTGACACAATTTGGGTTCATCGATTTGGTGATGCATTACAAGCTATACGGCCCTTTGGCGATGCCAGAGCAGTTGCTCGAAAGCCCAGGAGAGAGTCTAAGAAAAATTGTGGTGTCGCCGGATGGCCGTCAGGTTTCCGCCGTTGCGGCCGGTGGATTTCGTGCGACGGCAGGAAACATGAACGGCTACATGATTCCTGCTTTCAAAGCGGAGGATTTGAAAGTCTGCGAAACCACGTTTCAAACGGACGCAGAACCGACCTTCATCGCCTATCATCCGACTTTGGATATTGTCGTCGCGGGCAACCAAAAACAGTTTCGCGCGTTTGACCGCAAGACAGGAACGGCCCGTGGAATTAATTTGGGCACTGCCGATGGACTGACCGCCGTAAGCGCCGCGTTCTTCACCGGCGACATGGGAAAAGTCTGCATCCTGGGCACGCATCCAGAGCACGGAAACGTATTGATCGCCGTTGATCTCGCGCTTAGCGATGCAGAGAAATGGAAAGCCAACGAGTTTCAGGGAAAGGCCGTCGCCGACGCGCCGGCATCAATGGACAAGCGCAGCAAACCTGTGTACGTCCGGCCGAAACTGACAGCTGACGTGGCACTCAGCCAGCTCAGCGCGCTGTCACAGACCTCGAATTTGAACCCCATGACTCCGAAGGAAGTCGCGGAAAAATACAACGGAGCGGTGGTGGTCGTCAGCCATGCCACGGGATCCGGTTCCGGCTTTTTAATCAGCAGTGATGGATTTATTGCGACCTGCGCGCACGTTCTTCCGAACAACAACAAAATAAAAGTTCAGATCCAAAATTTGGGTGCGCCGGTGACGATGGACGCCGTCGTCATCGAGCGCGACGATGAACAAGATCTCGCGCTCTTAAAAGCGACGCCGAAATTTACCTGCCAATATGTTTGTTT
Source organism: Tepidisphaerales bacterium (assembly GCA_038230975.1). Classification (GTDB taxonomy): domain Bacteria; phylum Planctomycetota; class Phycisphaerae; order Tepidisphaerales; family Tepidisphaeraceae; genus JANXVV01. Next base: position 3,805 of record JBBRMF010000329.1, read on the forward strand.
TGAACGGAACAAATTGCCGCAGATGGGCGAAGAAGTCACGATCATCGGCAATCCGGGTTTGGGCGATACTATTTTGTCGAACACCATGACGCAGGGGATTGTCTCAAATCCATTGCGCAGAATTGACGAAGTACCGTTCATTCAAACGACAGCGGCGGTCAATCCCGGCACAAGCGGAAGCCCCCTGTTTAACAGCTACGGAAATGTCATCGGCCTGATCACGCTTAAAGGTCGAATCGAGGCCGCAGGTTTTGCGGTGCCCATGGAGCGAATCAAAGCATTTCTCCAGCGCTGCTGCGAACCTCCGAGGCAATGACAGCACGCGACTCATTAGGATCGAGCTCTAATTTTTCTGTTCTACGAACAACTTTCGAAGCATCGCATAAATGGCTGGAGTAGCGATCAATGAGAGCAAGACCGAAACGCAAAGCGCTCCCGTCACTGCGATGGCCATCGGTCTCAGCATTTCAGCGCCTGAGCCAATTCCGTATGCCAGCGGCAACATGCCCAGCGCGGCGGCCAGGGATGTCATCAACACTGGGCGCAGCCGGCGGCTGGATTGAATCAACGCGTTCGGCGATATCCTTAAACTGAGTCATATCGTACTTCGCCTTGGCATCCTCCGCCTTGCACACATTCAATCCGCCAACAGCAAAAAAACGGTTACGATTGGTGTAAATCGTCAACTATCGAGAACACATTCTTTTCACCACCCGCACGCCGGATGCCACCATGACTATCGGGCGATACTTCCTTTACTCCTCAAGGATTGGCGGAGTCGTTGGGGGCAGGGGGATTTCCCTTTTTTGATTGTCCAACTGCCCAATTGGGGTCCGCCTGCTTTAAAGCCCGACAGTGTAGATGGCGGCTGGGCGACCATCCGCGAAGGGCAGCTTTTAGCCCTGAACCTACCCAACACAGCCATCGTCGTAACTATTGATGTGGGCGACACCGTCTCCATCCATCCCGTTGATAAACAGCCCGTGGGTGCGCGGCTGGCTTTGGCTGCGCAAGGGGCTGTCTACAAAAAACCCCTCGTCTATTCCGGTCCTATTTATTCAGGTATAAAAATCGAAGGGGATTCCATCCGCGTGACGTTCAAACATGTCGGTGGCGGCTTGGAAGCCAGGGGTGGAGAATTGAAGCAATTCTCTATTGCAGGTGAAGATATGAAGTTTGTCTGGTCCGCCGCCCGGATTGATGGTAATACCGTGATAGGTCACAGCGCGGAAGTGCCCAAGCCTGTCGCGGTGCGCTACGCCTGGGCAACCAATCCAGCCGGCTGCAATCTTTATAACAAGGAAGGCTTGCCCGCATCACCGTTCCGTACGGACGAGAGCGTTCGATTTCAGTGGTGTTCAGGGGATGGGCACAGAGGGACTCGAACCCCCGACCTCGTGGGTGTGATGGGCAGCCCATCCGGTTCGTAACCCGTAACTAGTTTTAGATTTATAGGGTTTTAAAAAGTTCGCTTGGCGGTTCCTTGGCGGGTCAGATTGCACTCGAAATATCATGTAGTGCATTGCTTTGCAGTATACTTTTTTAGCTCGTTTTCAGTGCCTTGCATCACCTGCGCTTGCCAAGGTCATTTTACCGCTAAAATCATTCCCT
>JBBRMF010000330.1:0-5402 GCA_038230975.1 Tepidisphaerales bacterium
GAAATCGTGCTTGAAGAATTGGTCACGCACAACCTGTATCGAAAAACGTCACAGGTGTTCGCCGTGCTACTGCCATTCGGCACGGTCGGCGTGATGGGTGACGCCCGCAGCTACGACAGCATCATCGCCATCCGAGCCGTCGAAAGTCAGGATTTCATGACCGCCGACTGGGCCCGTATTCCCTTCGATGTGCTGGCGACGATGAGCAACCGGATCATCAACGAAGTGCGCGGCGTCAATCGCGTCGTCTACGATATCAGCAGCAAACCCCCGGCGACGATCGAGTGGGAATAAGCGATGGACTATGGGAATTCTGATCCTCGCCTATATCGATTCTGACCGTTCCGATGTCATGGCTCTTTGGACCTTGGTGTTCAACTACACCGCGCGTCACAACGATCCGAAGACAGCGATCAGGCAAAAGCTCGCCGTTGATCGCGACTTGCTTCAAGTGGCGACATCGGGCGACCGCGTAATCGGGACGGTCATGGGTGGCTATGAAGGCCATCCCGATCATCGACGGCGCGGCGTCGCCACTCAACTGGTGAAGTCCGTCGAACTCGCACTCCTTCAATGAGGCTGCATGAAGATAAATTTGCAGTTGGTGGAATCAATCGCGCCGACAACCGCATTTTACCAGAAGCTCGGCTACCAGATCGAACCGCGCGTCAGCATGGGAAAACTCTTGTAACCAAGCGTATTACCCAATCCTGTTACCATTCGTCCCATGAATCAACGCCAACATCTCCGCGCGACTCTTCGGATCATCCTTAAAAACCCCGCGCAATGCACTCGTGACCATCGTGCTGCCATGCTTTTTCGCCCCGCGAATCGTCATGCACGTATGCGATGCCTCGATCACGCACGCCGCACCCGCCGGATTTAGTTCTTCCATCAGCGCATCCGCGATCTGCACCGTCAGCCGTTCCTGCACTTGCGGACGGCGGGCGAAGCCTTCGACCAATCTTGCCAGTTTGCTCAGGCCCACCACTTTCCCCTTCGGCAAATACGCCACATGCGCCACGCCGGTGAACGGCAACAAGTGATGCTCACATAGGCTGTGGAATTCAATATCTCGGAGCAGCACCACTTCATCATATTCCTCGGCGAACACCGTTTTCAGATGCCGCTTCGGATCATCCTGCAACCCCGCGACCAACTCACCATATGCCCGCGCCACGCGGTTTGGTGTTTTGATCAGCCCTTCGCGATCCGGATTTTCACCGATGGCAAACAGCAATTCGCGAATCGCTTTCTCGATACGCGGCACATCGACGTTCGCATCCGGCAATGAGTTCGACCGGCGCGGTTCACTGCCATCATCTTGATTATGATCGATCGGGCGGATCGTTCCGCGGGAAATTGACATGTCACCTCTCCGGATCTTAAAAGCGGGCGGCTTGTCGCCGCCCAATTCCTTGCCCCGCACAGACTCGTCCCATGCAAAGGCGGGGGATTGTAGGCGCAACCGACGAACTCAGCCACGTTTGACCCAGAGACTCATTAATTCCGCCCGGCTATTCACTCCAAAACGCTTGTAAATTGCCTTGACATGCACATGAATCGTGTGCTTGCTCAACCCTAGTTTTGCAGCCGCCTCTTTTTCACTTTTCCCCGCGTGCAGTGCCTTCAATACTTCCAACTGGCGGGGTGGAATCGCTTTTTCGACTCGATCCGGTGAAAAATTCTGGTCATACATCGTCTGCGTGCGATGCATCAAATCCACAATTCCCAATTCCCGCTCGCCAAACGGCTTATCACCCCAGGGCCGATGAAACGCAATCCCCATCGCCCGCCCGTCTTCACCCAACCGAAAGTGAGAGTAGATGCAGTCATCCAGCCGTCCCTTGCGACGAAGTTCATTCACATTCGGCGACTGATACCAATCGTGATCATTCACCAACTGCCGCCGCATGACCGTCACGACTTGCCCCTTGGGGCTCGTGCAAAGCGGCGTCAGCGGATCGCTCAACTGCGGGCCTTCAAAAAACGACATAAACGCCGTCCGCTCTTTCGCATCCGTCCACCCGATATCCAGCAGCGGATTGATATGCCATTTTCGATCCGGCAAATAATCCTGAAGATCTGAAAACAGAGCCACCTGCGCCCCGATCAATTCACAAATCCCCCGCAATAAATGTTCGGCGCGCGGCAATATCAACGGCGGTAACTCATGCACTTCCCCCGCAAGCTCCAACATGCGGGCGACATCGTGCGAGGCAAACTGTTGAGTGTCCCTGTAAATCATCGATCAACCTCACCGTGGTTAGGTCGGTGTAAGGTATCGAATGGAACGGGAATTGCAAATCGCTCAACACTTCGCCCTTGAATTACTATTCAGTTAGAGAATAATTCGCAATAGGGGTCTCCGGTGAAAACGAAAGGAATGAGTATGCGTTTCAAATATCTGTTGTCGATGGCCAGTCTTGGATTTGTCGGTGCCGCGTTGTGGATGTCCGCGCCCCATGTCGTGGCCGCTCCTGCAACGCCGGCCACCAAGCCGTATGCCGAGGAAGGATTCAAATCCATCTTCAACGGCAAGAACCTCGACGGTTGGGTCTACGGCACGAAGGGCAACGGCTTAAAACAAGGCGTCGGTTACCAGATCGACCCCGACCAGGGCATCGTCTATTCCACCGTTCATGATGGCGGTAACCTGTATACCGAAAAAGAATACGCCAACTTCGTCCTCCGCTTCGATTTCAAACTCACCGAAAACGCCAACAACGGCATCGGCATCCGCGCCCCTCTGGAAGGCGATTCCGCCTACACCGGCATGGAAATCCAGGTGCTCGATGACAGCGGCCCCGAATACAAAAACCTCCGGCCTGAACAATATCACGGCTCTATCTACGATGTCTTTGCCGCCGAGCGCGGCCACCAGAAGCCCGTCGGTGAATGGAACTACGAAGAAATCTCCGCCAACGGCCGCCATATCACCATCAAACTCAACGGCGCCACCATCGTCGATGCCAACCTCGACGACGTCAAAGACGAAGCCAAACTCAAAAAACACCCCGGCCTGGCGAATGCCAAAGGCCACATCGGTTTCCTCGGCCACGGCGCTCGCGTCGAGTTCCGGAATCTGCGGGTGAAGGAATTGGAATAATTCCCCATTTGACATCCTTTTGCTCGTCGATCAAACTCTTGCGATCTTCTTGGGGGGCGTGTTGCTTCGGAGCGCAACGGTCACCATGAAATAAACTTGAATCGCAAGGGAAAATCAAATGGGAACGATGCCATTTCGCGCCAAGGTCCGGTCCGGTGATCCATCTTCATTCAATGCGGCGTTCGCAATCCTCCAGTCCGCCATTGATGCAACGATTCCTCCGTCAGTCTCAATCATGCGGGGAGGGAAACGATTGCGCACCCGAAGCGCGGGTTCGCTGAAGATTGAAGGTCTTGAACCACAAAAGTCGTCAATACCACCATCAACTTCGGGGCCGGAACGTTTACGATTGGGTACGATCTCGGTGCCAACGTCGACATCGTGCTGGCCGCCGGGTCGCACGTCAATTTCACCAGCGATGAACACATCGGCAGCCTCACCCTCGGCTCCGGCGCCACCGCCACGCTGGATGCCGCCAGCCGCTACACGATGAATATCGATGGCCACCTTTCCATCGCCAGCAACGCCTTGCTCGACATCGGCAACAGCTTCGTCTACCTCAACGAAAATGCCACCTCGTTCGCCACGGTCCAGCAATACTGGATCAACGGCTTCAACCTCAACAGCCCCAACAGCATGGCCCCCGGAACCGTCGGGGACTGGACCGGACTCGGTGGGATCACGTCTTCATTGGCCGTGGCATCCTACAACGCCTCGATCGGCGACATGGTGACTACCGTGGGAGCCTATGACGGTGCCTACGCCGCCAGCCAGGGGATGGCCGTCGGGGTCAACGCCAACACCTCCACCGGCGCATCCCCCAACCTGGCCTCCAACCAAATCCTACTACGCACCACCCTCACCGGCGACATGAACGGCGACGGCAAGGTCAACAGCTACGACATCACCCTCCTAAACACCCCCGGCTTCTACAACAAAGGCGCGGTGACCAATCAGGGTGTCCAGGTCGGTGATCTCAACGGCGACGGAAAGGTCAATAGTAAAGACGTCACGGTCTTGAACACCGCCGGCAACTTCAACAATACCCCGGTCGATGCGCCCGCCGTGCGGCCGATCCCCATCGCCGCCACCGCCGGCAACACCTACAACGGCAACGTCGCCAAGTTCATCGCCTCGACTCCCGGCACGACCGCGAGCAACTATGTAGCCACCATCAACTGGCACGATGGCTCCGCCACGGATAGCAGCACCGGCGTCGATCCGGCGCACGCAGTGACGATTACGGCCGACACAACGAACGACACGTTCTTCGTCACCGGCACGCACAATTTCGCATATACCGCCAATCCAGCTGCGGCGACGGTGACGGTCACCTACACAAACCTCAGTGGGGCGACGCAGGTGCCGGTGACGCTGAACCAGCCGATTGCGCCGGTGGTCACCGCGTCGCCAATTACTCTAACAAAGGGCGTCCGATTGACGGGCGTCATTGCTACTTTTACGCCTGCTGGACCTGGCACTCAGGCAACCGACTATACAGTTTCACCCATCAGTTGGCCGGATGGATCAGGACCACAGAGTGCGACGATTATCGACAATGGGGACAACACTTTTTCGGTTTGGAATAGCGAAACATTCTCTGGGGCGGGTACGTTTAATGCCTATGTCACCGTACGCCACAATTCTTCAGGCCTACAAAGCTTTGCCTCTGAATCAGCTACCGTTTCTCCAGGTGATATTATCGCGCCGCCGACAACCGTACCCGACCAACCGACCGGTCTAACTGTAAACCCTATTTCTTCAACCGAACTAAGTGTTATCTGGAATCACTTGCCAAACGCGACCGGATATGTCATCACCCGCACCGGTGGCAATACGTCCAGCCAGACTTTCACGATCAACGATCCGGCTGCCAACAGCTTTGTTGATACCGGAACCAGTGCCTATGCTCCAGACTTGGACGCGCACACCACCTATACCTATACGGTACAAGCGAGAAATGAAGCTGGTAGTTCTCTGATTTCTTATCCTGCATCGGGTGCAACGCTAAACACAGTGCCTATCGCGCTGGACGAATTGATGGGTTACGTATCGCATAATCAACCTTTAGACCTTCCCATTCCGCCACCGGGAGGAAGACTGTATGGACTTGGCTATGATTCAGACTTTGTCAATCATGTTTCAGAGACCGCCTTTCTAGATGAATCATCACTTACTCAACCTCAGCATGGGTCCGTTTCCATCTACACGGATCCTGTGAGTGCTTCCAGGTCTATTCGGTATGTTCCGCAGCCGGGGTATGCTGGAGACGACAGCATAACCTTCATGGTCA
>JBBRMF010000331.1:0-5368 GCA_038230975.1 Tepidisphaerales bacterium
AGATGATGTCGGAGTAAGGACGCTCCGATCCGCCGCGGAAGCCTGATGGAGTGAAGAAATCCAGAATGAAAGCGAAGTTGAACAAGCATTCAAGCTTGCAATGCGCCTATCGCCAACGAAAATTGAAACGCAGGCAATTCGATTGTTTAAGGACTAGTGCATTGTCATGCCTGGAAATTAGGGTAACGTTGGATCGGGTGTCACAGGTCGCGGTACTCCGAGACCTGTGCTCTTCTGGCGCGGGATGAACACGGGTCTCGGAGTACCGCGACCCGTGGCACCCTAAATTCCAGCTTTGACAATACAATAGAGCTTGGGAATTTTTCGGTGGCGTGGGCGTCTCGCCCGCGTTTTCTTCCGAAGACAGCACGGGCGAGACGCCCATGCCACCATTTCCCTCATGCTCGATTAGCGGTTGGGGGCCAACGGTGTTCGAGTCTGACGCTGCTGCTTTCGCTGTTGTTGCTCATCCAGCGCGGACCTGAATTGTTGTTTGGAGGTGGGAGGGGTTTTTTCGATGACCTCTACCATTTGAGACTGCATGAGCGCGTAACGCTGTTCAATCTTCGCCATCTGCTGATCGTGGGTGGGGGTGTTGATGCTGGCATCTTCGGCGCGATTGAGATTCTTTTCAATTCCACGATTCACAACAGACAGATAGTTCTGACTAACGCGTGCGAGAACTTCCGCGGATTTTGCGGAGGCCGACTCGATTTTAGAAACCATCAGGTCGGCCAAATGACTAAAATGATCCGCTTCGGCAAGTGGATCAACATTGTTGACAAGGAACGCGCCGTTTTCGATCAGTGCATCTGCCTGCTGACGATCGGATGCATCCAGTGGCGCGAGAATCGCGGGCTCTTTCACTGCTTGCGGGCTGGCGGCATAAAGCTGATGGCGCTCGGCGGGTGATTCACTTTGCGTTATTTGTAAATTCCATTCGACCAGTTTATCGATCGCTTCTTCAGCGGTGGCAACCTGACGAACGCGGGCCTCATAGCCCCAGATGCCACCCCCGATGACGAGCATCAGCAGTGCGGCGGCCGTTAGGCGAGAGTCGGCAATTCTCCAGAGCAGGCTTGTTTTGCGAACGGAGGGATTTCGCTTTTTACCGGCATGCGACGCCAAATGGGGCATTGGCGCAGCGGCCACGAGATTCAACTCTTGCAGCCGGGATTCGAAGCGCAATCGGGCATCGACCATACCCGGAGGCATTGGAAGACTGCGGACGGCTTTATCCAGCCGCCGCAGCTTCCTTGCCAATTGGCTGCACGCCACACACTGTGTCACATGTTCCGCAACATGCACGGCGGCGTCCCCACTGAAGCGCACAAACACCCCGTCCGGCGCTTTTGTCGTCTCAGACTGCAGTAGAAGAATTTGGACTTCCTCGCAGTTCATAAATGCATCTCAACCTTCAATAACAATCTGCCGTTCACAGCATCCCATCCAACTTCACCAGCAATTGCCGGCGCGCCTGCATCATATGCCAACGGGCGGTTTCTTCGGTCATTCCGATGGACTCACCAATCTCACGGAATGAAAGCTCTTCCTGACCGCGAAGCAAAAAAACGATCCGTTGCACGTCCGGAAGGGAAGCAATGGCAGCTTCAACATTCGCATGCCGTTCGGCATCTTCCAATCCTTGCCCCGGTAATTCCGAATCGAACGATAATTCTTCAGGCAGCGGGGCGATTTTCATCACTTTCTTACGACGCTGGCGATCGAGGAAAGCATTCGTAGCGATCCGTAACAGCCATGCCCGAAGATTCGTACCTGCCTGAAATGAGGACCGGCGTTCTGTGGCTCGCAGAAATGTTTCCTGCGTTAAGTCTTCGGCATCATGACGATTCAGGGTCAGACGATACACCAACTTGTATGTGGCGTCCCAGTGGGCTGCCACCCAATCGGCGATGTCATCTGGCACGGGTCCGATAGAATTGATCGGCCCGTGCCCGGCCTTCCGGTTGTCCAAATTTCGTCCTTGCGAATGGTTCAACGGATAACCGGGGCTTTCGTTGGTCGATTTTTCCTCAGGCCTTTTCAAAACGTTCCTTAGACAAGGCCGTGGGCTACTTTATAGAGATTCCAGGTCAGGTGAATTTGACCCTGGTGGTGAGATTCGTGCCAGGTGAGCAAAATAATCGCCTCACCGACGGATCGCTGGGTGTTGTTCGGGCCGGGGATCATGCGGGCAAGCCCATCGGTGTCGAGTCCGACAATGTGGGATTTGAATGCCATGTAGGTGGAGCTGAGTTTTTCGCGAATGGCATCCAGCGTAGGCACGTTGTTGTCGGCAGGCGTGCTTCCCCCGCCAAACGCGGTCACGATGGCTTCATTCACAGGCGTTTTGCCTAAGAGGCCAACGTTGAGGTATTTGTCGTGCGTGGCAGCGCAGTGCATGGCTTGCCACGCGATATGCGCCCGGCCCGGACCCGGCCGCCAGGCGAGTACCGTGGCAGGAGAATGACCTTTTTCCGTGGCGAGTTTTTCGATCGTATCGAGCGTGCCAAGGAGGCGGCTGCGAGTGAATTCTAAGGCTTTGACCAGGGTAGCACTGTCCATCATGGATGTCTTTCTTTAAAGGAATCAATCTCGGACTCTTGCAGACAAACGGTTATGATACCGTGAGTCACTCAAAACGTAGAGCAATGTGTTGAAACGGATATGGCGACAGACTATTTTGTTCAAGTTCTTGTACACTTGTTCGATTTATCAACGGCTGCGTTCGTCGTTGCAAAACGACCTTCGATAAATCCGTTTTTTAAAAAGCCGATAAATATGAATCAATCAGGATTAATTGGTTTTTTGGCCTGCCTGGGACTTGCGGTCTGCGCGGGATGTTCAAATTTTCCGCAGCAGTTCGCGGAGGTGTCGGCTCAACCGCGCGCTGCGAATTCGGTTGCCGGGCCGTGGGTCGGGGAATGGATCAGCGATGGAGGTCATCGAGGTGGGTTGAAATGTCTTCTGACCGAAACTCCGCATTCGTCCGAAACTGAATTGCCGACTGGCCCGGTAATTGGAAATAGCTATGAGGCACGATTTGAGGCCAGATTTTTTGGAATATTCACCGCTCACTATACCGCGATGCTCATGGTCAACCCTTCAAAGGATGAGGCGACGCATTTGTCGGGCGATCATGATTTGGGGGGCTTTGGCGGTGGGAAATACCACTACGAAGCCAAGGTAACCCCCGAACATTTTGACGCCACTTATCGGTCGAACGCGGATCAGGGGGTTTTTCAGATGCAGCGGCCGAAGAATTGACACCGATCAACTTCATCGGCGTCGCAGTCCAAGGAACGCACCCAACGTGCCGCCGCCGGTGGACGGCAAATGCGATATCGCCAGATCCTTCAAGTGCGATCCTTTCGCTCCTAACCAGGACGCCGCTTCGGCAGACCGGTCACGAATGGCATCGATGTTGGCATCCCCGAGATGCAGGATATTGAAGTGGGACAGCAGCCAAATCGCACCGCCGACCACTATTGCAAACAGGGCCATCGTCTTGAGAAAGGCTCTAAAAAGCCAGCCGACCACAAACCCCAGCACAATGCTTAAACCCACTCGAGTGGCGTGCGGTGAAAGCCCGCTGAGTGATCCGACCGGTTCTGCCGGACTCGCCGGTGCCGATGAATCATTGCCGTTGACAAAGTTGTTGCCTGCGCCGGTGGCCGGACCGTTGCCCGTGGTGACATGAACTCGCGCATCGCCACCGGTTTTGGTCACAATTTGCCCGACGGTTCCCATCAATGCGAGCAGTCCACCAAATAAAATAACCGCCTTATGCCACCCGGGCATGGTGATCAAGTGCGTTAGAAAATGGTTGTGGGCATTGCCCCATCGAACGGGCTGGGTAGTTGAATCGGACATGATGGGCCTCTCGTAAAGTTGACCTTTATTTAATTTGACATCTCAAAGTAGATAAGGCAAATGGCTTCGCCGTATTCACTGTGGCATGGCCATCCTGGCCATGGATTGCGGTACGCCGCAATTTTGGCTGGTACTCCAGCCAATCAGCAAGAGCGCAGCGATCTTCGCCTGGGGCAGACTAAAGATCGCTGCGCTCTTGTTCGTTCGATCCGAATACGGACCGAAATCGCGGGGTACCGCGAACATGGGCAGGATGCCCGTGCCACTTCAATGCCGCCGAAACGGTCATGCGCTCGCATCTTAAAGCGTGACCGATCTTACAGGCAAAATCACGGATGAGTTCGGATCAGAAATTCGGACCCCGCGCGTCCCTTATCAAAAAGCGTTCGACCGGTTATCTTGATCGATTCGCCTGACGGCGTCGGAGTGCCGTCGGGGAACCGTGGACAGCTTCGCAGGATTGAATGGCCATTACACTTCACGTTCACTGGCATGATGAAAAGCTCTATCTTTGGGGCGAGCGTCCAACGAGCGCAGAACCGTTGGCGGATTTGGCGGAACTGCGCGATGCCGTCGGAGACCTGGTTGCCGACGCATTGCTGGCTTCTGTCGCCGTCGAGGCTCGCGAGAAAATCTGGTTGCCGTTTGACGAGCAGGGGCCGCTGTTCTGCTCGTCGAAGAGTCGACCATCAGAAGGGGACGGCGCGACGGTCATCGTAGGGGAACTCCGCGCAGTGGAAATCCCCACCCTGGTATTCACTGCTGCCCAGACCATGGATCTGCTGGTATCGCTGCCGACGGAATTGCCATCGGGGTGCGGCGACTCGGTTCGGTACTGGGCGATTCTGGCCCGATTTGTAATTGACTTGCTGGCGCGGCGACAGGTCGTGCCGCACATGGATGAATCCGAAGAAAGCTACCTGGCCCGCTGGCGGCCGGTGGTTCAGGATCGGGAAGAGCTGGATTGGCTGGAACACTTCGCGGCGTCCATGCCGTTTTCGTGTCGCGCGATGGTGTCAAAGATCGAAGGAGAACTGCAGGATCCCGCGCGTCTGGTGGAAAATTTTCTGGCAGCGACGGGCGATGCGCTCGTGCGCCGAAGCGTGGCGGAAGATCATTTTTTCCGGCAGCCTGCGGAGCGAATCGCGGCGACGACCGCACCGGCCGATACGCGTCCACCCGAAACGCGCTGGTTGGCGGCCTTGCTCGGTGATGAGCCGCGCGTGACGGGAACCGATGACGAAAACGCGCGGCTGGCGCATGTCGTTCAAGGCTGGGTCGGTCAGATTGAACCTTCGGCGGCAGCGGCAGCGATGAAACTGGTCTTCCGCCTGGAGGAACCCGTCGACGATTTGCCGGAAGACGATGCGGTCGTCGAGTCAAAAATCGCCGACGAACAAGAGTTGGATGAATCGAGCGATCAAGCATTGGAAGCTGCTTCGGAAATCCCGATCCTCGATGGAATTGCCGCCGACCTCGCGGCTCCGCCCGGCAA
>JBBRMF010000332.1:0-5363 GCA_038230975.1 Tepidisphaerales bacterium
CGACCACCCCCAATATGAAAATCCAATCCTGTCCCCTTTTCCATTTCCACCCTGAAAATAGACTCCGCAACAAAATGCCGAGGAGGCCCCCGCTTCTCAAAAAAAACCTGGGACGAATCCAGCCGTTTGACCCAATAACCGCGAAACTTTGTATTTTGAGACACCCCCGAAACTGTTCCATTTTGTTCCGTTTTGTTCCATCAACGGCGTCAATTCCCGCGGAATCAATCCCCTTTCTTATCCTTCTTTTTCTTGTTCCCACCCAGCGCATCCAGCAGCCCACCGAGTACATCATCGCCCTTTTCATCTTTCCCACCGGTGATCGATTTGAGGTTCGACTGCGTAAACCCTTGAATCAACCGCTGGGCGGTATCGCCGAGATCGATCTCTGCTTTGGTGGTCTTGCCGCGCAGGGAAAGAGGAATTCCCGCAGGGAAGATATCGGCTAACGTTTTGCTCACTCCTTTGGCTCGGATGAATCGGGCGAGCAATTCCGTGGGGAAAGTAACCTGCAAGTTCTGCCGTAGATCAGCCAGGTGAATATCGCCACTGAAATGCAACGGCATGATCGCGCCGCCGCTTCCGGGACCACCCGCCTGCCCCGTTGCCAACTGCGCTTTCGACGCGGCATCACCCAATTGCAAAGTGACATCCTGAGTCGTTACGCCTTGATCCAACGTGACCACTGCGTCCTGAATCTCACCCTGGAAAATGTTCGAGGAAGAAGGATCGCGGGTTGCTTCGCCACCGGGGATATTCAGTCCTTTCACACTCCCGAGCAAGCCAAGCAAATTCGCGGGAATCACCTTGGTTAAACTGCCCACCATCTGGCTTCCAAGTGGGTTGACGATATCCATGTCGTGGAGCGAGAAGAGAATTTTTGCCTTGCCGGAATCGACCGTTTTCATTGCCGCGCCAAGCGCAACGCCATCGCAGTAGGCGATTGAAACATCAAGCAAACCCCGGGCACGCGCGGAGTTGGTAAAAACCGGGTTGATGTATTTTCCAAGATTGTCACCGAGCAGCGGATTGATCGTGGCGTGCGTGATGAGTTTCCAATCCTTGGGCGTTGTCAGCCGCGATTCCTTGCCTTTGAGATTCACCGTCACCCCACCCAGATTCAGTTGCCCCCCATTCAGATAAGCCGCCGTGGGCAGTTGTTGACCTTCCGGACGATCCGCATAAATGAGCCGCAACAAGCCGCTGTCAAGCGACAGAGGAATCTCCAATTGGGCAAGATCAACCCCCATGCCATTGAATCTTCCGATGGCGATCGCGCCATTCAATTTTAATGATGTAACCGCCTCGCTAAATAGCTTGCCGGCTGGATAACTTCCCGCCAGAGTAAACACTTTTTCAAACTTGCCTGTGACCTTGGCATTCTTCAGATCCTTTTGTTCCTGCGGGCTAAGCATCGGATAAACAATCGGCCACAGCTTTTCCAGGTCATATCCGAGCGTCAACCTCACGTGATCAAATGCCTGACGTTCCCCCACATTCTGAATCACGCCCGCTAAATTCAGATGGAGTGCGTCACTCCCCACCATGTCGCATTTGAGATTCGAAATTTCCAGATTCTTCGACCCCGTGTCGTAGCTGATATTATTGACAAGTGAAATCTGCTTCTCGCTGAACACCGGTTGTTTTCGATCCAAGTCGCTCACTTGAAAATCGGCAATTGCCCCTTCGCCGTTGAGGGTGATGACGTTGCCCTGAGTCGTCACATGCTCTGCCAGCCGATAGTTGCCATCATACGGATAGCCATTGCCCCTGGCTTTGCCCTGCAACGTTTCCAAAAGGCTTGTCACGTCCGCAATCTTGCCGGCCAGTTCAATTGCGCCCGAGGCGTTCATCGCACCACCCCCGCTCTTGACGATCAGCGGCTCAGACATCTTGATCGTGCTGCCAAACGCATTGCCATTTAGCGCGGAAAGCACAAATCCCGTCATCCCGTTTGCCTCGCTGACTTCCCCCGCAAATTGAATCGAGACGGCATCCTGTGATGCGGCATATTTCGAATCGCCCCGCTCCAGCACGAGTTGATTGACGGTCAGTTGGCCATCTTGAAATTTCGTATTCTGGCCAGTGGTATCCCGCGCGATCGATAGCTTGAGGCTCGCGGTGCCGCTTGTCACTTGTAAAGGGGATGGCGGTTGAGTCGTCGCGGTGGGCGCGATCGCCATCTTCAGATGGGCCACTGAAGCGCTTGCCTCGACTCGAACCGGAGTGCCAGCCTTCGTTGGATCTCCTGCGGTTCGCACGGCAAAAATGATCTTCTCCGCAGAGTAAATTTCACCGTGAGTTGCCTCGTCGGTGGCCGTAAAGTGATCGGCCGTAATCTGTCCCGTTGCGGAGAACGGCGACGGAGCACCTGTTTTAAATTCAATCGCACCATTGGCGACACCCCCCAACGCAATTTTTTCGCCGGACATCGCCAGGAATGGATTCAATGCCGCCAGAGAAATTGACGCCAATTCCAGCGTCTCATCAACAGTGGCGTTCACCCCGGTTTGGGCCGTTCCACGGATCTTGATCGTTCCGGGCATGCCATTCGTGCCGACGCGGCAGACCAACACCAGGGCATTCTCAATCGGTTGCTGCGGGGAATTGATCCGGAAGCTCATCGAAGATTCCGGCAAGATAATGAGCGGCTCCCCGGCACGCTGGTCCAGGATATACCCGCGCAACCGGTTCACTGTGAAATGCCCCTGAAAATCGAGCGGCGTCGAAGTATTCGCCACTTCAGTTTGGTTTTTTCCGGAGTGCGGCCCGGGCTCGGTTTTTGGTTCGCGGGGCTCCGCCGGGTCGGCCGATGTCTTCTTCAAAAGCTTTTGAAAATTATTCGAGCCATCAGGATAAATGATCAACTGTTCCAGGTTGGGCTCGTCGACCGAGGTTTCACCGAAATGAAACCGCCCCCGCATTGCATCGAGCAGCGAGAGTTCTGTCTGAAGGTGCGCCACCGAGAGAATCTCGGCCTTGCGATCGTCGAACACTTTGATGCCATCGATGCGGATACCGCCGGTCCAGCTCAGCGACCAGTTCTGAATCTCGACCGAGCCATTCAACTGCCGATTGATTCTGGCCAGCACCATGCCGCGTACGAACGAAGTGCCGACCAGCGTCGGGAGAAAAAGCGCCAATCCCACGAGAACTAACAGCAGCACCAATACACTGATGACCAGCCGCCTTCGCCAATGCTTTCGCGGCGGCAGTTGCAGTGAGGCACCCGGCTGCGACGAATCAGATTTCGCCGCCGGGTTTTCTGGATCGGGCATCTTGTCAAAGGGCGAAACGGGTACGCTCATGATTTTGCTCCGATTCACACAATAAAGAGTGCATTCACCGGGAGGCAATGGGAATTCGCGAAAAAAAAGGGCGGGCTGTCAATCGCTATCGAGCCAGAATTCTGGTCATTCCCCGCTGTTGAAGCAGCGATGCACCGCTCCCGGATACAAGCTGAACCGGAGGATTCACCGCTCCAAATTCGCCAGACATAGGCGCGTTCGCATTCAGCGGGGCACCCCCGACAAATCCCGCCACCTGTGGGCCATTGATGCGGAACTCCTGGAGCGCCAGCAATTTTGACTGCTGAGCCCTGACCCCGAGCGTGACGTATTTTCGATCCTCTGAAACAGTCGCCGATAAATCGTTCACGATGCCCGTGTTCACCACCCCGATTTCGGGCGTAAACGAGCTGACCCCCGGCGTGAAAAACGCCTGCCCCCGCGCGAGGACCGGGCAGAAGCAAGCCAAAATAATCGCTGTCAGGCTGCAACGTAAAAACATGAATAGTCTCCTTGAGTCATTCGCCATTCTACCGCTCCCCCCTCCAGATCTACAATGGAGAACCACAGAAACCCGTCGCCGCAATATCTGGAGGTAATCGTACCACGCAATTGCACCCTTGTGCCAAATTACAACGCGAGACTATACTTATGGCACCATCCATGCGACGGCGGTGACTGACCCCGTCCCCTTTCGGTGTACGGGGCCTCTGGCCTCCCAAGAGAAAGACTTTATGAGCCAAATTCCAACCTCAAAAACCACCCCACCCGCAACCGTTTCGGACGAACGGGTCCATAAACCCGCCGGTGACGCCGAGGAAGTTTACTACGAAGGCACCCCCCAATTGCGCGGGCATCTCGGTCAAGCCTCCCTCTTTTGGCTTCTGGGCATTGCCGTCATCCTCATCCCCGTGCTCATAGGCGGTTACTTCAAAAGCCATATTCCCTGGTGGTTAAATCTGGCTTTCGTCCTCATCGGCATCATCCTGCTCATCGTACCGGTTCTGACAGTCAAGCGAACGCGATACCGCATCACCAATTACCGCATCGATTTCGAGCGCGGCTGGCTGAGCACATCTATCGACACCATGGAACTCTGGCACGTCGAAGACCTCAAATTCCATCAATCCCTGATCGAACGAATAATGGGTGTCGGCACGATCGAAATCTTCTCCCACGATGACACGACCCCTAATCTCTACATGCGCGGCATCCCCAACGCCCGCCAACTTTTCTCAACGCTCCAACAGCGAATCATCGCCGTTAAACGACAGCGCGGGGTACTGAAGGTGGATTCGGGAATGTAAACGATGAAGCGACCGCGGCAGATGATCTTCCGTTCCGTGTCCGTGTTGTCGATGGCGCTATTCGCGGCGACGTGCGTCGCATGGATTCGCAGCCAGAACCGCTGCGACTTTGTCTATTACAGGGACGAGCGTGTTCTCTCCAATTCCGTCGTTCGAATCATCGCTTCATTCGAAGGAAAATTATGGCTCAACGACGAAAGATATGACGGCACATTCCGACAAAGTTTCGCAAATAGCCGAGTGTTCACGGTCGGAAGCCGTCCGCAGCTTCCCGGATACCTAAGCCTTGATTCCTCAGCACTGAACCCATCTCGGAATGGATTCATGTGGTACAGCGACTCCGGCGATCGCATATTGCTGATCCCCTTCTGGGCAATCCTTCTGCTTTCGAGCGTGCTCCCGTTCATTTTCACCATAAGCTTTTTCAAGCGGCAAGTAACGACAGCCGGACATTGCAGGTCGTGCGGCTACGACCTTCGCGCCACCCCCGACCGCTGCCCGGAATGCGGAACCGCCAGATCGACCGAACTCAAAGTTTAGACAGAAGTGATTCGTTCATTTCCTTGCAGATTGGACGTTCTGCAATCCCGCGTCACGGCTTACGATCATCTTGCCTGAACACCCAGAAGGAGTACCCCATGACCGAACCCCAACGCCCCTTATCCCCCAAGAACGCCCCTGATCCGTCGCGAACGTATGAACGTTCCCGCCCCGAAGATGAAGCCGGCATGGGTCGCCTGGATAGTGATCGGCCAGTTCCGTCCGATCA
>JBBRMF010000333.1:0-5329 GCA_038230975.1 Tepidisphaerales bacterium
GTTCACCCTACTTGGTTGGGTTGCAGATTTTTTCCATCGCCACGGAATTGCGTTCCAACGCTTTGACCAGCGTGTTGCGCACCCATTCGTTCTGGCGTTCGATCGATTCGGTCATCTGCCGTTCGCGCTGCCAATCGCGCCAGAGCGTGTATCCGACCACCGCGCCGGCGAGCCCCCATTGAGCCCACAGGGTGGGATCGCCACCCACGGGAATGGACGCCAGGAGCAGCGCGCCCATCCCAGCCTTCGCAAGTGTTTCAGTCATGGCGTTTGCTCCTGTCCAATCAGCTTCGTGTGAATCCGCAGTGTCTGACGGTACGGATCGCTGTATCGGAAATGCGGTTCGCCGCCCGGCGCGACGACCTCGTAAATGAAGCTCTGGTTCCCATCCGTTTCGCGCACCTGGTCACCGACCTGCGGAAGCGTCGGCACTGCATTCAGAATCAATTCCGCAGTGAGAATCAGGTAGTCGCGCGACTCGGAGCGGATCTGCGCACCGTAACCATCGTCGATGAAAAAGAGTGTCCGGCCCCTGGTCGCATTGACTTCGACAGTCACACTTCCGCGGGCGTAGATGACCAGGCTTGAGCAAAATTTCACGCGCTGGTTTTCCAGCCACGCCGAGCCGCATTGAAGCAGATCGCCCAAAGGTGCACCTCCTTTATTGCTGCAAACGCACACGTACCGTCGTGTCGATGTCGGCAGTCGCCAATGTCGTTTTCCCGAGGAACTTGTTTGCACCTGCTGTGGGTGTCGCAACGATGTTCGTTGCGTCCCAATAGACTTTCGTTCCCGCTGCCATGCCTGTCCCGGCTCCAGCGGTTTTCGGTACATCGAAAAGGCCTTCGACGCAGAGCGCTCCCAACGTGTTTGCTGGGATAGGACGCGTGGCGATGCCGATCAGATCGCCCTGAACTATCACATCGCCGACCAACACATCTGCCGTCGGCGTGATGTCCACGTAATCGTCATCTTGAACGTAAACGGCTGTCATGGTTCAGTTCTCCGTGTTTGAAGAATGGGAGGAAGAAGTGCCAAAACGCTCAGATGTCACCCTTGCTCTTGATTGCAGCGCGGGGATCTTGAAGCGCGACTCCGAAGTCGTGGTACCCGCGCATCTGAATGCCCAGCACGTTGAAATCCGCCTCCGCCGTTTCAATGATCGGAGACTCTTGACCGTTCAGGAACGCCACTTCGATCACCGGCAAATCCGCCGGCGCGGCCAGCAGGTACCAAGCCTTCGCAGAATTGCCGGTGTACGCAGAATTCGCCAGGTACCGGCTGACCTCGACCCGGAACTTTCCCTGGTGCGGATTCGAAATCGGGTACTTGTTGTTGGCCGTCGTGTCGCGGATATCCGTCGACCGAAACAACTGAGAACCGAGTGCGCTCAGGGAGGTGGGAACCAGCATGATCGCAGGCATGACGCCGATGGGTTTGTTATCCGTGTCGACCTGATCCATGAACGCCACTTCCGCCTTGGTCAGTCCATCAATGCCCAAAACCGTGTCGACACCCGTCAGGTAATTCTTGTTATTCGCGGAGAAGAACGTCGGGTTGTTCAAGAACGCGGTCCAGAACACATCGTTGATCTTCAGACCGCTACCCCGTCCAAACTTGCGTGGCACCGTGGTGATCGCGCCCAGGTCGTCGTTGATGATGTCGCGGCGATCGATGGACAACATCAAGCCGTACGAGTTGGCTTGGTTGGTATACTTTTCGTTGCCCAGCGTCCCCTGCTTGATCTGCCCGCCCGGAGCAATCACTTCGTACTGATCCTTCCCGACCAGCCGGTAGCTTGACACGGTCTTAAAGTCGTTGACGTTCCGAACGGAGCAGATGTTCCGCCAGGTCTGTTCGACCGAAAAAAACCCTTCCAAGAGGAACTTGTTGGCGACGTTGGCCAGGATGCCACCGATGTCTACGCTCGAAAATCCGGCCTGGATCGACGGCCCAAATGCGGCGTGCAACACCGCGCGGCTATCGCGAAAGTTCCGACCGGAATAACCGTTAGCCCACGCAGCTTCCAACAAGATTTCCTGCATCGAAATTCCACCTCGGAAGCGTTTGGCAGCGGCTTCGAGTGCCTCGGATGGGTAGTGTTTCTCGACACCCTGGAGCTTGGCTGTCTGCGCGCAGGCCGCTTCCAACATCGTGTTGTCGAGTACCGTTTGGACTGCAATGATGACATTGGGAACGGTCGGACGCTCGGCGCGCATCACGCCCAATTCACAGCGGGTGATGTCCCAGCCATCCCGAATGGCTTCCAGTTCAATCTGCGGATAGGCTGATCCGCAGATTCGCCGGATGGCAGCGATGCGCTCACTTTCGGCAACCGCCTCAGCCCGGAGAGCCGCTGCCGTATTGGGTTGCGGATTGACGCGCTCGATTGGAGGATGTGTGGGCGTCTCCTGCGTCACCGTTGCGGCGGCGGCCACCGGGGGCTCGCTGGTGTTTTCGGACGCTCCGGTCTGATTTTCTTTTGGCACAGTCGTGATCTCCTCATGTGTGATGGCTTCCGCCGCGACGCTCGCGCTGGTTTGGCCGTCGGCTCCCAAATCCACGAAACTGATTTCGCCCAAGGTGGCTTTGCGGACCACATTCAATGGGCCGGAAAATTCTTTGCCGTTGACGATGACGTTTTGGTTATCCCGGACAAACTCTGACTCTTCCGCCGACGCTCCGATCGAGGCTTGCCAGGGGAATCCGTTGCGCGAAGACGCTACCACTTCGCGGGCCGTCGCCGTGTCGCGGGATACCGTGCCGCTGGCCACCAACTGGCCGTTCTCCACGCGGATGCTTTCGGTGTGTCCGACGCCCATTGACGCGTCATGACCAAGACGGATCGGACGCATCTGCGACGGGATCGCCAGTCCCGCGAGGTCCACGACCACCGGGAAACGCCAGCCCGCAAGACGCATCGCCGCTCCGGTATAGGCGACCAAGTTGAACCGGGGCAGGCCCGGTTTCCCTTCGCCCATGGCTTCGATCGGTTCGAACGTCATCGCACATTGCAATGTCAACGGAGCCTTCTCAACCTTACTCATCGTTAATCATCCTCCGGTAAAGGCATGTCTTCGTCTTCCGGAACGGCGGGAACCGTTACGGCGTTGGGTTGGGCGAGTTCGGGGGCCAAACCCAATTCCCGCATCAATTCGAGTTCGTGTGCGCGCTGGCGCAGGGCGGTGTTCACATCAATGCCACGCTTGGCGTACTCTTCGGTGAGCGTGGTCGTAAAATTCTGAAGGCGCGTGGCCTGGGCCAGTGCTTCCTTGGCCGGATCGACGTGCTCCTGTCCGTCCCAAAACCATTGGTGCGACCAATCCGCTGATTTCGCGCGCAATGATTGCGGAAGAAAGCCATCAATCAGCACCGCTTCATTGACCCAGGTTGTAAACAACCGGTCGAGAATGCCCGCGCCGATCTGCGCTTGTTCCACCCGGATCGATTTAAAATAAACCTGATGATCCATCCGGCCCGAAGCGTAGTTGTACGAACTGGAATTGCCGGCCGCGATGTTGAACGGCATGTTCATGCACCGGGCGATTTCATTGAGGATCTCTTTCTTGAATTCACCGTACGTGTTGGCGGGCTGCTCCGCGTGTACCTGCCCCATCTTCCAACCGCCGGGCATTGTTAACAGCGTGTTGCGTTCCAGTTGGATGGCGTCCATCGGCTCGACAGAATCTGCTTCGCCATTGGCTGGCGCATCCGTGTACAAGATCCCGGCGAAATAAGCGGCGGCTTTCGCGGCGTCCAATGTCGCCAGTGTGTAATCCCGGAGCATCGCAAACAGGGAAAGTGCCGGTGTCAATTCTGGAATGCCGCGATATTGCCCGGGGCGGTCGGTGCGGAAATAGTGCAACACGGATTTCGCCGGAATCGAATCGTATTCCAAGGTGTAGCGGACATTCGTGTCACCGGGGTGCTGTTTCAGAACGTGGTAGACGATCGTGTTGCCGAATCCGTCGAGTACGAGGCCGTCTACAAACGGAATCTGGCTCTTGGGAAACTGAAACAGCGGTGTCGTGACCTGATCCGCTTCGACCAGCTTCAGATCCAACTTAACCGGCCCTTCAAGTTCAGGGTTGTTAATCAGGATCGCGAATGCCTCGCCATCTTCGGCTTTGGCCATCCGCATCGTTCGCAATTTTTCCGGCAGCCGAATCGCCTTCGCCCAGCGCGCAAACTCGTGATGAACCCAGTTGTTCGCCTCGTAGTTCATCGAAAGTAACTGCAAGCGCGGGCCGGTCCCGATGCAATCGTTGGCCAACGTCAACACGATGCCGCGTGCGTACGAGTTATTCGCGACCTCGTATCGGGAGCGGTTCCGCAAAATCCGGCGTATGCCCGGCGAGTTGGCGGCGTTTGCCGACAAGCCGTCGGCGTACACCCAGTGCTTGCGATTGTGATCGCTCGTCAGCGACGCGTCGTATCGCGCGCGGATGACGGGGTATCCCACAGGCAAGGGCCGCTTGGCACTGGCGTCACCGAAGAAAATGTTTTTCAAGCGAGCCAGCATTAGTTTGCTCCAGGTGGCACCAGTTTGCTGATTCGAATGCCGAGGCCCTTTGCCTTGGCGGCTTTCCTGGAGTTCAGGTAACGGTCGGCCTCAATCTGTTCACTCAGCGAGTGCTGCTCCACTTCGCCAGAGTCGCCTTTGACCCGCTTGGGGCCTTTGGCGTTTTCACAAATCGCGTCGTTCATGTCGTCGGGCATCGTGTTTCGTTCTCCCGTTGCCAACCAGACGTGTGGCTCGCGTGCGAAAAATAAAAAGCGCCGCGCAGGGATGCGGCCCCGCACGGCGCTTTTATCTTTGGCCTCGACGCGTTTGGAGGATCAGTCCACTCGCGTTGAGCCACACAGTCTGGTTGTCTGATGTCTATATACCCGGTCAATGTCTAACCGGGAGGAGGAATCTATTCGGTAGTTGAAAGTCATTCGATTAATGGAATGGGCTAACAAAATAGTTCCATTAATGGAATACGCCTGATGCGGAAAAGAGCGTAACTACTCTCCGCAAATGCGTAATATCTCGTCTCGAAGATCGTGGCCGAGATGAAAACCGTTGCGCTCAAGATCCAAAAGAATCGGTGCCACGGTCGGAACTAGTCCTGCCAATTTTGCGCGAACAAGAATGCCTGCAGTACCGATGAACTTTAGTTTCATATTTTTGGCCACAGAACGGGCTTTTGCATCGTCGAGAACTATGCGTACGTCTTTTTCACAAGCCAGCGCGATGGCTTCCGATTCACCAGCGCCGAGCAGCATATTCAATGAGTCAACCAAATGTCTATCTTGCGGAGCTTCAACCGACATCCACGGCGCA
>JBBRMF010000334.1:0-5321 GCA_038230975.1 Tepidisphaerales bacterium
GACGTACCGCCGCGCCTGTACGGGGAAGGAAAAGACGTTTCGGCGGTCTATGTCTTTTATATCGGTGTACATCTGTATTTATCTGTGGTTCATTTGTGTTGTGGCGAGATTCAGTAGTGGTTCCGTTTGCAGTTCAGGCTGGTTTTCCCGGGATCGTGCCACACTCCGGGCAGCGGTCGGGGGTGGCGCGAAGGTCGTATGAGCATATAGGACAAATTCCTGCGCCACTATTCGTGCGATTCTTACCTATTTTCCATAATCGCACTGTTGGAAGCACAAGC
This sequence comes from Tepidisphaerales bacterium, assembly GCA_038230975.1. Classification (GTDB taxonomy): domain Bacteria; phylum Planctomycetota; class Phycisphaerae; order Tepidisphaerales; family Tepidisphaeraceae; genus JANXVV01. The sequence continues at coordinate 282 of JBBRMF010000334.1, forward strand.
AGCAACAAGGTCAAAAGCCAGAACGGTACGCAGATTTCGTCGATGGAATCAAACATCAGTTTGAAGCCCATTCGTCGAAAGCCGAATCTATGATCATAGTAGTAGCTCGGATGACCACTAAAAAACTTATCCCATACGTCTAGCTCGGAAGGAACTCCCGCTGGTTCCCAAAAAATATAATGCCACGACCAAACTTCGTTTGTCCCGCGTCGGTTTTTAACGATCCTAGCTCTAAGCTCGCTGATTGCAGTTTGCACCCCGAATTCTGAATTCCGGCTGTATTTGATACGAAGATCGTCCTGATAATAATGACTCCGCACCCACAGCCCCGCCGTCGCCACGCACAGCAACAGTGACAGCACGGTGAAAGCATTGAGGGTGTAGCGGGCGAGTCGTCGCACGCGGGCATCATACCGTGGTCAGCAAAAATCAGAGCAACCGCGTGTTGGTGGCCAGGAAACATTTTCAAACTGAATCACTACCTGCGATTCCGTCCGCTAAAGAGCTTGAGAATCAATTCGTGGCACGGGCTTCCAGCCCGTTTTACAGCGTTTTGCACATCGGTGTATTGACATCAGTGGATGCCACGGGTCGCGGTACTCCGAGACCTGTATCTTCTGCCCGCCGACACGCACGGGTCTCGGAGTACCGCGACCCGTGGCACCCAGCATCCGGCAATCTACCCACCTGAAAAGTGCTCTAAGGCTGTTGAAGTCGGACTGCTGCTGAAAAGCAGGCCGTTTTTCCGTTCCTGATCCACTCACACGGGCTGGAAGCCCGTGCCACAAATAAGTTCTCAATCTCTACAGCGGACCCTCCATAAAACAGTTTCAATTCCCCGTCATTTTGCGGCGGTTTTTTCGACCGGTTGGGTTGCGGGTGGGGTTCCGTTGGTTGTCCATAGATTCATCTGGATCAATTCCTGCAACGTGAATGGCCTGTCGCGCGTCTCGGTTTCCTTGCGGACCTTGGCCACATCGGCGGGCGCGATCATCGACCCTCGGTTGCCAAAATCGTTGCGGGCGTACGTGAGGATGGAGGAGAGCCATTGGTCGTCGAGAACTTTCAGGCTGGCCATCTCACCGGGGTAGGTTTTCCCGCCATCGTTTGGACCGACGAGCCCGTGGAGCACGATACGGCAGACAAGCGCGCGGTCGCCCTGCAGTTTTTTTGACCCGGCGAGCGACGGGGCCAGCGTGCCATTCTTTTCCGGGGTGGGGGCACCTTTGCCATCTTCACCGTGACAGGCGATGCAGGTTTGGAGGTAGTTCTCCCGACCCTTCGCCCACACTTTGGCCAGAGCGGGATCCTTCAGCGCGAGCATCTTCTGCTTCAGGGCATTGGCCTTTGCGTCGGCGACGCTGTCGGCCCACGCTTTGGCGATCAGCTTTTGCGTCGCGACGCTGAGCTTCGCGGTTTCACGCATGGCGATTGCATCGGCAATCAATTTGTCGGCATCCGGATGCTTCACGTACCGGATGGATAGCACGTATTGATTGGCGACGGTTGGGTCGGGATCGGATGCCATCGCGTTGAACGCGGTCATCATCGGCCCGTTTTCCTTCGGTTGAGTCTTCGCCGTGGGATCGGAAATCAGGAGATGGGGTTCGGCGATGCGCATGGCGGCGACGCGAATTCGCGCATCTTTATCCTTCATTTTTTCGCGAATGAAGTCGGTGTCGGCGGAATCGAGGCCGTCGAGCGTCCAGAGGGCGTGAAGCCGCGCGAGGGGATTGGGACTTTTCGACGCCAATTCTTTCAGGGCGGGGACGACCGATTTGTCACCGCGAACGATGATCAGCCGTTGTGCGGTATCGCGCCACCAGCCGTTGGGATCTGAAAGATGCTGAACCAGTTCCGCCGGTTTTTCGTCGAGCATGTGGGGCTGGGTTGCGCGCGGTTTCATTCCATCATGCACCAGCCGCCAGATGCGACCGCCGTTGATATTTTTGTCGAGGCCGTATTTCAGAATCTGCGTGCGGAGGTAGGAACCTTGTTTCGTCCAGTTCCCTTCCTGAATGATGCCGTGATACATGTCGCAGATGTAGAGGCAACCATCCGGGCCGGTGGCCGACCACACGGGGCGGAAATTCGGATCGCGCGAGGCGATGAATTCCTTGCCGGGGGATGGGTTGGAGATCACCATTTTCCCGTCGACGACATTGATCTTTGCGCGACGAATGAATCGACCGACGGGTTCGGGGAGAATGTAGTCGCCGTAGAGATCCTGCGGGAGCGCATCGCCGCGGTAGATGCTCGGGCCGGCGCACCCGGTGAAGTGATTGAGGCCGCCGGTGGGTTTGAGGCGCTTGGTGCCACCTTCCACATCGGTTAGACGAATCATCGGGAAGACATCGTTGAAGTTGGCCGCCAACTCACCGGCCATTTGAAGTTTGCCGTACTGCCAGTTGGCCTGGAAGTCGTGTGCAGGCAGTTCATTCCCCGCCGAGGAAAGAATGAGATGGCCGACATCGTCCATCGCCATGCCCCACTGCCCGGCGCTATACGGCATTTTATTGGTTTCTATTTTTCCATGAGTAAACCGAAATCGCGTGCTGTCGTGGGTGATGTACATCCAGTTATCCAGATTCCACGTCAACCCGGAAGGTTGATGCTCGAGGTTCCCTTCCTGCGGGCCGCCCTCGAAAATTTTCACTTTCTCATCCGCAGTACCCGTGCCTTTGGTATTGCGATAGGTGAACAGATCTTTAGTGTCGGTTTCGCGAATGATGATGCGTTCATCAAGCGGCAGCACCATGCGGGGGAGCAGCAGATTGTCGGCGAAGATCGTGTGCTTATCGTAATGCCCGTCCCCTTTGGTGCTTTCCCAAACCGACACACGGCTGACGGGTTCCTTTTCCTTCCCGGCGTCAATATCCAACATGTACGAACGAAATTCCGTGACATACATGCGACCATTGCCATCCCAGACGCAAACGGTCGGGCAGACGACGTCGGGCTCGGAGGCGATCAATTCCAGGTGATACCCCGGCGCGATTTCCAGGGCCGCCAGTTCCTGTGCCGGAGAACGCATGCTCATGTCGGCATTCTCATCCGGCGTGGCGACGGGGAAGGTCGTGGGGGTGGAAGGTTTTGCCGGGGGCTTGATCGGCGCGGAGTCATTTTGCGGTGCCGCGCCAGATGGCAGTTGCAAACAGGCCACTGTAATGGCAGTCAACATGAGCAGACGAGAACGAACGGACCGGGATTGCATCATACAGGCCTCAAATCCAACCGAGTGTACCTTGCGGAACTTCTTCTCGGACTACTACCGTAGCGAGGAGGCTCGCGTTGTTGAGGTGACCCGCATCCTTCGCGTTTAAACCAGGTTCTGCTGAAGTTATTGGTCAGGCTTAAATCTTTCCAAAGATTTGCCGCCTCTTCATGTCAATCGTAACTCTCAATCAACGCTTAACCATAAAGGACTGACCATGAACGCCATGATTGAAACGCTTGAAGGCCGCACGATGTTTAGTGTCTCGGCGATGCACACGGAGATTGCTCCAGCCGTGCATCATCCGGCAGTGCATGCCACGAAGAACGCGCCGACGGTGGTCGCGCCGTTGTATTTCCAGGGCACGGCATTCAATACCACGCAGAACAAGCTCGCTGCCAACCTGACACTTTCGCTGACGAAGACCGATAAAGGTTATCGTGCAGATGTCATCGGCATCGATCCAAACGGCGGCACACCGACCAAGTTCAGCATGCCTGTCGATGCGAATGGTCACTTCGTTTTCGACAAAGGCGAAAATGGAAAGAAGCTGCACGTTGAAGGCCAGTTGAACACCGATAAATCCGCGATCACCGGCAACTGGACCGAAACTCGCAAAGATGGGTCAAGTGTCGGCACGATCTCGCTGACCGTGATGGCCCCGCCTGTCCCGACACCGACCCCCGCGCCGACGCCACCTCCTGCGCCGGTAAATGGCCCGCACTATGTCGGCATGGCCACCGAATCAGGCGGTAAACAATCCGGTCTGACACTGGATGTTGTCAAGACCAAGGATGGCAGCTATTTCGGCATGATCAAACATCCGAATTCCGACGGCACAGTCGACACGATCACCGTCAAGTTTGACGCCAACGGTCATTTCAATTTCACCGGCGACAATAAATCCGGGCCGCACCTTGAAGGGCAGTTGAGCACGGATGGTAAGACGATCACCGGGACGTTTACGATCACCAAGAAAGATGGGCCACCATCAACCGGGACGTTTACGCTGTCGCGAACGTGATAACGACTTGTTTGAAGACGACAAAAGCGAAAGCGCCCAGGGAACAAGTTCCCTGGGTGCGTGACGAGATCGGCGGGTATTATCCCCTCTCCCGGTACTCCGGGGGAGGGAAGGGTGGGGGTCTTTTTCGATAAATATTGAGTAGTTCAGCGATTTCCCCCCCCCACCCCAACCCTCCCCCGGAGTACCGGGAGAGGGAGAAATCCGGTTCGCCGGAACTGTCACGCATTCCTGGACGTTTTCGTGGGTATGCGATCACTTGCCAAGCGATGCATCTTGTGGCATCAAGATGCGGTGATGGACTTACCTTCGATTCAATCGGCGCTCCAATCTGAGAACTGCAACGGCTGGCTCGTCTACGATTTTCGCGGCAGCAATCCGATTCTTCAGACATTCATGCCGGGGAATCGCTTCAGCACGCGGCGGGTCTATCTGTGGGTTCCGCAAAAGGGGACGCCTTCACTGGTGTTGCATTCGGTGGATCGGGTGGCGTTTCGCGATGTGGATTTGCCGGTGATCGAGTACGGATCATGGCAGCGGATGCAGGCGATTTTGCGGGAACTGTTGAGCGGGCGCGTGGCGATGGAGTATTCGCCGATGGGGGAATTGCCGGCGGTTTCGTATGCGGATGCGGGGATCGTGGAATTTGTACGATCAATCGGAGTGGAGGTCGTTTCATCGGCGAACCTGATTCAGTTGACGATCGCGCGCTGGTCGGTGGATGCGTTTCATGCACACATGCGGGCGAGTGATGTGACTGCGGAGGCGATGCGCGGGGCGTTTGATTTGATTCGACGAAGGC
>JBBRMF010000335.1:0-5314 GCA_038230975.1 Tepidisphaerales bacterium
AGTGATTATCAGTTCACTACTGACCGATGAGAGTCCGGCCGCTCTGTTCCTACATGAACGCCGCGCGTCGAACGGGATTTCACGGTTAGTGATCGTCACGATTGAACCGGGAATGCCATTCGGCGACTGGTGGCATTTGACCGCGATGTCGGCTGAAACTAAAACCTTCGGGGGACTTGGCGCTTTGAAGGCCGGTGATGATTTTCGAATCAATCGAAGCATCCGGGAATCCGCAGGTTACTATCATCACGACATTCAAACCGCATGTTTTTTTGCCGGTCAAGTGACAGCTCACAATAGCTCGGGATTCGCGATCGCTTACGAACTTGATGGTGCCGAGGGGATTATTGATGGCGACCTCAATTCGGACGGTTTGGTGAAGCTCCGCGTTCGCAATGGGCCAGCCACGATGCGAGGAGCGCAAACAGTCTGGCCGACATTTGCTAAGCCTGATGTGCCGACACCTATTTCGGCTCCAAATTAATCGGGTTTACTCTCGATTTGAAATTGGCTGGCTCAACTCCCCTTCGCCGACGGCTGCGTGGCCGGGATATTCCCCGCGATGCTCGCTTTCAATCGATCCATATCCCCCTTCGCGACCGCAAGTTTAACCGCCGCTGCTTCGGCTGTTGTCTTGGCGGTTTGGGCTGCGCCATTTGCGGTGCGCATCGCATCGCCTTTGGTGGGGAGCTCTTTCGCAGCGGGATCGGCATTGGCCAGCGATTTGGTTAGCGCCTCTTTCGTCGTCTTCTCGGCAGCAGCGGCTTTGTCGGCGTTTTCTTGCTGAGGTTTGATATTCTTTGTTGCAGCGGCTAAAGCTTCGCTCGTAGTTTTGATCTGCAGTTCGATTTGCGTCAGGCGTTGCCTGGCGTCTTTGCGTTGGCCCTTCGCGGCGTTTTCCAGCGCGATGCTGGCCTGCACTTTTTGCTGGTTGAAATTGTTCAACTCATTCTGCTTGTTCTGCACGGTGTTCTTGGCGTTTTGCAGGGCTTCGTTGGCTTGACGAAGATTGTTCGTGGCTTGATTCACCTGATTCAACGCGGCATCGACTTGGTCGGCACCTTTACCGGCACGGGCAGTGGCGAATTCTGTGTTGGTTTTGTCGGCGACGGCTTTGGCCTTGTTAGCCTCGATAGTCAGGCGATCGGATTCAGCTTGCAGTGTAGCGACCAGCTTTTCGGCGGTGGCCAATCGTTGCGAAGGGCCGGCGGGGTTCGCGGTGAGATCGCCCAGCTTCTTGGCATCCGCGACATTGAAGATGCGAATGACGCCGGACCAGTCGCCGGCGATGACGCGCTGGCCGTCATCGGTGAAGGCGACGTGAAGCACGACATCGCTGAATGCTTCAAACGCTTTGGGGCTTTCGGCTTCTGGAGTCCAGACCTTGGCAGTGTTATCGCGACCACCGGTGACGATGCGACCATCGTGGGCGAAGGCGATGGACATCACCCCGTTGCCATGCGCGTTTTGAGTCTTCATGTTCGCGCCATCGTGCATGTTCCAGAGCTTGATAGTTCCATCGGCGCTGGCACTTGCCAGGACATTGCCGTCGTCGCGGAAGGCCAGATCGGTGATGCCATCCTTATGGCCACTCAGCGCATAGAAATCACGGCCGGTCTTGGCTTCCCATACATATAAATTTCCGGCGCGATCTCCGCTGGCAACCAGAACGCCATCGGGGCTGTAGGCAACAGACGTGACCCAGTCGGTGTGCTTCTTGACGGTCCAGGCTACTTTGCCGTCTTTTGTATTGTAGCTTTTTAGAATTTTATTGGGTGTTCCAAGGGCAACACTGCCTTGGTCCGGAGATAGATCCGCAGCAAGGACGGCGTCAAATTCATCGCCCACTTCGGCCACCTTTTGGCCGTTGACTACGTTCCAGAGAATGACCTTGCCGCTCTTGGCTGCTTGACCGCCGCCGGCCAAAAGCAAAGAACCGTTGCGGCTGAATCGAACCACATCGGGCTGACCGGTCGGGAAGGGTAGAACGCCCAGCAAATCAAGCGTCTGCGTATTGTAGAGCACGATTTGGTGCTGCCCACCCAAGGCGGCCAGCGGTGCCCAGGGGCTGCAACCCAACGCTCCGAGCGCACCAGGGCGGGTGGTATAACTGACCGGATCAAGCGGCAGCCGTACGGTGGGCATGGGTGGAGGGCCAGCCGGTTTGCCGACGGCAACTACCGTCGCCAAATCATTTTTCTTCTCGGCTACTTTCACTTTGCTGTCACGTGTTTCAGGCGCGCCGGTCGCGATCCATACTTTGAACATCGCCAGCTTCGGATCGGCCAGTTTATCGGCCTTCTGCGGCATGAAAGGTTCTTCGGCGTGCGTGATCGTCTTCATCAGCGAACTGCCGGAGGGATCGCCCGGTTTCACAACCACGCCGTTGTCACTGCCGGCCATCGTTCCCTGGTAGGTGCTGAGATCAAGCCCGGCTTTTTTCTTGTCGGGGTTGTGGCAGTTGAGGCAGCTATCGCGAAGGAGTGGAAGTAGGTCGTCCTGGAAAGTTACTTTCTTGGGAGCATCGGCGGCACCGGCCAATCTGACGGAAACGCAAGCGCAAAGAACGCAAAGACGCAAAGACGCAAAGGAAGAAAGAGAAATTGATTTATTCAGACTTTTGCACTTCATCGCGACCATCATCTCTCTTTCTTTTCCTCTTTGTGCTCTTTTCCTCTTTGCCATCTTAGCGCAAGCTCTTGTCTGAAACCTCTAATGGTTAAACATGAACTCCTGCGAATTCAGCAGAGCCCACAGGACATCTTCCAAACCCTTCTGACGCTCTTCAGGCTTTTCCCCAAGATAGGAGATGAGCTTCTGGCGTTCCTCGGACGAGGCACCGCGATTCAGGGTGCGAAGATACAAATTATCGATAATCTCGTCCGGCGTTTTTTTGGACTCGATCATTTTGCGAACCACACCACCGTTCTGGATTTTGCCCTGAACGATGTCGCCGTTGATGAGCGTGAGGGCCTGCGAAAGATTCGGGGCCATGGACACTTCACAAGAGCAGACGGTTTCGCGAGTGGCCCGGCCAAAAGTGGTCAGGAAGTAGTTCGTCGTGCTGCCATCGGCAATCTCAACGGCGCGAGAACCCAGGGGCAGCCCTTTGAATTTTTCGCGGCTCTCCGTGGCCTGACAAATCATGTCGAGCATCACTTCCGCGCGAACACGGCGGATGGCGGCATGGCTGAAATTGCGATCATCCGATGCATTGGTCTCATTTGTTTCAGAGGCTAACTGGTACGTGCGCGAGGTGCAGATATCGCGGACAAGGCGTTTAAAATCATAGTTATAGCTGGTGAACTTCTGACCCAGCGTATCGAGCAGTTCAGGATTTACCGCCGGGTTACTGATGCGAACATCATCGACCGGTTCGATGATCCCGTTGCCAAGGAAATGCGACCAGACGATATTCGCGAGGTTCTTGGCGAAGTAAGGGTTTTCCGGAGATGCGAGCCATTTGGAAAGTACTTCGCGGCGATCCTTCCCTTTGACATCCGGGATTTCGGCTCCAAGGAATTTCGGAACGACCTTGCGACCCGCGATCGGGTGAGCCACATCGCCACCCCCACTGTTGCTGACGATGATTTCACGCGGATCTTCACCTTGTTTGCGGGCAACCTGGGCAAAGAAATCGGCAAACCCGTAGTAGTCATCCTGAGTCCAACGATCGAACGGATGGTTATGACACTGGGCACATTGCACGCGCATCCCCATGAAAACCTGCGCGGTATTTTCGGCGATTTTCAAAGTGTCGCGTTCGACGTTGTAGTAGTTCGTCTCCGGTGTTTTGAAGGATCCACCGCTGGAACCGAGCAATTGCTGGACGATCTGATCGAATGGCACGTTCCGCGAAATCTTGTCTTCGAGCCATTCGTAATAGCGAAGGGCTGACTTGTAGCTGAGAGTCTGGTTGTTATCCGAGCGAACCTTCAGCAACTCAGCCCACTTCATCACCCACATCTGCACGAATTCCTTGCGGCCCAATAATTCATCGACCAGTTGTTCGCGTTTTTTAGCGTCCGTGGATTGGACGAATTTGGCGTGATCGGCGGCGGTCGGGAGCAGGCCAACGATATCCAGGTAGGCTCGACGGAGAAATACCTCATCACTACAAAGTGGCGAAGGTAGTAGTCTCATCTTTTTGAGCTTGGCATTGGCCAGCGTGTCAATGTAGTTGTTTTCCGGCGTGCTTGGCCACGCATATTTCACGTCTTTTGGGATGACAATCGCCTGAGTGCCGATAGTAAAGGTGGCAAATCGAGCCATTACGAAAGCCTCGCCGCGCTTGCCAGCGGTGACCAGACCGTCCGGGGTGACGGTGGCGGAGTTGTCGTTGTTGCTTAGAAAGACGGCCAGGTGGGTCACGTCGCGTTCCGTGCCATCGGTATATTTGGCACGGGCGACCAACTGTTGCTTAGTGCCTTCCTCCAGTACGAGCTGGTGTGGAAGCAACTCCATGGAAAGGGGCTTGGCGACATCCTGCGAATCCATCGGGGCGCCCGCTTCCAGCCAACGCAGAATGGTGTTGTAGTAGACACTGTCTACTTCGAACTTTTTACCTCCGGTGTGAGCCACAGCCCCGGTGGCTTTAGTCAGCAGCAGGCTCTCTTTAGGAAGCGCGAGATTGATTCGGCGAACGGCTTGCTCGCGGGTGACGCGGTAGTAATCGCCATCCGCATCAAAGCCGAAAAGCGACAGGCGGAAACCATCTTTACCGCGCGCGGCCCCATGACAGCCACCGACATTGCAACCCGACCGCATGAAGACTGGCATCACGTCAAGCTTGAAGCTGATGGGTGGATCGATTTTCGCATCCTTGACCGTGAGTTGAATCGTCTCTTGTCCGTTGGGGGTCTGGACGAGAATGGTAGTCTTGCCATCGGCAACGGGCTTGATGATATTTCCTTCAAGTGTCGCGATGGACAGATCGGCAACAGTGAGCTTGGCTGCGGTGGTGACATCGCGGGTGACGCCATCAGGCTGCGTGAATTTACAGACGATCGTCTGGCGACTGCGAGCCCCATTCAGCGAAATTTCATTGGGATAGACGTGGAAGGGTTTGGTTGGATCTTCCAGCCTCGGCGCGGCGGGCAATGTCGCCGGGGTGGGTGCAGTTAGAGCTGCGGCGGCAGTGAGATGAGAGATCGCCGAGCCGATGAGCAACACCGTTGCGATTGTGCTTGCCAGAATTTTGGTTGATGTGCTCATAGGAGTACTACCCGCGAAATTGAATTTCATGGTGGCATGGGCGTCTCGCCCGTGCTTTTTTTTGAATAAAAGCACGGGCGAGATGCCCATGCCACGTTTC
>JBBRMF010000336.1:0-5223 GCA_038230975.1 Tepidisphaerales bacterium
AAATGAACGTCGCGCATGCCGATGAGTTCGATAGCGTCATGATGCGGCGTCACGGCCCACCCGATGGAGACGGGATCTGATGAGCGAGTGAAATCCCATGAAATCGCGGGAAACGTGGTCGGCGCAGACGAAGCAGTACCTCGCGGCGCGAACGCTTACTCTCGTTTGAGCCACGCCGCTACCGCTGTCATTAACAGAACTAAAACAATTATTTCTCGAACATGGAATCGGCGCATTGATCCGTTCTGGTCAGAAGTTCTGGAGACGCGTTAATTCATCGAGGGAGATAGTTGTGTAAGTCATCGATCCAGCTTCACGCCCAGCTCCGTGGCGATCTGCCGAATGGCTGCCTTTGCCGGTCGCACGCGCCCGGATTTGATGCCTGCTTTGCTTCGATCCAGCCGTGAAAGGCTTTTGGCCAGTTCGGCCTGTTCCATTAACTCATCAAATGCCCTCGGTGAGATGACGACTGCTTCGGTCTGCCCATTATGCGTAATGAATAGCGGACGATTATTCGCTATTCGCTCGTCGAGATGATCGCGTAGGTGGGCTCGAAAATCAGTGAAGCTGGTGATATCGGAACTGCGTGTCATAGAAACCTCATGGAAGCGATGTACGGGATTCCGTACATTGTCTACTACGTTGGGGGAGTCGTCAAGGCGGGGAGAAGACCCCTCACCCTAACCCTCCCCCCATGGGTACATGGGGGGAGGGGACCGGAGTGGGATTGGTACCCACGACTGACGTCGTGGGCTAAATTCTTTCGCCTCTTCGAGGCTGGGAGGGGATCGGAGTTAGAACTTTAGGACGTAGGCGGCGCAGGGGGGTAGTGTGAGGGTGGCGGAGGGGGAGTCAAAGGTGAATTTCTCGCCGGTGAGGAGGTCGACGCAGGCGATGCTTTCGGTTTGGGGGAGGAAGGCGGAGAGGTTGAATTTAAATTCTTGTTCTTTGAGGATATCAAAGTTGCAGATGACGAGGCAGCCGGGGTGATTGGGGCGTTTGTCGGTTCGGAAGGCGGCGATGATGGCTTCGTGGCCGTTGTCGATGAAGTGGCAGTTGCCGCCGTAGGCGAAGACGGGTTCGGTGGCGACGATCTCGTTTACGCGGTGGAGGAAGTCGGCGAACATGGGGATGCCGGTGCGGAGCAGGCGCGGTTGGGCGCCGATGAAGTTGATCTTTTCTTCGAGGCCCCATTCGACGCCTTGGGTGATGCCGGTGGCACCGGTTCCCATGAGCGCGGCGGCGACGTAGCGGGGGATGGTAGACTCGACGGCACCAAACTCTTGCGCGGGGGAGCCGGAATCGTGGGAGGTGATGGGCATGAAAAAGCGAACGTGCTTTGAGACCGAGTGTACGAACTTCAGGTACTCGCGCAACTGGGGTACGAAGCGGCTGTCCCAGGGGGTGGCCAGTAGTAGGTTCAGATGCCATTTGGGAACGGTGGCGAGCAGGGTGCCGGCATCGGTGAAATACTCGGCGATGATACCGACGTTTGGATAGGTGGCGTGCAGCGCCTCGGACACGGAATCCACGAAGGGTTTGAAGCTACTATGGAGATTGTCGAAGCGGACAAAGCCATTGGTCTGGTTAGCATAGTGGGCCCAGAAGAGCGCGTACTCGGTGAGGTAGGCCCAGATGTCGGCGCGGATGCGTTGTGAGGGATGCTCGTAGTCGATCAATACCAGGTCATTCCAAGGTAGCCAGCCTTTGTCGCAAAAGTAGTGTGCGCGGCGGAGTTTGTCGGGGCTGGTTTCGTCGGGGACGATCCAGGCGGGGGCACGCCTGGCCATGTGGCTGTCGACGCCGACGTGGTTGAGGACCAAGTCGAAACAGAGCCGCATCTCCAGTGCTTTGGCATTCTCGACAAACTTTTCGAGTTCTGCCAGCCCGTCACCATTTGTGCCGTTGGAAAGGTAGCTGGGTTCGATGCTGAACAGGTCTTTGGCGGAGTAAGGGCTGCGTGAAGTATCGAGCGTGGTGAGAGGGAGCAGGTGGACTGTGTTAAAGCCCATCTGCTTGATCTTTACCAGCTCAGCCGACCAGTCCGCGATGGTTCCGGAGACGTTGGGGATGAGCGTGTAGAGACGCATATGATCAACTTGCGGCGGGTCAACGAGTACCCAGGCATCGGGGATGGCATCGTGGGTCCAGGTTTTCCCGCCATCGGTTGAGAACAGCGCCCAGAATGAGAAGAGGCCAGGTCGACTGGGGGTGATCTGACATGAAAACGTCTTATCGTTTTGACGCTCAAATGGAATTTCGATCCATTCAATGGGGTGTTTTGCGTTGAGGGTGGTTACGAGGAGGGCCTGGGTTCCGGGGGCGAATTGGTCGCCGGTGGAGATGGTGATTTCGAATGGGCTCCCTGCGAAAGCGCGTGAGTATTCGAGCCGACCGGTGGGGTAGGAGCGGCAAAGATCTTTGGCGATGGATTGGGTACGGGGAAGCTCTGGGAGCTCAGGCACGGGCCTACGGGTGACGGACATTCAGGGTGATCCTTTCGCGGGTTTGATTCCGGGGCGAGCGGCCCGGCTAAATAATATATCATCCGTGCACGGGATTATTCGGCATAGCCTTGTGGGTGTTTGGAGAACCAGTTCCAGGCGGATTGGATGATGGTTTCAGGGTCTTTGTGTTTGGCTTCCCAGCCTAGTACGGTTTTGGCCATGGTAGGGTCAGCGTAGAGGGCGATGGCGTCACCGGCACGGCGGGGGCCATATTTGACGGGGGCTTTTTGGCCGGTGACTTTTTCGGCGGCCTGGATGATTTCCTTGACGGAGAAGCCGTTGCCGGTGCCGAGATTGCAGAAGATTGGTTTGCCTTCGATCATTTTTTCCATCGCCAGAATGTGGGCGTCGGCGAGATCTTCGACATGGATGTAGTCACGGACGTTGGTGCCGTCTTTGGTGGGGTAATCAGTGCCGAAGACGGTGATTTCGGGTTTCAGGCCAAGGATGGATTGGAGGATGACGGGGATGAGGTGGGTTTCGGGGTCATGGTCTTCACCGATGGTGCCGTCGAGGGCGCAACCGCTGGCGTTGAAGTAGCGGAGGACGGCGCATTTGAATTTGGGATTGGCGGCCAGGTAGTCTTGGAGGATCCATTCGACGACGAGTTTGCTGCGGCCGTAGGGACTGACGGGGGCTTTTTTCTCGTTTTCGGTGATGGGGATTGTGTCCGGGTCGCCGTAGGTGGCGCAGGTGCTGGAGAAGACGAATCGTTCGACACCGGCGGCCTCCATGCACTCCAGGACATTCAATGTCGTAGCGACATTGTTCTGATAGTACATGAGCGGTTGGCTGACGCTTTCACCGACGTAGGCGTAGGCGGCGAAGTGCATGACGGTGTCGATGCGGTTTTCGGCAAGGGCCTCGGAGAGGGCGGTGCGGTCGTTCAAGTCGGCGACGACGGCGGGGACGTCGAGGATCTCGATGACTTCGCGGTGGCCGCGGGAAAGATTATCGTAGATGACCGGTTTATGGCCCGCCTCTTTGAGGCGCTTGACGGTGTGCGAACCAATGTATCCGGCACCGCCGGCAACGAGAACGTTCATGGGAAGACTCCTTTAGACGGGCGGTGAGTATAGAGGGGGGCTGGGAAAAATTCGAATTACGAAAATCGAAAATCGAAAAAAGTTCGAATGAAGAGAAAAGCTCGAAGGTTGGCATTCAATATTTGAGCTTTTCGCTTTTTTCGGATTTCGGATTTCGTCATTCGATTTTTTTCGCGGGCTTCATGCGTTGTTCGCCGGTCCAGCGCATGGCTTCTTTGACGAGCTTGGCCAATGGCGAGGCTTCACCTTCACCGTGGAATCGGACGCTGAGTAGGCGGGGCTGGTCACCGATGGCAATGGGGCTGACGCCGGTGATGCGAATGATCGCGCCGGCGCGCAGGGCATCGATCACATCATTGGCTTCGTAATCAATCACGATGAATTCACCGAGGAGGCTCATCTTTCCACAGGTGCATCGATAGAAGTGAAACGTCGACGCGATTCCGGCGGCGGTGGGAACGCTCATGCCTTCGATCTGAAGCAGAATATCCGGTCGAGGCACGGTGACGGTGTAGACCTGATCCGGAATGTTGAGTGCTGCGTTTAAACCTGTTGGCGAAGTGAGGATATCCCCGATCTCCCCCTTCCAATCGAAATTTGGATCCGTGGGTTGGCTGGTCGCCGGGGGGATGGACCTGGGGGCATGCTTGGGCGCGGCAGGAGCTTCCACAAAGGCATGCAGTTGAATGGGCGGGGACGAAGCGGTGCTACAGCCCATCGCCATGGAAATTGCGAAAAGGAAGAGCCCGCTGAATAGGGACGATAATTCTTTTGAATAAATTGTTCTGGTTACCAAAACTGCCTCACTTTACGTTGAAAAAGGGGACGAGTGATTCTAAGTAACTGTGGTGGGACGATATCTCAGCTTGCTGGATCATTGCCCTGCCGTCGATCTAGTTTCGGCGTTGACGTCTCCGAGAATCAGTGTGCGAAGGCCTTGCGTGATGTCGGAGAACAGTCCGATACTCGCCTTGGGTTTTTGGATCGTGCCGGCCACACGCACGGTGGTTGCGCCGCGCTGGAATGTGGTTAGGATTTGATCGAGATCGGCGGCGAAGGGGATCTTCAAATCTTTCAATGGCCGCACGGAACCAATGACGAACCCGCTCAACTCGGCATTTCCGAGTTGCCAGAGGTCGGTGATGCGACCCGTACCGCGCGCTTCGACGCCGCGATTGAAGTAGTAGAAGCCGGTGATATCGAGGTTGCCGTTCTCCATTCTGAAGGTGGTGTTGCCGGTGCCAGTGGGAATTTTCGGGCCGAGTTTGACGGACATCAGGGAATAGAGAGTGCCGATGATGGCGTTGTCGGCAAGGTCTGTATCCGTGAGCTTGGCGAAGCCTTGCCCGACCCATTTGGTGGGGTCCGCCGGGTTGCCCAGAAGGGTGAACTTGGTT
The DNA here is from genome assembly GCA_038230975.1 of Tepidisphaerales bacterium. Classification (GTDB taxonomy): domain Bacteria; phylum Planctomycetota; class Phycisphaerae; order Tepidisphaerales; family Tepidisphaeraceae; genus JANXVV01. Next base: position 4,951 of record JBBRMF010000336.1, read on the forward strand.
TCGAGGCGTCCTGGGGTATTGGGCGCATCGGGACCGTTGACGTGAACGAGTTGATCGAGGTCGATGTTTCGTCCGTCGAGATCAAGATTCAAGGACCATTCCGCAGGAGAACCACCTGGGCCGTCGAGCGGATGCTGGCTGGCCCGCGCGAACACGCGGATGTCACCGTCGGCGATTGTCAGATACGAATTGTCGACGATGAACCGCTGTTCATGGTTCGTTGTATTGCGATCGTAGTAGGCGGTCAGGTCGGCAGACTTGAATTGTAGCGCG
>JBBRMF010000337.1:0-5119 GCA_038230975.1 Tepidisphaerales bacterium
CGAAACCTCCTACATTATATAGCCGCCTGCGGCTTAGCCCTCACCTCCAGCAACGCCGCCCGATGTTCTTCCAACTCCCGGGTGACCGTCACCACCGTCTGATGCGCCCGGCCCAGCTTGACCGACTGAATCACCGAAAATAAAAGCGGAATCGCCGCCGGGATCAACGAAGCCAGCATCGGGGTCCACGGAGAAGGAATCGCTCCGATCGCCACCGCCAGTGAATTTCGCAAGGCAGGGTCAGCCGCATCGTGGTTCTGTGCCGCCACCAAAGCCGCGCGGGCCACATCCAATGCCAGCCGGGCCGTCTGCTCACCTTTCTCCGCCGACGCGATGACCCTCGCGGCTTCCGGATTTGCAGGCTGAGTCGTCATCGACATCTTGACCGCGGCAGTCGCCTGCGTGGTGGCCGAGTAAATTTTTTCAGCAGACTGCTCATCGGTATTGAGTTGCTCGATCTGTTGCGCCGTGCAACCCACAAGCGATATCGCGCTGATCACAGAAATAATGACAAAACGATTCATAGGGAACCTCTCAAAAGAATGAAGTTGGATCAAATGGGTTTGTTTTAATTTCGAACCTCCGCTGAGCTGCGGAAAGAGTCCGGTGCCACAGGTCGCGGTACTCCGAGACCTGTGCGTGTCCTGACACGAAGCACACAAGTCTCGGAGTACCGCGACCTGTGGCACCAATACGATCGAAACTCAATGAATCACACGTTGTCGATGCCACTCAACTGAAATGCCGGCGAACGACGCCGAGCCGCAAGACCGGGCGGCGGTTCGATCCCCACCGCCCGAAGCCGATGCCTTGCCCGCTGAACGCGCTTCTTGCTGGCCCAGTGACTGACACCATGGGCCGCACCAATCTCCGCGTGAGTCCGGCGATCTCCCCAGGCCAGTGCGCATGTACGGCTCTGACGAAGCGTGAGCAAACCCGCAAGGCGATTCAGATCATTCTCAGGGCAAGCGGAAGTCATCAATTTGTTCTCCTCATAAGAAAGGCGGGGAGACTGGGACATTTCCCGTATATGCTATTCACATATGTGGTTTTTTGTATTTTACGTAGGCCCGAAAGAAGGATTTTGTTTCGCCTGACGACGAACGAAAGCGGCGATCTGACGTTTCAACGTCGCTTCATCCTCCGTCGGAAGGCGCGGCTCAACGAGTCGAATCTGATAATGCTCCAAGACCCTTAACGTCTCAGCAGTGGGTGATTCAGTGGAACTCACATGCGTCTTCTCATCCGTCACCCGCACGTTGCGCGCGGCAACACAATCCTCGCAAATCATTCCGTTGCGCAGATATTGTGGTGGCACCCAGCGATTGCCACATTCCGCGCACCGCCGCATGAGCGTTCGATGCAGGCCCAGCCGTGGGGAACCACCCGGCGGATAGATCTCCGCTCGATCCAGCGCATGATCGGGACGCTTGCGATCTTTTAACCGCCCAGCATCAAACTCGGCCCAACAGCGATCGAACCAGGCAGCCGAGCAAACCAAACGCCGCAGTTTCTGCCGCAACCGGGCTTGATCGAGTGGAGTGGGAACGGATGAAGCCGTAGACCAGTGACGCGACATGAAATCTCCAATGGATAAATACCGTACGAAACCCTAACACATAGGAGACATTACTGTATAAAAGATGCGTTGTAAATACAAAAAATCACATATTTGTTTAATTTGCGTGCGAATGAATGATCCGTAGTTGCCGATCGCGGGTCCCCATTCCGTTCTCAGACTTAGAACGGTTGTTTAGTTAGGTCACCGAAGGGTGCGTGACGTGATCGGCGGGTATTGTCCCCTCTCCCGGTACTCCGGGGGAGGGAAGGGTGGGGGTCTTTTTCGAGAAATGAACGTGGTTCCGCGGACTCCCCCCCCCACCCCAACCCTCCCCCGGAGTACCGGGAGAGGGAGAAATCGCAAACGCCGGAACTGCACTCACCCGTCACCGAACTCGCGTGTTCCTGTGGTTGCGATTCACCGACTGCCGCAAATCGCTGCCGCCGCAAGACTCGCCACTTGTGCCGCCACGGTATGCACCACCAGCGTATCCCCCGCCGTCAGCACCGTCGCCTGCGATGGCGGTGATTCCAGCCGCCCGGCCGATGTGGTTCTGGCCAGCACCCGGCCGCTGTATCCCACTTCGACTTCCGCAACACGTTTACCATCGAGCGGGCTGCCGGGTTCGATGCGGACTTCCGCCGCCACATGCGGAATGCCGCCGATCACATAACTGCTGAGCGTTCGCGTATTCAGCGAAAGCGCAGCCACCATCGGCGCGGCCAGCGCCGACGATGAAAACGCCTCATCCACGCTCAGCGCCCCCTTGATCTTCGAAGCAATCTGTTGATCGAACAACCGCATGACCACCCGAATGCCCGGGTTGAGCCGCCGTGAATCCAGGGCAACTTCCAGATTTGCCATGTCATCATTCGTCGCGATCACAACGGCGCGGGCATGCTTGATTCCCGCATCGATCAACGCTTGATCTTCCTTCATATCGCGCAAGAGAACGGCGGCCCCCAACTCGCGGGCATGAGTGAGATGCCGGCTGTCGCGATGCTTCTCCAGCACCACCACCGGCAACCCCAGCGCAATCAGTTGCTCGAGCACGCGAAAACCCAGATGACCCAGTCCGCAGAGAACGATGTGATCGCGATACGTTGAGGCCATGACGCGCATCCATTCCTTCTGACCCTGACGGCGGGAGATCATCAACAGCGCCAGCCGTACGATCCCTTCGCCGATGAGAACGAATCCAAGCACCGGGTAAATTCCGCACATCAACCCAATGCCCCAAGTCGGTGGCGTGGAATCGCGCGGCTGGGCGAGAAGCGCCATCCATGAATGATAAATCGCTTCCGCCCAGTTGAGCGGTGAACCCCCCGCAGCCGGCGTGCCTCGATAGACCGTCGCGCCCAACAGCACCGCAACCGCCAGTGCCGATAGCGTGTACCGAAATTCGCGAAGCATCACTAGCGAATAGAGCCAGGCGGTTCGCCAAAAATAACGACTCGCCGCGCAACGCGTGAAAATGAGATTGGGGCTCGTCGCGAGCTCTTGCATGAGTCTGCGGATTGTACTTCAAACCGGCGTAAAAGTGTGAACGCTCTACGGTACTGTCACACTTCTAACAGAGGGCAGCGTCGAATCGGGTGCCAAAGGTCGCGGTACTCCGAGACCTGTGCTATCCGGCGCATGTAAGTGAATCCGCTATAGAAGCCCCGGTCTACGGGCGTTCGGTTCCAAAGAAAACCCCGCAGTCATTGCGGGGTTTGTTCTTGCCTCGGCGGGTGGCAGGTGTCGGGTGGGTGTACTCCTCCACGGCCTTCAATTGGCGGCATGAGGCAAACGGTGGCTGATTGAACGCACTCTACCTGCTCGAAATGCAGCGCAGAGACAGAGCGGAAAAAACAGAAGATTGTTCGTGAGGGTCAAACCCGCACCTTCTTCTTGAATTCTCCGACCCGTCTTCGATGATACTCATCATGGATTACGAGCGACATCCACCGCGCCCAACTGTATCCTTCTGGATGTACTTCATCTACGACCCTTGCTATCTAAAATGGTGGCTCCTGATGGCTATCGCTGCCGGCTTCCTCTTCGTCATGTATGTAATGATTGGCTTTGCCATGGGATGAAAACGAAGGGATACTCCCCATTCAGGAATAAGGGTCCCCTTTTCCTTCTCGTCCTTCGATGCAAGGGTCCCTGCGGCATTGCAATGACTGCAAGAATCGTCTCGAATGTGAAACGACATTCGATCGCGCAACGCGAAAAAAAGTAATGACATAAGGAAAGAATCAATGACCGCAAAAGAATCGTTCGGGCGTGTCGTGCGCACCATCGGGTTGATCGGTACACTCTGGGGACTCTTTGGTTTCATCTGGGGAATACTCGCAAGCGTCAGTGCGGTTTTCCGCATTCCGTCTTCGACACCGGCAACGCAACTCGTCTTCGGAATTCTCTATTCGGCAATGGGCCTGATTTTCTTAAAGCGCCCGGACCGCATCGTCGCTTTCGCCTATGGCAAAGAACCGGTGTGATTCATCAACGATATTCTTGCCCGACCAAGCCGTTGGAGTGAAAACGGGTTTTGGCATCCAGTGGGGGCAGCAAAGAATTATCCGGCATGTAAAAGCAAACATCGTCATTGAAATGGCGACCAGCGGTTTATTGCTGATTCAGGCGGTATACTGATCATCCATGTTCAGCCATCTAAAGAACGAACTGAATACGCCGGTCGGCAGAGGCCAAGTCATCTACACGGCGGTGATCGTTGTTCTGCTTGCGGGTCTGGACAATTACGACAAGAAGTTGTCTCACTATTTTTTTCTCGGGTACACCGCGTTGTATCTGTTGGCGTTTCTAATCTGGTTGCTGACGTGGCGATTTAAAGTTGTAAGACATTTCGTTGGCACCGTTTTACTTCACGTCATCCCGCGATCGATCCAACAGAAAATGATCGCAAACCACCGCCAGTCGCGGCAAACTGGTTCAGAAAATTCGACCACCGAAAAGGCACCGGTAATCTATTGTCGAAGTCGACTCTAAATCGGCCCCACCCGCTGCGCGTGGATATGTGAAAGAACTGACGCATTCGCGGCGGAGTCCATCCACTCCAGGCGTTCGTCTTCCTCGCTTCCGGAACTCCGGGGGAGGGTTGGGGCGGGGGCTTGGCGTTCTGGTGGAAAAGTCTTCGGGTTGGTCTTCGCTCCGAAGGGGCGGTTGGATTGTAGCCACGGGTGAAGCGCAGCCTCGTGTACTCGCGGGGCGCAGCGCAACCCGTGGGATCAGTGCATCGCGCGCCGCAAGGGTCGATGCGCGCCGCGAGTCTTCCACGGGTTCCACTCCGTCCGGTGGGTACACCGGACTTCGCTTCACCCGTGGCTACAGCACGTCGCCCCTTCGGGGCGAAGTCGGGTCGCTTGCTCGGAACGGTCCCTTGTTCATCCGGCATGCGAAGGGAACGAATCAGTTGCGTGGCTTCGGTTGTTATTGGACCTTTCACTGATTTGCACCCACTGGAACGCCAGAGTTCCTGCACTGCCATAGGGTTACAAATAGGCTGACTCTGTCAATGCAACAGTTCCCGAAAAACCGGGCAATTTCGAGGCG
>JBBRMF010000338.1:0-5109 GCA_038230975.1 Tepidisphaerales bacterium
AAGCAACGTGGCGAGCAACGCGTCGAAGTCGGATTGAGGTGTTTCGTTGGCCAAGGATCATGGTGTACATGATCCCGATCCCGAGCGCTACCTAACACGCGCCGTACATGCGAAATTCGTTGCAAGCGGGTGAAGTGTTACGAACGATGAAACTGGCTTACCAGATTGGCCGGGGTCATGTGAACTCGATGATCCGCAGTGTCCGCGCTCGGAGAAACGGTCGCGGCATTGGCCGCCCACATGCTGGAGGCACTGCAGCACGAGGCTAACAGCGCGGGGTCTGTTCGATGAGCTGATTCCAAAACGTTTGCATCGCTTCCAGAGAAGCCCAGGTTCCGAAGCGCGGCGAGAGTGGGCCGCTCTTGCGGAGGGAGTACGCCTTGCTTCAATCCCATATCTGCAAGTAGCTTCATTTTGGCCAAACCTTCGAGCGCTGCGGCTTTGGGATTGGACATACTTTGTCCATGTTGCTGTGAAGCAATATTGCCATGGGCGAGCCCGGCGTAGTTATGGGTGGGACCAACCAGGGCATCGAAATTAACTTCATGTGCATTCATCAAGTGACTACTCCCGCTGAGTCGTGTAGGTTCCGCTATGAGCCTGGGAAATAATTCGTGGCACTCGACAGCGGCATACTACATACTATCAATGCGAAAAGTGTTCTAACACGGGCTGGAAGCCCATGCCACGAATAAGTTCTCAAGATATGCGCGGAACAAGAATCGTGAGCTATCGAAAGACGTTCCGAACAGCGGAGCGTACGAATGTCGACGTGCGGAATCGCGCACGGTTGTTTACTCATTAAACCCTCGAGCTGGTTTGGGGCAGGAAAGTTGTTCGGCCTCTAGTGAGGCAACGGGATAGGAGCAGTAGTCGGTCGCGTAGTAGCCGCTGGGGCGATGATTGCCGCTAAGACCGATTCCACCGAAGGGGAGTTTGCCATTGGCACCGGTGGTTGGACGGTTCCAGTTGACCACGCCGGCGCGGATCTCGCGATAGAAGTGAGTGTATAGGTCGCGACGATCGCTGAGTAGTCCGGCTGCCAGACCGAACACCGTGCGATTGGCTTCACGGAGGGCGGCGTCGAAGTTTTTGACGCGGATGAGTTGCAGCAGCGGGCCGAAATGTTCGACGTCTTCAACCTCGGGGACGGTGGTAATGTCGATCAAACCCGGTGAGAGCATTGCCCGGCGGGGGCCGATGCTGGTCATGGGGATCAGCGTTTGCCCGTCACGAAAACGCAAATCCTCCTGGGCCGCCAGCACTCGATCGGCGGCGGTATCTGTGATGACTGGTCCCATGAAGGGAGCGGGGTCTTGATGGTAGGGTCCGACACAGATAGTTTCGATCAATTGTGCAAGCCGTTCGACGAAACGATCACCGGCTATGCCGACGGGCACGATTAGGCGGCGGGCACAGGTACATCGTTGACCGGCGGTGAGGTAGGCGGATTGAATCGTCATGTAAGCGGCGGCATCAATGTCGGAGACCTCGGTCACGATCAAAGGATTATTGCCCCCCATCTCCAATGCGAGAATCTTGTGAGGTTGGCCCGCGAGGGCGCGTTGAATCGCCAGTCCCGCGTTGACACTGCCTGTAAAGAAGATGCCATCCAGATCGCGATGATTGGCCAGTGTGGTTCCAGTATCACGGCCTCCTTGTAGTAGGCGAATCACGCCGGGTGGAAGGGCCGCCGCCTGCCATGCTTCGAGGGTTAGCTGGCCGACGAGTGGTGTTAATTCACTCGGTTTGAAGATGACTGTGTTACCTGCGAGCAAAGCGGGAACGATGTGAGCGTTCGGGAGATGGCCGGGAAAATTGAATGGGCCGAACACCGCGACCACTCCGTGCGGTTTGAAGCGGGTGGCGGCGGTGACGCCTGAATCAGTGGCGGTGGTTTCTTTTCGTCGCTCGGTGTATGCCTGAACGGAGACCGAGACCTTGGCAATCATGCTGGCGACTTCTTCTTTCGCTTCCCATCGGGGTTTGCCGGTTTCACGGCAGATGGCTTCTGACAGCTCAGGCTCTTTGGTGCGTAACTCGATGGCGAATGCTTCGACGCGTTCGATGCGATAGGCGAGGGTAGAGTGGGACCAGTCCGGCAATGCGGTGCGAGCTGCTTTTAGGGCGAGGTCGATATCATGGGGAGTGGCGGCGTGGCCGGACCAGACGGTTTCGCCGGTGGCGGGGTTGATGGAAGAAAAGAGGGGGCCTTGGCTTTGGGTCGAGAGATTGTTGAGGGGGTGGTTCATGGGGTTGCGTGTCGATGTTCTATTGGGTGTATGTTCTTTAAGGGGACACGAAAGACCCCTCACCCTAACCCTCCCCCCTGAATCCCGGGGGGAGGGGACAGGAGGGAAAATCTGATTGTGTCTCCGACAACTATGCCGAGGGCTGAGAGTACTTCGGCGGGAACGCCAACGCCGTCGGTTAAGTGTAGGCGTGCAGCGCAGGCGCGGAAATCGGTTCGGGCGTTGGAGACGATGTAGAGATCTGAATCCGGGTCTTGGTCGGCGACATAGGTCACGGTTTCGAGGCGGCTTTGTTGGGCGGTGTGAATCTCCTGTAGTCGGCAGGTCACGACGGGGCCAGCGTCAAAGATATCGACCATCTTGGCAAAACAGAAGCCTTCGCTTTCGAGTAGCTTCATCGCGGGTCTGGTTTGTTCGTGAACGGCGCCGATGACATTCTGAGCTTCGGGTGGCAGCAGCGGAATATAGATTGGGTGTCGAGGCATCAGGTCGGCAATGAAGCGTTTGTCGACCATCGTGAGGTAGTCGGCTTTGGGGAGTTCGACGTCGAAAAAGTGACGGCCGAGTGCGTCCCAGAAAGGCGACCGACCGGTGGAATTGATCACGCCGCGCAACTCGGCGACGACGATTGGATCAAAGCAGGCGGCATGTTCGGCCATGAATAGGAAGCGTGCCAGAGACAGGACGCGCCCGTTGGAACTATGACGAAACTCAGGGGCAAGAAAGAGGCTGCCAATCTCCGAAGGGCCGTTGTGTTCGGCGACGAGGTGGAGGGTTGGGATTTCTTTATGGACGCCGAGGATTTCGGATCGGTGGACTGAGGTTTCGAGGCGATAGGCGTAAAAAGGCTGGAATCCACCAACTTTGGAGACAATGCCACTCGTACCCACAACGCGTCGCGAGGGCAGATCTTCGGCGACGAACAAGTACGCTTCACCGGATGGGCTATCGCCCATGTCGCGGAAACTGCGTTCGGATTTGAGGATCTTTTTACGAAGCAGATCGCGGTCATGCGGCAGTGTGGTCAGGCCGTACCCGGCATCCGATGTGAGAGCGAGTAGCGCATCAAGGTCGGCAAGTTTAACGGGGCGGATCACGATCATGGGCACCGCGCAGGTAGAGGCCGTGGTTTCATGGGCTTGAATTTGCCGGTTGCATATTGAAAGAGAAGTGACAGTGTGAGCTTGGCTCTTTCCGTCAGGCTATCGAGCAGAAGGTACTCGGAATCGCTGTGAAGATTACCACCGCGCGGGCCAAGAGTGTCGAGGGTGGGGAGTCCGGCGGCGGCCAGACGATTGCCGTCACAGACACCTCCGGCGGGTTTCCAGTCGAGTGTGAGGCCAAGTTCGCGGCCGCATTCCTGGATTTGGTGAAAGAGCTTGAGGGTCGCATCGTCCATCAGTTTTGGAGGCGCGGTGAATGAGCCGTGCAGTTTGAGGGAGATGCCTTCTTGTGAATTGATCTCGTGGAGAATCTGAGCGAGGCGCGATTCGACCGATCGTTGTTGATCCGTTGAATCCACACGGATATTGAGTCGGGCGATCGCGAGGTCGGGAACTATGTTCACCGGGCCACCGCCTTCAATCTGGCCGACGTTGACGGTCACGCCGGGAATCAATGTCGGCATTCCGTGAACGAGGACAATGAAATCAGCCAGGGCATGAATGGCGTTGCGACCGAGTTCCGGATTTCTCCCTGCATGCGCGGCGCGACCGGTGACGACGGCGGCAAAATTGCCGGACCCTTTGCGGATGCCGACGAGAGATCCATCGGGCAACGCCGGCTCAAAGACCAGGCCGACATCATTTCGCTTTGCGGCTTGCTCAAATAGGGCTGAGGAACCTGGCGATCCCAGTTCTTCATCAGGGGTTAAGAGTATTTCCCAACCAAGTTGCGAGGCGACACCGGATCGCTCGAGTGCTTGGAGTGCGGTCAGCAGTACAACCAATCCCCCTTTGGCATCAGCAACGCCGGGGCCCCGCAGCGTGTTTGAATCGAGCTGGATCGGAGTTTGGAAGGGATGGTCGACGGCGAAAACGGTGTCGTAGTGAATTGCGAGCAGAACTTGCAACGGGGCAGAAGGCCTCTTGGTAATTCGAATCGCACGGCCGAGAGGTTGAAGGGCGAATTGACCGTGGCGATCGATAATTTCCTGTCGGGGCAGATCGATCAATTCCATCGTGCCGCCAAGCGGACTGAATTCTGTGGCCACTACGGTGGCGAATCGTTCCAGGCCGGCCAAGTGATAGCTGCCGGTATTTATTGCAGACCAGGCGGTGACGAGGTCGACCATTTGCCCGCGTCGCGAGTCGATCCAATCGAGATGGGAGGAAAGTGGATTCATCCTTTAATTTCTATCGGTGGATTATAGGGTGCAATGCCGTGTTTTTGTTGAAGGGATATTTTCTGTTTTGGTCGCGGTCGATTATCCTGACAGGCCAACCGATTAAGCTTTTCCTGGAGCAAGCGATGAGCAACCCTGAAGATCACCCGGACAACGATCCGGAAACCGTCAGCCGTAATGCGAGAAATGGGCTGAGGCTGTTTGCCGTGTATGTCGTGATGTATGTCGGGTTCATGTTGCTCAACGCATTTGCGCATGAGCGAATGCAGCAACCGGTTCTGGCTGGAGTAAATCTGGCGATTGTGTACGGCATGGGCCTGATCATGGCGGCACTGTTATTGGCGCTGGTGTACATGTGGCTGTGTAAGGCGCGGGGGTAGTTGTCAATTCTCAGTAGAAATCTCCGTCTTGAACTGATAACTGATAACTGACAACTGACAACTGACAACTGACAACTGACAACTGACAACTGACAACTGACAACTGATAACTGATAACTGATAACTGATAACT
>JBBRMF010000339.1:0-5087 GCA_038230975.1 Tepidisphaerales bacterium
CAGAGCTTTGGGTGGTCAATCGCCGGGTGAGTTCGGCGCGAGCGGTGCGGTCGCGGATCACTTTGCCGGTGACGGTGATGCCATTGGCTTTCAGCGTCTCCTTCAGCACATTGCCGGTGAAAAGCGCGGGATCATGCACGGTGACAGAAACGGGGACACCACTACTTTGCGGGCAAGTACCGGCGAGGGTGACGTTGTTCGTGCCATTCTGCCGGGAAAGACGGATGGCGTTGTCCCCACCGCTGACGCAGATATTTTTGACGGTGAGGTATTCGGTTGAAGGAGTCGTGCGGTAGGTGCAATAGTTGCCGGCGCTGGTCGTGGTCAGGAAGAAATCGACGAGGTTGGTGTTGAGATTCAGGCCACCGACCTCGGCACAATACCGGAGTTGCATTTGCTCGGCGGGCCAATGGGGGTGAACCCCGTTTTCTTCAAAGACGCTGTCGTCGATGAGGATGTTGGCGACCTTGATGATGCCGCGCTTGCGGAGCGATTCGGCCCAGTTGCGGAAGACGGTGGTCGAATCCCAACCGACTTTTTTCAGGAGTTCGGCGTCGCCAAGGGTTGGGTCGCCGTCACCGATGAGGACGAGATCGTCGCCGTGTTTCGCGAGAACCGTACGGAATCGAAAGTTGGGCCCGAAAGCATCGAGCGCGGCGGAGGTGGTGATCACTTTCAGATTGCTCGCGGGGATCAGCGGGATTTCACTTTCGTGACGGTATACGATCGTGCTGGATTGCGGCGTGCTGCCGAGGCGGACGACGGCGATGCCGACTTCTGCTTTCGATAGTAGCCGATCCATCAGAACGGACTTGATGTCGCTCGAAAGATCCGCGCGGGCCGAAGGCGAAACACATGAAAAGACGGTCGCAAAAACCGCAACAACTAAAAGCTTCATCCGTGAAACTCCGTAAAACGTTTTATCTATTCTCTCCACGGTATCGGATCATTGGATTCTCGCAAATGAGGGATTGAAAAGATAGGTTAAATTTGAGGGGGGGCGTGGCTGCTGAAGCAGCTACGCCACGTGGGCTCCGTGTTTGTGTTTTATTGTTTGAGGGGGCGGCCCAGGGTTTTTTCGAGGGATGCCACTTTGCTTTCCAGGCGGCCGGTGTGGCCTTTACGCCAATCCATCTTGATCGTGCAGGCGATGCGATTGCAGTCGGGGGCGAGCGTTTCGTAGCATTGCTGGATGACGGCCATCACTTCCGGCCATTCGCCTTCGATGCACGTTCCGAGAGGCCCGAGTTTGTAAGGCAGGCCACTTTTGTCGATGACATCGAGGGCTTTGGCGACATAGGGCCCCACGCTTTCACCTTTGTCCATCGGCCAGATACTGACTTCGGCAAGTAACATAATCGACTCCGATTGGGTGGTCCGCAACGAGCTTGAGAAACAATTCATGGCACGGGCTTCCAGCCCGTGCCACAAATAAGTTCTGACGCTCAGTGCGACCCTACTTCACTTCCAACTTCGCGAGTTCGGCTTCGGCTTCGGCCAATTCGTCCTGGGTCTGCTGGACGAGACTGGGCGGGGCTTTGGCCAGATAACCGGCGTTGTTGAGACGGCCATTCAGCATCGCAACCTTTTTCTTAAGATCTTCGCCGCGCTTTTGCGAGCGTTCTTTTTCGGCGTTGGCATCGACCACGCCTTCGACGAACACATCGCAACCGGCGGCGGTGGCGCGGGCGGCGTCGGCAGCGCCTTTCACTTCCGGGCCGACATCGCGCAGTGTGCAGATGGCGAGAAGTTCGACGAGTTGGCGGTTCTCGGTGATCTGTCGTGTGGGCTCGGCGGGCGCGGCGATGGCAACCGTCACCGGCTTTTTCGGGTCCATCTTGTATTCATTCCGAACGTTGCGAATCGCGCCGACGATCTCCTGCACCTTGGGGAAAATGTGCTCGGCGGCCTGGCTGAAATCGCCGACGGTGGGCCAGGGGGCTTTGATGAGTCGTTCGCTGAAACCTGTGGCGATACGGCCGGGCAGTTCGCGAGTCGGGCGGACTTCGTTGAGCTTCCACCAGATGGTTTCGGTGATGAAAGGGATCATCGGGTGCATGAGCCGCAATGCACCGTCGAGCACACCGGCCAGCACGTGCGCGGTTTGAGCCGCGCGGTTGGGATCTTTCATCGCGGGCTTGGTGGCTTCAACGTACCAGTCGCAGAAGTCACGCCAAAAGAAGTCGTAGCAGACCTTGGCATAGACATCGAAGCGATAGGTTTTGATCGCGCCGTTGGCTTCTTCAACCGCTCGATTAAAGCGGCTGACGATCCAGCGATCGGGAAGCGACCAGCGGGCTTCATCGACGGGATCAGTCGATTTATTTTCTTCAAGATTCGACAGCACAAATCGGGCGGCGTTCCAGAGCTTGTTGCAGAAGTTGCGGCCGAGGTCGAACTTCTCGCTGGTGTTGCGGCCCTGGGCGTCTTTCTTCACGGGGAGCCGCGCATCCTGGGTTTCGGTGGCCATCGTGGCGAGGGTGAAGCGGAGCGCATCCGCGCCGTGGGTGTCGATGATGTCGACGGGGTCGACTCCGTTGCCCTTGGATTTGGACATGCGCTCGCCCTTGCCATCGAGGATGGTGGGGTTGATGGCGACGTCGAAGAACGGGATGCCGAGTTTCTCACCAGTGGCACGGGCTTCCAGCCCGTGTGGGTTGTTTGTGGTTGAAGAGAGATCGGATTTTTCGTCGGTGGTAGCCGCCAACACGGGCTGGAAGCCCGTGCCACGGTTGGCTTTTGAGTCAACTGTGCCCATGTTGTACATGCCGGTCATCACCATGCGGGCGACCCAGAGGGTGATGATGTCGCGGCCGGTGACGAGGACGCTGGTGGGATACCACTTTTTCAACGCGGCGGTTTCGTCGGGCCAGCCGAGCGTGCTGTGGGGCCAGAGGGCGGAGGAGAACCAGGTGTCGAGGACGTCGGGGTCACGCATCACGGGATCGGCCGCTGGAGCTGCCATGATCGAGTACGCGATTCCCCAAGCCTTTTCGGATGTTACGACATCGGCGTATTGCGCCGGATCGATGGCGGGCGTTCCCGTCAGGTGGTAATACCGATTCATCGCCTCAAGTGCTCTGTCGGCGCGTGTCGTGCGAGTGCAGATTTGTATATGCCGGTCGTCGGCGGGGTTGACGGTAATGAAAACGTCGTCCTGCAAACCGAGTTCCCCAAAATACTCCGCAATCTCTGATGGAATCGTATCAGCGGGCGCATGTAGATAGAGACTCCACACCGGTATCCGATGTCCCCACCACAACTGCCGTGAGATCGGCCAATCGCGCTTCTCGCCGAGCCATGCCAGATACTGCTGCGCATGCCGTTCGGGATAAAACTTGATCGTCCCATTCCGCACCACTTCCAGCGCGGGTTCGGCTAACGGGGCCATCTTCACGAACCATTGATCGCTTAGATACGGCTCCACCGGCGTTTTGCTTCGATCGCTATGGCCGACCTGCGCTTCATGCGGTTCTTCTTTTTCGAGCAGGCCTTGCGCGGTGAGATCTTCAACCATTTTCTTGCGGGCGGCGTCGCGCTTCATGCCGACGTAGGGGCCGCCGGCTTCGTTGATCGTGCCGTTGGGGTTGAGGATGTTGAGGATGTCGATTTGATCCGGCTGGCCCTGATGGCGTTGCCAGACGGCGTAGTCGTTGGGGTCGTGCGCGGGGGTGACTTTCACCACGCCCGAGCCGAAGGTCATGTCGACGAGGATGTCGTCGGCGATGATCGGGATGAGGCGGTCGGTGAGCGGCAGGCGCACGAATTTGCCGATGGCCCAGTTCCAACGCGGGTCCTGCGAGTGAACGGCGACGGCGGTGTCGCCGAGAAGCGTTTCGGGGCGCGTGGTGGCAACTGTCATGTGGGAGGGGTGGTCCGTGGCATGGGCTTCCAGCCCATGTGGACGATGTTCAGATTTTGAAGATGTCGATTGATCAAGTTTGGACGTCGCCAACACGGGCTGGAAGCCCGTGCCACGGTTGGCATCTTCAATCGGATAGCGTATATGCCAGAGGGAGGTTTTGACTGTCTCTTTGTAGATCTCGTCGTCGCTGATGCTGGTTTGGAGATAGACATCCCAGTTCACGAGGCGTTTGCCGCGGTAGATGAGGCCGTCTTTAAAGAGTTTGAAGAACGTATGGCGGACCGCTTTGGCGCACATGTCATCGAGCGTGAAGCGGGTGCGGTCCCAATCGCAGGAAGCGCCGATGCGGGACAGCTGCATGAGAATGCGGTCGCCGTATTGTTGCTTCCATTGCCAGATGCGCTCGACGAGACCTTCCCGGCCGACGGCGTAGCGGTCTTTGCCTTCCTGCTCTTTCAACTGCTTTTCCACGACGGCCTGCGTGGCGATGCCGGCGTGATCGATGCCGGGGATCCAGACGGTGTTGTAACCGGCCATCCGGTGCATGCGGATGAGGATGTCCTGCAACGTGGCGTTGATCGCATGGCCCAAGTGCAGCGCGCCGGTGACGTTGGGCGGGGGGATGACGATGCTGTACGGTTCACCGGGGGCGTTGGGATCGCCGGCGAAGCATTTTTCATCGAGCCAGGTTTGATACGCTTTGGCTTCGACGGCAGCGGGGTCGTAGGCTTTGGGGAGTTCGGTGCTCATGTTCAATCCGGGGAATAATTTAATTAGGTGATCAAATAACGAGTGGAAGGGTCCGGCGAAGCAAGCCGCAGGACCCTATCGTACGACCACCGGGATGGGAAGGCTGTAGGCCATGACTGCAGGAATGGTATCGGTCCGGCGGGATTGGAGCAAGAGAAGCAGAGGTGGGTTTGCGTAAAACAAAAAAAGCTCCCCCGGTTGGGGCCGGGGGAGCGGGGAACAGGGAGAAGAAGTTTAGTGCAGCTCCGCATGGCTGATGAGTGGAGTATGCAATACGTTTGGATGTGGGGCAACTGTGAAAAAAGAAAAATTCCAAGCCGGAGTCGTCGCCTACGGCTTGTGCGGGCGGCGTGGTTTTATCGGACCCAAGTACATTGTCACACTTCGAACTTGGGGTAGTGGCGAATCGGGTGCCACAGGTCGCGGTACTCCGAGACCTCTGCTGTGCGGGTGCGAGGCACAGGTCTCGGAG
>JBBRMF010000340.1:0-5086 GCA_038230975.1 Tepidisphaerales bacterium
GGCGATTCGCATGGGGGGCGCGTAAATATGTGGGCATGCGTCTTTAGAGTAAACAGCATCCCAAGGCCATAAATCGCCAAAAGGATCACGCTCGTTCCGATTGAAACCGCATGCTCGTGCGCAAATAGCTGCGCATCATGCAGCTTGAAACTAAAGTGGAAAACAGCCGGCATCATCATCGCCGCCGCCGCGATGGCCAGAAGCCCGGAATTGGTTTCTGCGCTGGAGCGATTGTAAATCTGCTTCTCTCGTTTCCATCCGCCGACCACCATCGCGCCACCGGAAACCAGCAACAGATTCCCGATGATCGAACCGGTCAACGATGCTTTGACGATGTCATTTAGTCCTTTCGACAAGCCGATGATCGCAATGATCAATTCCGCGGCATTACCGAAGGTGGCGTTCAGCAATCCACCCCAGGTCGGTCCGGTTTTTTCGGTCAATTGTTCGGTCGCGTCGCCCATGAGATGGGCAAGCGGTACGACGCCGAGTGCGGCGAGTAAAAACGTGGTGGTGGGCTCCCAGCTTTTATTGTGGCCGAGCCAATGCACGAGAAATGCAAGTGGGATGGCAATGTAGCCAAAAATATATAAATAGCGCATCTGGATTGGATTGTGGGGAACCGAGCGGATACGTCAATGATTCCGGAACGGTTGCCATCGAAACTGACTGAATATTGTGACGCTCGCCAGTTCGGTCTATAATTAGAAAGTAAATTGCCGTAATGTTTTGACGAGGTGGCGCTTCTATCCTCGCCGAGAAATAATTTTTATGTTGAGCGACGTACCTCCCAAATCACCTTTGCCGCCATCAGGGGAGTCGGATGAGACGGCCGATATTGGTCACGTACCCCCGTTCACTCACGCAAATCGTGGCACTCCCGAATCGATTGGCGGTTTTCGAATTCTTGAACGCATCGGTGAAGGCGGGATGGGGATCGTCTATAAGGCCGAGCAGCGCGAACCGGTCCGTCGGATCGTGGCGTTGAAGGTGATCAAACTGGGGATGGATACCAAGGAAGTGGTGGCCCGATTCGAAGCGGAGCGTCAGGCGCTGGCGATGATGGCGCATCCCAATGTCGCGAAGGTTTTGGACGGCGGGGTTACGGAGACGGGTAGTCCCTATTTTGCGATGGAATTTGTGCCAGGGGTACCGCTTACGGACTACTGCAACCAAAACAAACTGACGACACGGCAGAGGCTTGAGCTGTTTATTCCGGTCTGCAACGCGGTACAGCACGCGCATCAGAAGAGGATTGTTCATCGGGATTTGAAGCCGTCGAATGTGCTCGTACAGATGTTTGATGGCAAGCCGGTGCCAAAGGTGATCGATTTTGGGATTGCCAAGGCGACGAATCAATCGTTGACCGCCAGCACGTTGTTCACCCAGACCGGCGCGATGATCGGTACACCGGAGTACATGTCGCCGGAGCAGGCGATGACGTCCGGGCTGGATGTTGATACGCGGACGGACATTTATTCGCTGGGCGTCATGCTATACGAGTTGCTGACGGGCACGCTACCGTTCGATGCCAAAATGCTTCGTGAAGCAGGCATGGCTGGAATGGCCAAGATCATCCGCGACACCGAGCCTCAGAAGCCAAGCACACGCCTGATTACATTATCCGGCGATCTGATTTCGACGACCGCAACTCAGCATCGATCCGATCCGAAGGCGCTCAAGCGGGAAATAGTGGGAGATCTCGATTGGATCACGCTTAAAGCGATGGAGAAAGATCGGACACGCCGGTACGAGACGGCGAACGGTCTGGCGACGGACATCCACCGTCATTTGTCGGACGAACCCGTTTTGGCGCGGCCACCCACCACGTCCTATCGATTCAGCAAGTTTGTCCGCAAGCACAAGACCGGTGTGGCAGCGGGGACGGCCGTCACCGCAGCACTGTTGCTTGCGATTTTCGGAACCAGCATCGGGCTGATTCAAACACGTGCCGCGCTGCATCGAGCGGAAACGGCTGAAAGTACGGCGACCGAGGAAAAGAAACGCGTCATCCTCGCGCAGACCGCCGCGGAGAAAGAGGCTCGCCGCGCAACGGCGGCGAATCAATTCCTGCAGAATATGCTCTCCTCTGCACAACCCAATGAAAAGCAGGTTGGTAGTGAAGTGAAAGTCGTGGATGTTCTCGATACCATGGCCCGCGCCTTGGATCGACTGAAAGCCCAACCGGAATTGGAACTCGACGGCCGTCTCACGCTCGCCTCCACCTTCGCTTCACTAAATCTCCACAAAAAGGCAATTGATAATTTCAATCGCGCCTTGGAAATTTCCCGGGGACTGTTCGGTGAAATGTCCGAACAGTCGCTCAATATCACGGCAGAACTGCTGATGTCGATGGCGAAACAAAACCTGGTGGCAGACTCCGAGCCGATCGCCCGCCGAAACGTGGATGCGGCACGTCGTCAATTGAGCGATCACCATCCAGTGACACGAAACGCACTCAATAGCCTCGGGGTAGTGCTTTCTGGGCTTTCGCAAAATGATGAGGCCGAGAAGATTTTCCGGGGATTGATCGAGGAAACGCAGATTCATGGAGTTGAAGGTGACGTCAAAGGTCGAGGCAGGTATTACAACAATTTATCGATAGCTGTTAAAGCGAAGGGCCAGACGGTGGAAGCCGAACAGCTTCAGCGACGCGCACTCGAATTATATAAGTCTGAGGGGCAATTTGGCACCCGGCACACCGGTGAAGCGTTGTATTTACTGACGGACACCCTTTTTGAACAGGGTAAATTCGCAGAGGCAAAAACGACTGCCGCTGAGGCGGTTGAAGAATATCGCAAGACCCTCGGTGAACTTCATCCAATGACGCTGGCAGCCAAGGTTTTTCTGATGTCCATCATGGAACAAACAGAAGATTTTGCGGGCGCGTTAAAGACGCTACGGGACATCGGGGCTCTCTTAAGCCAGGCAAACCAAAATTCACTCTTCGGATTTGAGCCACATTTCTCCGAATTGATGCTTCACGTTGGAGAAGATGAAGCGAAAGTGCGGGCGACGTTGGCAAAGTCTTTGGATCAGTTGCGGAAAGCATTGACGAAGGACGGAACATTCAAATTCTTCTGGACGCGACCTAATATCATACTGGGGCTACGCAGTGATCGGGTTTGGAAAGGCCCGGCACTGCAGCAGCAAGCTCAATGGGTCGCGTTTACAGGCATTGTAAATCGGATCGCGGAGGACACGCCGGTCGATTATTTGGACTGGGAAAAGATGACTTTCAAGGTAGAACCCTGGCCGCCCGGTCAGCCGGTTTCCCATGGGGGACGGGAGGAGCTTTGGACATCGCCCGATCCTAAGCCAGGTATCTATCTGTTCTCCATGAATATCCCCCGACGAACGGGCCGGCCGATCCGCGAAGCGCAATGGATGCTCGTGACTCCGTGGGAACTAAAGCTATACCGTACGAGTTCCATGACGAACACGCAGGAAAAGGACTGGAAAGCGCTGTTTGCGTCCGAGCCTGCGGAACGCCGAAAAGAGCCTGCGCTTGGCTTTGAACATCTTTCGATGCTTTATGGCGGGTTTGGCCCGCTGCATCGAGAGAACGGATACGCACTATCCGCGACAACAAAACTTGATTTACCCGAGGGGAAATTTAACTTTCGACTCTTTGCCGATGGACAACGGCGCGCTTATGTGGACGGAAAAATGTTGCTTGACGCGTGGACATCACAGCCAGATTCCGCGTTCCTGACTGAAGAAGGCAATTCTCCGCAAAGCGAACTGCGTGTCGAATGGAATGGTTCAGCGCGGCTCATTGTCACGATGACTCCTGATTCGCCGATTGCGCAGCAAATGGTCACCGACGCCAAAGGCGCCCTCGAGGGCCTTGAATTTGCCGAAGATGTCGCAATTCGAGACATTTCCGACGGAAAGACGACCGCGGCGACCTTTCGTGATCGAGCCAACGCTCGCGCTAGACTTGGCCGCGTTCGAGAATCGATCGACGACTACGTCAAGGCCACCGAAATGGATCCGGACGATCATTTCGCGTGGTACACCCGAGCATGTGCTTTGGCGTACTTGGGTGAGAAAGATCAATATCGCGAGACGTGTAAATTTATGATGGAAAAGTTTGCTCATAGCGAAGATGCGCAAACTGTTGACCAGGTCACGAAGTCGGGTCTTTTGATTCCATCAGCCTATAGCGAACCGGCAGCGGCGCTTAAGAACTTTGATCGAGCGTTGGCCAAAGGTGGACAATGGGTGATGTGGTTTCAGATGGGGAAGGCGCTGGCCGAGTACCGAAGCGGGCCGGATCATTTTCAGGCGGCTGAAGAGCTCATTGAGGCCGCGCAACCCAAACATGCGGTAATTGGAGTAGGCGGAATCACGTGTAATTTGATCCGTTCGATGATTGCGTTCCGCAAAGGGGATACGGCCAACGCAAATCGCTATCTCAATTTGGCTGAGAATAGTCTGAATTCCTTGGGGAACAAGCCTGGGGTCCACGACATGGGGAATGGAGGAATTGAAGATCGAATGATCTGCGAAATTCTTCGACGCGAAGCCGAAGCGATGATCAAAGGACCAACGACGGCACCTGCGGCACCCTAACGTGTCACTTATGTCCGGGGAGTCATTCCCGACGATGTGGCTCAATCAAACGTGCGGATATAGACCAATCCATCTTCTTCCCACAGCAAATCCTTCACAGTGGAAATATGCGTGAAGCCCTGCGAGGTGAAAAAGGCTCTGGCGATGACATGGCGTTTCTGTCGCAGAAGAATCCAGAGTCGCCGAGGCGCGATACTGCGCTGGCGATGATATGCGGCGGACTGCCCGACGAGTGCTGCCATCAATCGTTTGCCATTTCCCTGGCGGCAGAGCGGGGGGGTGATGTTGAAGTCGAGGATTTGTGCGACGCCATCATCCGACGCCGTCGCCGATTGCCAGGTGGCTGTGCCAATGAGCTTTTCTCCTTCGTGCATCCGAATGGTCTGAATAAACCCGGGAGTGGCGGCAACGGCGGGATCGTAGGTGAATTGAGGCATGGTTTTGTAGTTTTGTACGGTGGGTGTACTCACCCACCGATTTGCCGAGTGACATGTTGGGTGGGCGAGTA
>JBBRMF010000341.1:0-5053 GCA_038230975.1 Tepidisphaerales bacterium
CAACGCTCTCACCGTCACCTCGACCGGACTGCTCGATCTGCAAAATCGAAAGTTGCTCATCGATAACTCCGCCACTCCGTTCGCCAAGGTTCATCAGTACATTGATGCTGGTTACAACCGGAACGTCGCCACCGGTTTTGGTGATTATAATGGGCGTGGGGGTATCTCCAGTTCGGTCGTCAAAGCCAACGCCGACTTCATGAGCGTCGGCTACTACAACGGCGCTCTCCAGGATCCAGCCAACCCCGATAATGTCGGTCAGATCCTCGGGCCAAACTCCAACTCTGGTAATGGCACGGGCATCCCGCTCAGCCAGATTCTGGTTCGTCCCACGCTCACGGGTGATTTGAACGGCGACGGCGTGGTGAACTCCTACGACGTCACGCTCTTCAATACATTCGGTCTGTTTGGTTCGACCACGAACCTCGGATACCAGGCTGGCGACTTGAACGGCGACGGCAAGGTAGACTCGAAGGATGTCAACATCTTCAACTCGGCAGGCAATTTTAATAACGGATCGTATTTAGCGGTGACCGCAGCCGCCAAAGCCGCGACAACCCTCACCGGTCACTCGGCCTCCCCGGCAGCGGCGGTACTCAATCCTGCCGCTGGCACCTTGGCCTTTACCTATGATCCGGCCACGGGCGACGTGCATGTCGTCTACAACGGCTTCACCGGGTTCGCCGGCAAGCAGACCTTCAACACGACAACGCGTGCCCTCAGCTTGATCGATATCGCGACCTCGGGCGGTGCCTTTGCTCTCGATGCCGGTAAGCTGACGCAGGCGGCCCAGACGGCTCTATCTGGTGTGACGATCACGGGTACTTCCGAGATCAACATGACCGCGGTCAACGGCTACCTGCCGGATGGCACAGACATCGGCATGATCCTGCCCCCGAACTTGGATCCTGCCGCACTGGCCAACGCGTTGACGCTCACGTTCAACTACACGGGTAGCCGTCAATTGTCCGGTGGGGTGGCCGGGTTGATCGTGCCGGAACCGACAACCCTCTCCCTGCTGGGTCTGGGTGCGATGGGTCTCTTCGCACGGCGAAGGCGGAACGATCGGCGAAGAACGCGCCCAAAATGCTTGCAGTAATCTTCGTGCATTCCGAATGATTTGGTGATATGAATCATCTAGTCGAATCTTCCAATGATCGTTGGCCAACTCGATCATCGCTTCTCTCGGAGTGTTCCTATGAATCATCGCGATCAATCCGTGTCGGATGTCACCATCGTCATCCGATCAGCCTTCGCCACGCGTTTGGACGAAATCGTTACGCAGTTGAATGAGGTCGGTGTCGGAATTACCAACGTCAATGAAGATGTGGCTGCCATCGAAGGAAGCTGCGAATCTAACCGCATCTGCCTGATTGAACGAATGGAGTTTGTGGAAGCGGTCAGAACGACATTCAGCTATATCGCCGATTATCAGCCCGGGGATCCGAGGGATCAGGATGGTGCTGATGGAGAATGAATGTCACCCGGGATTGGATGCACTCCAATCCATTCAGTTACCGGCTAACGGGTACACGAGAGTTCTGTTCTGAGGATGTCGAACCGTTAGGTCGCTTAGGCTTGGAACCTTTGGGCAGCACATTGGACTGGCCGCATTTGGGGCATTTGATGGGGTCACCGGGGTGATTTTTCCGAAGTGACTGCGCATCGGAAACTGAAAGTGTAAATTCATTTTTGCAAGCTGGATTCTGGCAGACAAATTCATAGCCCTCGGGGTGTTCTAAATACTCAGCCGATGAATGTCGAAATACACTCAAATACAGGATGAGCAGGCAGACAAGGCTCCCTCCTAAAATGGCTACTTGCTTGCGATTCTCGGAAATATACGTGATCAAATTTTCAAGCATATGCGGTTAAACATGCCAATCGGATATCAAACCATTCTAATTTTCGCCACAACGATTCGATCCAAATCTATCAATGGGACTTGTTATCCGTGTTCCACAATCTCGCGACACGATCGTAGCTTGCGCCCGATTTTGGTGCTTTAGTTTTAGGATCGAAGCAGACAAGGTTATCTTGAAGCGACCACGCCACATGGCCATCACAGTATAAAGCATTGGAGCCGCCAAAATGCAATTTAGCCGGACTTTGGTTCGGGTCGCGTGGATCGACGTTCATCAACCAGTCGCCAGATTGAGGTATTTTAGCGATCACATCACAAAGCACGATACATTCAGCAGAGCGAGCGATCACGCTTGGATTTGCTTCTTTGAATTTCTTCGGTGAGCCCATCCAACAGTCCCCGCCTAAGCCAGAATAGGGTGAGCCGCCAGGGTCCACAGTACCCCAGTCATTATATCCGTAGGAGAATTGTTTCTTATCGACTTGAAGCACGCTTTCGCCAATGATGTATCCCCAACCCTCATGCTCTTTTGTTGCGATAGGCGCCTGGGGGATTCTATCGCCGACGTTCCACATAAAACTAGAATCCGTTTCCGGGCACCAGAACGCTTTTTGATTCCCATTCATGACATTCCGCAGACGTGGGGCCCAGATTCCAAAGGCAGTGCCGCTCGGACCCGGATTTCCCAAGGCCGCTTGGCAACCGGGATAATATTTGTACTCGTTCGTATACATCACCAGCGCCTGCCCCATCGAATGCAAGTTGGCGGCACACGCAACTGCGTTTGCTTGCTTACGTGCCTTTCCCAACGCAGGAAGCAAAATCGAAATCAGCAAAGCGATGATGCCTATGACCACCAGTAACTCAACGAGCGTGAACGCTCGGGATGGCTTTCGCGATGAAGGCTTTGCTGCAAATGGACTGTGTTGCGAGGTTAGAAAGCGTTGAACAGCGTTATTCATGACAATCTCCGTCATCTTTGAGAACCATCAATCCGTGCAGCGGGATAGACATGAGACGAATCAAGCGATTGCACCGAGTGGACTCTTCGATTGCATTCTAGGACCTCGAAATGGCTGAACAATGAGAAAGCGGATGATTATTTTGAGATCCTTTACACGTTCTTAGCCGGACCTTTCACCTTCAAGCGAATGCGTTTCTTTTCTTTGATATAAAGCGCTATCGTCGATCGGCGGTTTCAAACACGCCGAGAATTTTTGTGAATGAATCTTCGACATTACTGAGTGCGTTGACGGTGAAGTCATTCTGTCGATTATCGCTGGCGGCGACATGGCCGTCGGTAAACAGGACATTGACACTGTCACCCCCATGGCAGGTTCGCGTGAAAATGCCGTAAACTGATAACCCCGGCAGAGTTACAAAATTCACATCCAGCGCCAGCGCGCGGATCGGGAAGCCATTTGAATTGAGTCCCAGGCTGCCGATCTTGAGATGATGGGTATCCGAAGGCGTAAAGACTGAATTTCCCGAAGCGTGGCGATAGTAGTAGTCGCATTGAGCCTGCCGCACCCCCACGAGCGACAGTTGCAAACTGGCATAGCTGTCCTGATCGACGTCCGGGCAAAAAAGGATCTTTTTGATATTCGCCAACTGCCGGTCCAGCATCAAACCGAGTGCAACCGGCTTGCCGTCCATGAGTGAAATGAGGCTGGTGGTGTTTCCGGTGGCGGGATAGAAGTTAAAAGGAGAGAACGGCGGGGCGTCCGGACCATAGGGGATCGACCCGCCGTACTCATTGGCATAGTCATGAATGGCAATGCCTATCTGACGCAGATTGCTCAAACAGACCGTCCGACGTGCCGTTCGTCGGGCGCGGCCTAACGCCGGCAGGAGAATGGCAATCAGCAGCGCGATGATACCGATGACCACCAGCAGCTCCACCAGCGTAAAGCCGCGACGAAGAATCTGCGGTCGCGACTTGGAACCCATCACCGGAAGACCCTGCATGAGCCTCCATCCATTACTCTTGTTCCGCGCGGCGGCGACGCAGGAACAGTGAAGCCGCGCCTACGCCCAGCAATCCCAATGATGCCGGTTCCGGCACTTCGGTGACCCGAACGTTATCGACGTCAAATTCCCCACCGCCGGGACCGGAGGCAAACATTCCAACATTGATCTGCTTGCCCACTGCCGCGTCGCCCGCAAGCAATAGCCCGGTTGCTAGAGTCGAGAAATCCGCGACTTGCGTTCCGCTTAACATTGAGGGATCAAGTACTGTTTCGGCGACATTGTGCTTGCCATCTCCATCGACGTAGTAGAGGTCCACGAACAGCTTGGAGGTCGGCCCGGGCGCGGCCGTCGCGTTAGCTGCTCCGACCGTCAGAGTATAGGACTGACCTGCTTGGAATGTCGTGGCCTGATTCGTATTTCCGGGATTCACCAATCCCTGAGAGATCGAATTCCCGTCGTTGTTGAATAAGTACGCCAATTGACTGCCATCGACATTGTTAAGATGCCCGACGCTTCCTGAAGATGGATTTGTGAAGATCCCCACTCCAGCCGCCACGGTACCCGTACCGGGGCCGAAGGGTTCATACACCGTGCCGTAGCCGTTCATATTCCAAGGCGGAGCGGTGAGCAGTGCGGGGTAAGGGGCAACCGTCGGTGATTCGAACGAGTTGTTTGGCACATCGATCACGCCGCCCTGTGCGACGGTCGCGATGCACCCGATCATGGCCGATGCAATTGGCGCGGAAACGAAAAACGCTTTTGACGCAACTTTCACTCTAACCTCCTGAGACGTAACCTGGATTAACAAACATCCTCATGGCCCAACCGTGAGGATTTACCCGTCTTATACCATTACTGAACGTAAATTAAACCGTTGAAAATGATCATACTGTGAGAGCTCGCATTTGTCGCCGGGAAAGTGTTCGTCGATTTATTTTTTCGCGGGGCGGGTTGAAGCCCAAGTGTACCGGCCTAGAGCGTTTTTCAACTTGGTCGGGTGCCACAGGTCGCGGTACTCCGAGACCTGTGCGTGTCATTCACTGAAAAAAGCACAGGTCGGCGAGTACGCCGCCCCGGGGCACCCCGACACCTAAGCGACCTACCAAGCTGAAAAGTGATCTAGGAGAGTGAGTGTACGCACCCACCCTCTTCCCGGTGGCTCGGAGCAAAATGGTGAATGCGCACACCCACCCTACCTGCTACTTAGACACGGCTCGC
>JBBRMF010000342.1:0-5043 GCA_038230975.1 Tepidisphaerales bacterium
GGCGATCAAGTCGAGCGGGGCGAGCGCGTTGGAAATCAGGGCGCAAACGGCGTTGACCAACAGCCAATGGTCGCTCGCACTTTCGCTGCTGAAGCAGGTCGAAGCACAGGTCAAAGATAAGCCGGATCGGTTGGCGACGATTCAGGAGCAGATCCGCGTGTGTGAGCGGAACATCGCCAAGGCTCAGCCGGTGATTGCATCGGCCGGTCCGACGACCGTTCGGGCGGCCAGCCAGCCGACGGCCGAGGTGCGCAAGCCGATCCCCGCCCCCAAGCCGGGGCAGGTGACGGAGCTGCTCATCAAGGATCTTGGCAATTTTGATTACGACATCGAGAAGGGCGGGAATATCCCGGCGGATATCAAGGCCTTGAACGGTAATAAGTTTCGAACGCGCGGCTACATGATCCCGCTCGATCAGGCCGAGAGCATCAGCGAATTCGCCCTCGTGCCAAGCCTGTTTGCCTGTTGCTTTGGACAACCGCCGCAGATTCAGCATACACTGGTTGTGCATTGTCCCAAGGGAAAGGCCGTGAGCTATTTTGCCGATGAAATCAGCGTCGAGGGAACGCTGAAGGTTGAAGAAAAAAAGGATGATGGGTATATCATCAGTATCTTTGAAATTAGCGCATCGAGCGTGAAACCGGCTCCGAAGTAAGCATGCGGTTGATCGATTGATGATGAACACGTCCGGCGGCTGCAAGTGTCGCCGGGGTCTCTTAGGTTGCGATCCGGGAAGATCACTGCCAAGGAGAAACGTGATGCAAATAGCCGTACATCCTCCGAGAGTGGCGCGAGTCAATTGCCGCGCGATCGCATTCGTTTCGATCATTTTGTTTCTGGGCGGCTGGCCGGTGTATACCTACTTCTCCGAAACCTTTACCCATGGCATCCACGATCGCGGTGGTTATAAAGAAGTCGATCTCCGGGCGATCGGCTTCTTTCAGTTCGACTCGAAAACGGCGACCCTGCGAGATGTGCCTGCGGCTTTTCGTGCGCTCGATGGGCAAAAAGTATTGCTGACCGGATTGGTTAAACCTTTTCAACAATCCGGGCCGGATATCACGGATTTTGAGTTGCTCTACTCCGAGAGTTGCCAGTGTGGATTTAGCGGTCTGCCACAGGTGCAGGAAAAAGTTTTTGCGACGGCCGCGCCGGGTGCCAAGCTGCGTTTTGACAAGTACGGGTATTATGAAGTCATGGGTCGGCTACAGGTCACGATGAAAAAGGACCACGGCGAGGTGATCGAAGTTTATCACCTTTACGCCGAGAGCATGAAACCTGTGCAATGAGGTCGCCTGAATCGCCCGAGGTGAATTTCCCTATGGATACCACGATCAAAGCTCCGATCACTGAACGCATTAACTTCCGCGCGATTGCCTTCGCGGGCATCGTGCTGTTTCTGCTGGGGTGGCCGCTGTATACGTTCGTCAGCGAAACGCTCACGCACGGCATTCACAATCGCGGGAGCTATAAAGAAGTGGATTTGAAGGCGATGGGATTCTTCGAGATGAACCCGGCCACCGCGACGCTCAAGGATATTCCGACACAGTATCGCGAGTTGGATGGACAGAAGGTGCAGTTGAGCGGTGAGATCTATGACTCGATGACCGCCTCGGGCCGGTTGAGTGAATTTACGCTGGTCTATTCCATCGCCAAGTGCTGCTTCGGCGGACCCCCGAAAGTGCAGGAGCGCGTCTTTGCCACGGTGGCACCGGGCAAAAAGATAGAGGGCGGCGATTCCACGTATTACGACGTCGTCGGCACCCTGCATGTGAACATGAAGCGAGATGGTTCAGGCACGCTGGTTGAGGTGTATCACCTGGATGTCGATAGCGTGAAGCCGTCGAAGTAACGGTGCGTAGTACATTAAAAGATGCGGCCAATCATTCCTTCTCGGCATTAATTCGGAACGGGTCGATGAGCCCAACCGGCGTTCCCTTCTTGGCAGGGCTGAATTTTGGGCCGTCGAAGGTCAAGACCACTCCGATCCAAATCTGCAGGCCGATCGCCAGGAACAACAGCACTGAAAACAACGAGAGTGCCAGCTTGCTGCGGCGGGCAATACGCGTCACCAGCGCAAGGACCAGCGTCAGCACGATGATGCTGGTTCCGAGAATGCTGTGATACATATTCCGATTCTCGCCACGGAGCATTTCGCGCAGGTTCGGCCAGGTCCACACCTTAATCAACCAGAGGCCGGCAACGGAGGTGGCCAGCGCGAACGCTGTGGCCAATAGCCAATAGCGTGCTGTGGCGACCGGCTCGATCGGCTCGTATGAAACGACCACCGGCCTCACGATTTCAGCTTTGATTGGCCGAGGCGCTTCGCCGAGCGGAGTTGTGTCGCCATGATTCTCGACGACCAGCGTGTCAGCGCCGGTCGCGATGACTCCATGCGGGCGCACGCTCGCCGTGTCGGTCGGTGAGGCAGGGCGATGTTGTTCCCCTTCAAACCAGGACTCCTCTGATGCCGGTGTCGGCGTGCCTTCGGTGATCGCGCGGATGGAAAGCCCTAGCGCCACAAACGCCATCCCGACCACCCAGCCGGCCAGCGTCATGTGTAGTTGTGCCGGGGGCAGCACGGCGCTCAATTGCTCGTCCTTCGTGGGCGCAATCGTCGAAACGGGGGTGGGTGGTTTGATCGCCACTGCATGCTCGTACACGGCAATTCCACCGGAATGCGAACCCCAGATCAACAATCCCTTGCCAACGACAAGTGTTACAAGCAAAGGAAAATAGAGCCGCCGCCGCCATAGGTCTGAGCAGCCGATAAAGGTAATGATCGCCAGGAAAATAATCCCGACACCGATGCAGTTGTAGAGTAGGTGATGCCAGAGCGCTTTGCCTGCATCGGTGGCAAGCATTTGCCCGGCGGTGATTTCCTTGACTTCCTTGCCCGCGACCGCCGAAGCGCGGTCGACGAGTTTTCCATCGAGCAGGTCAATCCACTTGTCCTGAAACACAACATCTTTGACATTCGTCATCGGGTTGATTGCATCCCGATACGCATAGATCCCGCTGGTGAGTGCCGGCACGGAGGTGATCGCCCCGATGAGAATCATCCATCGACCCGCCATTCGCACGCTGCTTTTGCGCCAGAGAAAACTGAAGATTTCGATGATGATGCCCGCGCTCAATAATCCAAGCGGAGCGTGGACCAAAACCGCATGCCAGTTCGGGGTAATAAATTCTCGCAAGATAGACTCCGTTCGTGGTGTATGTTGGCATACGGAGAATAGCCAACTCGTTTGAATGTGTCCACTTAAAGCGATTTTCAGTAGCATGGGCTTCCAGCCCATGTTCGCGGTACGCCGCGATTTCGATCAGTATTCTGATCGAATCAGCAAGAGCGCAGCGATCTTATTGCTCTACGTCGAAGATCGCATCGCTGAAGCAAGTTGCACCAGTTGCGACGACGAAGGACTAGATTCCATCGACTGCGCCATCTCCCGCAACTGCCCGCACGCCGCGTTCACATCATCGCCGCGCGTTCGTCGGAAATGCGCCACCACGCGCCGACCGCGAAGGATTGAAAGAAACCGATTCATCTTTTCTTCATCGGGCTTGCGATAAATCGCACCGCTTAACCCGGGGCCGATCCAGTTGTACGGAATCAAATTCACATGAGCCCGAAACCCTTCCAGCAAATCTGCCAGTAAAACCGCCTGTTCTTCTGAATCATTCACCCCGGCCAATAAGGTGTACTCAATCGTCGGAATACGGCGGGTCCGTTCTTCGAACCGTCGACCGGCCGCCATGATATCGGCGACTTTCCACCGCTTGCCCGTCGGCACGATTTTTTCCCGAGTGGCATCGTCCGGCGCATGCAATGAGATCGCCAGATGTACGTTCAGGTCCGCATCGGTCAACCGTTCGATTCCTGGAATGATGCCGACGGTTGAAACGGTGATGTGCTTCCAGCCGAGCATTCCCAATCCGTTCGCCGCGATGCGTTTGATGGCGGCGATCACATTGTCCAGATTGTGCATCGGCTCACCCATGCCCATGAACACCAGCGACGTAAGCCGTCGACCCTTTTCCGCTGCGACCTGGCGCAGATGCAGAAACTGCTCGACGATCTCGCCAGCTTCCAAGTTGCGTTCCAATCCGCGCCGCGTGCTGGCGCAGAAATCGCATCCCATGGCGCAACCGATTTGCGATGAAACGCATCCCGCCGCCCGGCCCGCATGATACCACGGCATCAACACCGTCTCGACCGCCCCGCCGCGATCCAAACCGATGAGTAATTTAACCGTGCCATCGGCGCTTTCGTGTCGATGATCGATCCGCGATTGGCGGGTGCGGAGAGATTCCAACATTTTGGCCTGAAGCGTCAAGCCGAGATTGCGGTCCAGAACTTCGTGCAGTTCCCGACCGCCGGGGGCTCCATAAAATGATTGAAGGATTCGGATGGCGTGCGAAGGTTTGAATCCCCATCCGCTCAGTTCCTGGCCAAGGCTCTCGATATCATAATCCGTCAGGGATCGCATAGTGGCGGATTGTACGCGAAACGCGCCATTCTGTGACGTTATTGAAACTGGGAAGTGATTTCTCCTGGGTCCACAGCCAAGATGATTGACCACGAAGGCACGAGGAACAAACTTGCCTCTCATTCACTTCGCGTTAACATCCGCGTCAACCCTTTTCTCAGGAGCCTTCCATGAAACGTTTCGTTCCGAAGATTTGCCTCGCGGTATTTGCCGCAGTCGCGCCTTTGTTCTCACAAGCCGAAAATCTCAAGCCCGATGATTTCGTCGCGGTGATCGGCGATTCCATCACGGAGCAAAAGGATTACTCGGTCAATATCGAGGCGTATTTATTGATGTGCCAACCCGTCACCGGCCTGAAGGCGATGCAGTTTGGCTGGGGCGGGGAGACGGCCGGTGGTTTTAAAAACCGCATGGAAAACGATGCGCTTCGCTTCCATCCCACGGTGGCGACCACCTGTTTCGGAATGAATGACGGCGGATACAGTCCGATGAACCCAGACAAAGCCAAGGGATATCGCGACAATCAAAAGGCGATTGTCGAAGGAATGAAGAA
>JBBRMF010000343.1:0-5028 GCA_038230975.1 Tepidisphaerales bacterium
GACCTGTGTGCTACCATGTGAGGCACTCACAGGTCTCGGAGTACCGCGACCTGTGGCACCTGAGAGATTGAAATTTAATTAAACATCCTGCGAATCCATTTAGCGAACGTGCGTCAGCCACGCATCATCTTCGCGGGTGAACACCGTCGGCTCTTTCGGCAAAGAGGTCAGTTCAAACGTGTTGTGTAGAATCTCTACTGTCGATAGGTCTCCGGCGTTGGATACCCCGCACCAGCGCGCCAGAAATGCGAGCATGCGTCTTGGGGAGACGCCCATTTTTCGATACATACTGAGCCGGGTATCGCCATGTCGCTTGGCAAGACGCCGTCCGTCTTCACCGATCACCAGAGGCAAATGTCGATAGGTTGGGATTTTTGCGGAAAGCCTTAGTGCCCGATACAAAAGAATTTGACGAGGAGTGGAGTCGATCAGGTCATCGCCTCGAATGACCTGCGTGATTCCCATAGCCGCGTCGTCGACGACGACCGCCAATTGATAAGCGGCCACTCCATCCGCCTTGGCGATCACAAAATCACCGAGTTCCTTCTGGGCATCGCATTGTTGTGGACCGCGAAAGGCGTCTTGCCAGGTGATGCGCTCATTCGGCACGCGGAACCGAATGGCAGGTTCGCGCCCGGCCGCGCGACGGGCCGATTCAACCGTCGCAAATTTCCCTCGGCATGTTCCCGGATACACCGCTCCCCCATCCTCGGCATGTGGTGCGCTGGCGGCTTGCTCAACTTCCTTGCGACTGCACACGCACGGGTAAGCCGAACCATCGGCGAGCAACTGATTGACCGCCCGTTGATATTCTGCCTGGCGGGGGGATTGATAGATCGGGCCTTCATCCCAATTGAGCCCGAGCCATTGCAAATCTTCGATGGCCTGCCGATCCGCACCTGATTTGATGCGCGGGCCGTCAAGATCTTCGATCCGCAGTAGGATTTTCCACCCGTGCTGCCGGGCCACTAACCAGTTGATTAAAAAAGTCCGCGCGTTACCCAGATGCAGCGCGCCGGTCGGCGAAGGAGCAAGACGGGTTTTCATGTTGAAATGGTGCTCGACTCACCGGCGTGGCGTAGCTGCTTTAGCCGCCAAGAACCGCCTACTTCAGCGCGCCGCCGGTCGCATCATAGTGAAGCGAGCGAAGAATATGCTCGATGAATTCACGATCTTTTTGATACACGTCCAAGGGCAATCCGGAGAAATTCAATTCATCCACGTCGAAACCATCGTCCTTAGGAACAAAGACCATAATCGACCAATCGACGCGATCCACATGCTCCGTCACCCCACCATCTCGAACGATGGCAAGATTGCGAAGGATCTCCCGGCGTTCCATCTTTCGGGCAGGTCCACCGATTGGCTTCAAGGGCACCACTTCCAAAGTTTCAGGTTGTGTTGCCGCCTGCTCGCGTGCCCTTTTTTCCATCGCCAAAAGGGCGGCGATTTTGATCTGCGCCCCCTGGGCAAAAAGGTGGATGCGGATGTCACCGCTCGGGCATTCGCCTTCGAGCCATGTTCCGCTGCCTTCGGCGGTCAGCTTCCAGGTTGGCGGCACTTCCAGCGACAACGGAAAAGAGCCCAACACGATTTCTTTTCGCTTGGCTTCCAGAAGTTGCTGTGTCGTGGGGCGAAGAACCACCGGTGCGGTCGCCGGTGAAGTTGTGGGGAGAATGCCAATTAGAACCGGATCGCGCTTGTCATCGCAGGCGATCGACAGGCCAATCAGAATTCCCGCGATGGCGGCACAGCCGAACCAAGTCCTGATGTGCCAAGCGAAATTAAACTGATGAAATGTAACCCGATCCATGAGCAACTCCTGCGTACGGTTCGCTGTTGCGTGCGAAAAATGCAAAGCTGTATCTTATATCGGGCAGAGCGGCTCGCCAATTGGAGTTACGTTGGTTTGAATCGTTTTTTTATGGCCTTGGAGGGAGTGTCGTCATCGCCCAGGAATGGGGAATGCCCGTCAAACTTCAGCAGGTTTTTCCGGAAATTGTTCCCGGGAAATTAGTGGGCGGCGCGGCGAGGACGTTTAAATAGCAATGCCGTGACGATTCCGAGCAGCCCCAGGCCTGTCGGTTCGGGAACCCCTGCCCCGACAACCGGTATCCCGCCGCCCGTGCCCACACTGCCGGTATTTCTAAGATAAAGCGGTTGATGAAGATCCAACGGCAGGAATGCGCCACCTGAATTGGGGTCACCGACCGTGAGTCGGAAAGACTTAATCCCGACGATATGGGAGAGCTTCAAGGTCGCATCGAACGTCGCCGTCTCCAGGCCGCTCATGACGAACCCATCGGTCGAGTTTTGGTAGGCGAAGTGTCCGGTAAGCGTTCCGGTACGTTTGGCATACTTAAACTCACCGGCGTCATCGCTTAATGTCAATTGGGAGGCCAATGGCAGGCCTTTTACCGTCACTGTTCCGGAAGCGCGGTCATTCGACCGTCCACCGGAAATGAAGATCAGGGACAATATATCGTGTGTGGAGTCCCAGTATAAACAAGCCGTATCGACGCCCCGAGCGACACCAAATGCCGGATGGCCAGCGTGAGAACTATAGCTGTAATATGACGATACTTTCATCGTCGACGAGAGCAACACAACCGGTTGGAACGTGGTCCCATCCTGAGAGAACTCGATCACCGGCGCGGCGGCGGCAAAGTCGATCCGAAGTAGCGAGACGAGCAGGATCAGTGAGCAGAGCGAAAACAAACGCTCGCCGAATGATTTGAAACGGGTTTTGAAACTTGAATTGCGCACGGTTCCCATCTCCATTTAAATGATGTGGCGCGCCAATCGTTTGCCAGCTGCGCGCATCAATCACTCTCTATGAAATGTCGGGTCCGTGAACCGCGTGCTTAACTACGGATCGTTAAAATGGAATGAATTAAAGGGTGTCTGAATCTGCCGTCCGATAAAAGGCGGACCGGGCGCAATTCCTGGGTGAACCGAAGAGCCCGTAACTTCTCCTACTTTTTCTGGGCCGCGTCGAATTCTTTCCAGAACTCCGATGCGGTTTTGTCGGGATTGTAGTAGTTGGACGGATCTTCCCTGTAGCTTAAACGCGCAAGTTTCGGCAGTTGGCGAAGTGACTCAATGTTCACCGCGTTTCGCGGAATCGTCAGAGTTACAAGCGTTTTTAGATCCACAATGGGTGAGATATCCTTCATTTCAGTGCAATCTTGAAGCCTCAATGTCGTCAAACGCATCCCCTTGAGTGGTGACAGATCGCTGACTTTCGTTCCCGAAAGGTTTAGATGTTCAAGCGGCATGTTCTCTAGAGGTTTCAAATCTGTAACTTTCGACCAGAATAACCAAAGCTCCTTTAATGGCATTCCTTTGAGCGGAGTAAGATCGATGACCGAAGTCCGTCCGAGCCTGAGCTTGCTGATGGGTGCCCCGCGCAATACCGAGAGGTCGGTGATTGCCGTGCCTTCCAGATCGACTTCCCATGTGCCATCGCTTAGTCGATCGACACTCCGAGGTTTGAGTCCAGATTCACGTAAGGCGGCTCTCCACCCGCTTTGGTCGAAATCTTTCCAGAATTCCGATGCGCTAGTGGACGGCCCGGAATACTTCCCGTCGTAGGTTTGGGAGATTCGTTCAAGCGAAGTCAACGTCCTGAGTGAATCCACGTTCTCAGCTGCACTGGGTAAAAGAATGACCTTCAAATGGCTACATTTTGCCAGCGGCGACACGTCGGTGACGTCGCAGCGCTCGAAAAATATGCGCTCCAAAGGCATGTCCGCCAAAATGGAAAGGTCGCTAACTTTCGTACTACTGATGTAGAGTTCGGTCAGTTTCCGACCGCGTAGTGGTTCTAGATTCGCCAGAGGTGTATCCGTCGCGTCAAATGCGGTGAGGTTTTTGCAATCGGCAACGGGTGAAAAATCCGTGATCTTCGTGCGATACAACCAAAGCTTTTCCAGCGTCGAACTCAGAGGGCTCTGATGCAACACCGATAAATCCGTGATTCGGGTTTCACGAAGAGACAGCTTTTGCAGGGAAAGATCACCGAGTGGAGTCAGGTCTTTAACCGGCGTCCCGTCGAGGCTCAGCGACCTTAACGGCATTCCTTTCAACGGCGATAAGTCTGTCACGGAAGTATAATTCAGAACAAGCTCACGAATATTTTCCCCTTTAAAAACAGATAGATCGTGAAAATCCTTCGAGTACACGTTGACGGACCACATGCCAGCTGAGTCCTGGGAAGCGTCGCTTTTTATTCCGGCTTTGTTTAGCGCGCTGACCCAGGTAAGACGCGCGTATTTTTTCCAGAACTCAGATGCCGAATCACTGGGTATGAACGGCGGGACCGGACTGGTTTGAAACGCCAGCATTTGCAGCCCTGGCAATGCTCGTAGCGATTCTATGTTCGAGGCGAATAATGGAACGGTAATTTTTTCAAGGGTCGGAATCCGGGCAAGCATCGATACATCCGTCAAGTTTCCGCAACTTCCCAGATACAATTCTTTGAGTGGCACACTCAACAACGGGGAAATATCACTGATTTTTGTATCCGTGAGGTACAGCGTTTCGATCTTCGATCCCCGCAGCGGACTTAGGTCCGTAATTGGATTGAACGGCGCGTTGAGATATTTCAACGGCAAGTCGCGAAGCGGTGTCAGGTCGGAAATCTGACACTGCGGCACGTTAAGCCGAGTAATGGGTGCTCCTTTGAGAATTGATAGATCGCCGAACGGCTGTTCGAGAACGTGCAGCTCGTAAGTCCCATCCGGGAGTTTCGCAAGCGAGAAACTGAGTCCTCTCTGACGAATTGCCGGGAGGAAAGTTTGCTCGCGGTCCCAATCACGCCAGAACACATCTCTTGAACCGGTCGCGCCGAATCCCATGCCACCCATGATGTCAGCACCGATCTGACGAAGGTTCTTGTGCCCGCGCAAGGATGCGATGGCGACCAGATCTTTGTCAGGCAAGCTGCGATAGGCCGATGGCAATAGCAAGAGTTCCAGCGAATCCATCTCCGCGAGGGCCTCGAAACCGCGAGCTTCGGTACATCCC
>JBBRMF010000344.1:0-5007 GCA_038230975.1 Tepidisphaerales bacterium
CATGCCATGTTCCCAGGCGTGGTCGTGATCCAGCAACTGGTGAAAGTGCTCGCGGACCATCGCGCAACAAGAGCCGCTGGGGGTGACGATGTAATCGTACGGCTCAAAAACCTCGATCATCTTCTTGGCCAGTTCTTTGGCCTCGGGGTGAAAGCCGTTGTTGAAGAATGGCTGACCGCAGCAGGTTTGGGCTTTGGGGAACGAAACCTGGCAGCCGTAATGCTCCAGGATTTTTGTGACGGCAATTCCGACATGGGGATAGAACTGGTCGGTCAGGCAAGTGATGAAGAGGGCTACATGGGGCATTTTGTTTCCTGGAGGACTCCTGTACATTATTCCGGTTGACCCGGGAAAACAAGGAAACTGCATTGACTGATGAATTTGAGCAAAAGGGGCTTTGGAAAGCGCAGTGGTGCTGGACGCGTAAGCATCTGGCCCGGCCATGGAATTACTACGCCTATTTCCGGCGAAACGTTGCCTTGGTTGCCGAACCTCGCCGCGCGATGGTGCGAATCTCGGCTGATGCGCGTTACACCCTGTTTGTGAATGGCCGCCGTGTGCATCAGGGGCCGGCGCGATCTTTCCCGGAACATCAGAGCTACGACACGATCGATCTTTCACAGTTTCTGGAAGTGGGTCCCAACGTAGTCTGCGCCGTGGTGCATCAATTCGGAGTGCCAACCTTTTTCAGCCAGTATCGAGACATCAGTGGGTTCCTGCTGGAGGGTAAGATTGAGATGGAGGGAGAATCCATCGATCTGCACACCCCCGCCGGCTGGCTTTGTCGGGAGGCATTGGGTTGGCGTAAAGACGCTGCCCGGCTGAGCGTTCAAATGGGATTCCAGGAACACTTCGACGCCGACGCAGACCCCGCCCGTTGGATGGAATTGGATTACGCGGCTACGGCAGAAGACGGCTGGGCCGAGTCGTGGGTTGCCGGACCGGCGGGATGTCATCCCTGGCTGGACATGGAACCGCGCGGGATTCCTATACTGGTCGATCGAATCGAAAACTTCACGGCAGTCACCGCTCAATTCAAAGGTGAGAACGGGCGCGGTTACAAGATTGCTCCAGATGTTTATCATTTTCCACAACAGGAGCCACGAAAGAAAGAAAAGAACCTTCTGGAGAAACCGCAGGCCATGCTGGTCGATGATGCGGAGGTCACGCTTGTCGCGCCGCCGAACGACGCAGAATTTATCATGGCCGTGCTGGATCTAGGCACGTATCGCACGGGACACATCATGCTCGATATTGCCGATGCGGCCGGCGATGAGATTATCGATGTCCTCTTCACCGAAGACCTCGACAAAAATGATGCCCCCCTGCTGCACAACTCCCCCACGAATACCGGCACGTGCGAAGAAGCCACCGCGTTTCGCTACCGCTGCCGGGCGGGCGCACAGCGCTGGGAATCGTTTCAGTACATCGGAGTGAGGTACGCGACGCTGGTATTCCGGAACATCCGGCAACCGCTGAAAATGCGTTACGTCGGGTTACGGCAAATACAATCTGGGGTTCAGGAGATTGGGTCATTTGAGTGCAGCGACGATCGGCTCAATCAGATCTGGCGCGTCGCGAAGCAGACGCAACTGAATTGCCTCTTCGATGCTTTTGTGGATTGCCCGGCGCGCGAACAGGCGCAGTGGTGGGGAGATGCGCATGTGCAGGCGCTGGTCACACAATACGCGTTTGGTGATAGCTCGTTGCTCGAGCGCGGCATCCGTCAGATGGCGCAGTCGCAATCGGTGGACGGTACCCTGCATGCCCACCCACCAGCCGACATTCCCGGGCATCGTCTGCCGGATTTCATGATGACCTGGGTGAGTTCACTTTGGGAGCACTATTTTCATACGGGTCGAACCGACGTTGTCAAAGATTGCCTTCCGGCGATGCACCGACTCTTCGATTTTTTTAATCGCCATGAATCCAGGAATCGATTGATCGGAAATTTCGGTGCATTCTGGGTCTTTCTGGATTGGGCCACCGTCCGCAAGGCAGACTACAGCGCGACATTAAATCTGATGTACCTGCAGGCGCTCCGACACGCAATCCAACTCTGCCTGGTTGCGGGCGATTCGGCGGGAGAACAAAAGTACACCGCGTCGGCCGAAGCGCTGGCGATTAGTATCGACACCCATTTTTGGGACGAGGCCGGCAAAGTATTTCGCGATGGATTTGACCCGGTGACCAACGGGCCAGTCGAACAGATCTCTCAACATGCGAATGCACTGGCAATTCTTTTGAATCTCAGGCCCGAAGCACACGAAAAAATCGCCCGCGATATCTTACTCAAACCTTCGCTGGCGCGGCGAAGTAAAATCGTCACGGCATCTCCCTTTTTCTATGCCTACATCATTGAGGCGCTCATCAAAGCCGGACTTCGGAAGGAAGCGAAGGAAATCATTCGGACGAAATGGGGAGCGATGCTGGATCGTGGCGCAACTACATTCTGGGAATTCTGGGAGCCCACGGGAAGCCTTTGCCACGCCTGGTCGGCTTCACCGCTTTATATAATGTCTCAGCAATTGCTGGGGGTTGTCCCGGTAGAACCCGGTTGGATCAAGATTGTGATTGCACCTGATCCGGGTGATCTGGATTTTGCCCGCGGTATTGTTCCTTCGCCGATGGGACCGGTCCGCGTGGAATGGGAAAAGAGTGGCGACGATCAGTTGGCGGTACGCATCGACGTTCCCGAAGGGATGACGGCAGAATTCTTAAACCCCACAGGCGGAAAAAGAATTTTGACGGCGGGACGCAACGAATTTCATACCTGATCGACATATTTCCCCCATTCTTACAATTCTTCCCTGCGTAAATGTCCGCTTTATCACTTCGTAATACGACGCCTGCAATTTGTGGGGTAACCTGATATTCTAAGTGCTTGAGGGCTTCTTGCACTAAATGATATTTGAGTTCGCGAACCTGAATCGGCAGTGATCCATTTACGCCTTCGGAGGGCTGATGACGTTTTTGAAACGATCTCTTGAAGTTGTCGCTGTCGCTTCATTGTTTTTTGTGGCGAATGCGCAAGCCGTTCTCATAGGTCCGGGCTTGGGCACGCAAAATACGACCCAGCCCCCGAATACCCCCGGATGGTATAACGTCGGAAAACTTTCGATCGGCACGGGCGTTTATCTGGGCAACGGTTGGGTTCTGACGGCCGCACATCTCGATCCGGTTTTCCACAACTCAATTACATTTTACACGGATACCCACTCTCCGAATGATGGCTTTCCAAGCCTTGGCACGACCTATCAGTTAGATACCAGTGCGACGGGATATCACCGTTTGACCAATCCCGATAGCACCGCCACCGACTTGGTGCTGATCCGAACACTGACCGATCCAGGCTTGCCGTCATTGACACTTCCGTCCGTTACGACCCCTCACGGGACCGGTGTGACAATCGCGGGAATCGGTGTCAATCGCGGCGCGCCGGTGCAATACGATTCAAATTTCAATGAAGTCGCTTCGAATGGCACTTTCTCAGGTTATAAGTTCGATCCGAACGGCAACTCGTTCAATCTGGTCAGCAAGCGATGGGGAACCACCACGACCAGCGCCATTTCCGCAAATACTGACACGCAAGTCGTCAACAACACGGCAAACAACAGCTTCACCACCGTCAACTTGTCGATATTTCAGTCCCCAAACAATAACGCCACTTCCAATGAGGCGATTGGCGTCAGCGGTGATTCCGGTGGCGCGTTATTCTCGTCTGCCTCCCCCAATACACTGCTGGGCATCTTGCTGTATCAAGCCACATTTGCGAACCAGCCCGCAGGCACGGCGCTGTACGGCAACGGTACCGAAGCCGCCGATCTGGCCACTTATGCCAGCCAAATTCAATCCATCGTTGCGACTCCAGAACCCACCACCGGGCTATTGTTGATCGGAAGTGTGGGGATGCTCCTGCGTCGAAAACGGCGATGCATTTGAATTTGGTATAGCTCGGTGTTTACACCGGTTCTTTCTTCGGAAAGCTCGAAAAAAAAGAACCGGCGTAAACGCCGGGCGATATCGAATAACACTAGGCGTTCGTATACACCTTATGTCGCGGCCGGCCACGCAGCATTTCTGCTTTGCCCCAGGCGACTACTTTCAGAAACGCTTCGCTTTTCATGAAAGCGTCGAATGCTTCTTTCGTCTCCCATTGGCTGAGAATCACGTATGCGCCGACGGAAGCCACATCTTCGTACATGTGGGATTCGGTGTGTCCGGCGACCGTCTTCAGATGTTCAATCACACCGAGGAAACCTTTTTCAAATTCCTCTTCTTTGCCGGGGATAACGTCGTAGTGCATGCCGATGGTTGTCATTTTTGATTTGTCCGTCGTCAGTAGTCAGTGGTCCATTGTAAACCGTACAGCATATCCGCTGTCTTCCAACTGACAACTGACCAACACCTACCAAAGTAAATCCGACCCTTTGAAGACAGGGCCATCGGTGCAGGCGAGTTTATAGATCCAGTCTTTGCCGGCGAACGCGCTTCCATCGCGGGCTTCATCGCGTTTGAGGCGGATGCAGCAGGATTGGCAGGTGCCCATGCCGCACGCCATCGCGCGTTCAACGGCGATCTGGCATTCGATACCGCGCGCGGCGGCGATATCGGCGACGCGCTTCATCATCGGCTCCGGGCCACAGGTGTAGATGATGTGTTTGGTTTGGCCGTTGCCTGGATCGTCCAAATACTTTTCCAGTGCCTGCGTGACGAACCCGCAGAAGCCATACGAGGCATCATCAGTCGAGATGACGGAACGAACACCATGACGCGC
This sequence comes from Tepidisphaerales bacterium, assembly GCA_038230975.1. Classification (GTDB taxonomy): domain Bacteria; phylum Planctomycetota; class Phycisphaerae; order Tepidisphaerales; family Tepidisphaeraceae; genus JANXVV01. Next base: position 4,778 of record JBBRMF010000344.1, read on the forward strand.
AAAATCAGTTATGTTTAACTGCGGACTGAAAGAATCCTCACCGGGGTTTGTGGAACCTTCCACGATAGTCAACGGCAGCAGATCGAGGGTAAGTGCCCCGCAAAATGCGACGGCATCGCGGCCGACAAGTTTCTCAGCCAGATAGAGCATCGGCGGAATGCCCACACCGCCACCGACCAGCAGCGCCTGCCCATCTGTCGGCGGCAATGCAAAGCTGTTGCCCAGGGGAC
>JBBRMF010000345.1:0-4989 GCA_038230975.1 Tepidisphaerales bacterium
AGCACATTGCGATTGATACCGTCGGTGTAATTGAGGTATCCGTTCAGCGTCACATCTCCGTATCGCCGTGAGAATTTGAACAGGTTATTGAGCGAGTAGGACGCAATCAGTCCGACGTCGTAATGCTGCAGGCCGGTTCGCTTCGCATTGGTGAATATGAAGACCTGCTTGATCCCGTTGATGTAGGCGATGTCGCCGAAAACGGTCAACGTTAGCCCAGTGTCTTCAATCACAAAGTCGTGCTTGATGCCCGCTTCCGCATAAGTGCCATTGTTCAAGGTGTAGTCGTACGCCCCGTAGATATACGGCGAAAAGAGCGGCCGTTCGGTGCGAAAGAGAATGGAATCATCGAACGTCAGCTTCGCAAATGCCTCGGAAGTGTTTAGTTTTTCCCGCTCCGGGTAGATATAGCTGTTCACCCCGGCGTCGATCGTAAAAGGTCGGATCGTCCATTCAAATCCACCGAAGGGCCGAATTTCCTGAAAACGCGAAACGGGATCGTCGTTGTAGACGTTCGTAAATACGCCGAAAAAAGGATGGGGCAGCTTGCCGGTGTTAAAATAGACAGTGCCTTCAACCTGAAAATCCGGGCTTGACGTTCGACCTGGGAATTTCGTGTGGTTGATACCCCGGTAAATGTAGTCGCTGTAGAAGGTGAACTTCAGATCAAGGTTCACCCCGCCCTGGTTAATTCCCTGATCTTCTCGCGGCAGAGTGGGCGGGGCATACACGCTTTCGTCCTCTGGCAATAATGACAGCTTATACACCGGCATTTCGGCCCGCACACCTCCGGAGAGCGCGGCGGAAAAAGCGCCGATCACCAGCCATGTCCATTGTCGCATCAACTTGCGCATACCGACTCCCATTCATCGCTCCAACCTCGCGGCGGCGACTTTAACGACCGGAGTTGAAATCTCAAAGGCGCACGATTGTAAAGCACGATCTGACCTGCGAATTAAAACGCACCTTGATCTTTCCCCCCCACCGCTTATTCTCCATGTCTAACTTGTTTTTGGAGGCCCATTGGCGCACCTTCGTCCGTTTAATGCGATTCATTTTTCTCGTCGAGACGGATTTGATGTCTCGAATCTGATTGCTCCGCCCTTTGACGTACAGGATGAGGTATCGAAGGCGGCGTTACAGGCAAAAGACCCGCACAACATCGTGAGCATTGATTTGCCTCATTTACCCCCGAAGGCAGCCGGACCTGCGGAAAAATACGAATCAGCCAATCTGACGCTCGAAGCCTGGCTCAATCGCGGAGTATTGATTCAGGACGCACGCGCGGCGTTTTATCCGTATCAGCAAACCTATGAGCTGCACGGTCGGGTCCACCACCGCAAAGGGTTCTATGCACTGGTACGACTATCGCCTTTCGGTCAGGGGCAGGTTGTTCCGCACGAAAAGACTTATAAGGGAGCCATTGAAGATCGATTCGCGCTGATGCGGGCCACGCGTTGCCAGTTATCACCGATTTTCGGGTTGTATAGCGATCCGCGGAAAGATGTGGCGGGGTTGCTTTACGAGAACCTCGGGCGTCCGGAACTGACCGCCACGCTGGACGGTGTAAAAAATGAGCTTTGGTCCGTTACGGACAGCGAGGTCGAAAATCAGGTGATCGACCGCATGGGAACCAAGCCGGTTTACATTGCCGATGGCCATCACAGGTACACCACCGCGCTGGCCTATCAAAAGGAAATGGAAGAGCAGAACGGTGGGCCGCTTCCGACGAATCACCCGGCTAATTTCTGCTTATTTGTACTGATCGCAATGCAGGATGACGGGCTGCTGATCCAGCCAACGCACCGATTGATCGGCGGGCTGGATTGGTTCGACATCGACGCCTTTAAGGCAGCTCTCGGTGATCATGCGGAAATAACCGATACTATGCTCGCTCCCGAAATGGTCGCCCATTGGGCTGAAGAATACCTGCCGAAAAAACCGGCTCACACGTTTGCGGTGTATGATGGACGAACCAGGCGACTATTCGAACTGAGACTCAAGAACATCGACGTGCTGGAAAAGCTGGAGCCTGCGCAGAGCGAAGGTTGGCGGCGGTTGGACGTGGCGATTTTGCAGCGTTATCTGCTCGAAGAAGTAATTCAACCGAGTTTTACCGAGGGCAAGGAAGTCACCAAAGGCTACACCGCCGACGCCCGGACGATTGTAAACCAGGTGGACGGCAGCAACTATCAGATCGCCTTGCTGCTTCAATCAACCCCATTGCATTCCCTTGAAGAACTCGGGAAGCACCATGAGGTAATGCCGCAGAAAAGCACGTACTTTTTCCCCAAGCTGGCGACGGGAATGGTCATCAATTCCCTACGGTAACATCGGTCGAGCATGTATTTGTTTTTGGAGAACTATAATGGCAGAATTCCTTCGTATCGGGCGTTTGATCATCAATGTGGAACAGATTTGCGCCGTCGCCCGATCGCAAGCTGGCGACGAGGTCGTCATCTTCATCACTGGCAAAGGCCCGAGAGATACTGGCCATTTTGTAGTGACCGGCACGGATGCGGAAAAAACCTGGAATTATTTGAACGAGCACAAAACGACCGTGATCAGCGAAAGTTGACTGGAATAATCGGTAAATCTTTGAAAAAGCCCGGCGTTGTCTCCGTCTTATAGGGTGTGGACCCAATGAGCGGTATATTGAACCTCGAGACCGACCTGTCATTGCTTCATCGGTTTGCAAAAGCCGGTGACGCTGCTGCGTTTTCGGAAATCGTTCGCCGGTATGCCGGGGTGGTATTCGCTACGTGCCATCGGGTTCTACACGATTCAGCCCGCGCCGAAGATGCTGCACAGGAAACATTCTATCGGCTGATGAAACGCCCAGACGCCGTCTCCCAGTCACTGGGAGCCTGGTTGCATACGGCCGCGACAAATCTCGCGGTTGATTCCCTGCGGAGCGAATCAGCCCGCCGACGACGCGAGCAGGAATACGCCGAGGAAAGGGTCCAAATCCGGGAGGATTCGGTCCGGGAGGTGTCCAGTTGGGCCGATAAATCACCCAAAATCGATGAGGCGATGGCGCAACTTTCCGAAGAGGATCGCCTTCTTTTAATCGCTCATTTCCTACAGGGTCGCCCGCAAAATGAAATGGCGAGCGCGGCAAAGGTCTCGAACGCGACGATGTCTCGCCGCATTCGTTCCGCTTCTCAAGCCCTTCAACTCAAATTGCGTGACGGTGGTTTTGCGTTATCCCCGCTGATGCTCATCGGGTTACTACATGACAATGGCCTGCAGGCGTTGCCCGTCTCCCTTTCGACAGAATTGAGCAAGATGACGATGGTCAGTGGGGTACGGGGCATGTTAAAAATAAAAACCGTTTCCACATTCCCATCCCTCGCCTGGACTGCAGCCGCAATTTTGCTCGTCTCGTTAACGGCCGGTGCGCTCGCTGCATGGCTCGGAAACCAAGGCGTTCCCCCATCAAGAAACACTGTTTCCTCCACAATCCCACTCTCGTTGCAGCAATAAAAGAAGATTTCTCTTTGATCGATTGTAACCCTTCAGACACATTCTGTTGAAACCGTAGTGGATGGTCCAATAAAGCAGGCGTGAGCGAATCTTTGCCGGTTATTTCTTCTGAGTGTGCGCGGTGCGCAGAACTCGACCCGATCATTCTGCAACTGCAATCAACGGTGACGGCGTTGCAGGCGAAAATTTGCGTTCTGGAAGCGCCGTGCCAGGAACTGATTCTCAAGCTCCGTGCGGATGTTACAAATTCAAGGCGTTCATTTATGCGTGGTTTGGGTTTTCCATTGGTCGACGGTGGATTCGCCATGGACGCCGCAGTTAAATTTGAGGATTTCATCGGGGCCGGCGTGGGGATTCGGTTGTTGTTTGTCGAATCGCTCGGTGTCGGAGACATTGGTGAGGGCGTTGCCCTGGATGATGGCGTTGTAGCTTTCTTTGGAGCGGAGCAGGGGGCGGGGTTGGCCGATGCATTCGATGATGTTGTCTTTGAGGGTGATGGTTTTGAAATCGCAGCCGGGGTTGAAGCCGAAAAGTCCGTCCAGTCGTGGGGTGGGAGTGGTTCGGGTGATGATGTGGTTGTTGCGAACTTCCAGGTGATTGAAGATCTCATTGATCCAGATGACGCCGCGCCCAGGGTTGTTGACCAGGTTGTCATGGAAGCTGGCAGGGCCTTTCGCGGGGGCATTTCCAAAGCTGGAGATGAGGTTTGATCCGTCGTTGGCCAGATCGAAGTCGAAGAGGTTGTGGTCGATTTCAACACCGTTTCGGACGAACTCGAAGGAGTAGCCATCGCGCATCCAGTTATGGTGGATGTGGAACGTGCTTCCACTTTTGGGGACGGAGCCACCGGCGTATTTGGGGATGGAAAGGGTGCCCAGGCAGACGTTGTGATCAATCTCCATATCTTCGTCGCTCTCAAACGGGAACTCCATTGAGAAGTTCGCGTGGATCGTATTGTGATGGATATGGCAGCGTTGCCCCTGGCGGCCTTTGATCCCGTAGAACTCGCGGGCGGGCTCCATCTGAGTGCGTAGGAATCGGTTGTCGGCTATCTCGCAATCGCCCATCCAGATCGAGAAGATTGCGCCACCAGTAATACCGCCTTTGACGCCTGGCTTGCCTTTGTCCCAACGGCCGCCGGCGTTGATGAATTCGCAGTCATGAATTTTGGCACCCTTCAATGAAAAGGTGCGGATACCGCTCCACAGAAAATCCTGAATTCGCAAGTGATGGAGGTGAAGGTTGTGATTGCCGAGTCCGTAGATGGCACCGTGAAGTTGCGGGCCGCGCAGGGTGAGATCGGAAAGCGTGACGTTGTGGGTGTTGTCGGGGAGACGGACCAGATAAGCACGGGTGTCGAAGCCTTTGGTGGTCATTTCCGGGTCGGGCAGAGTCTGGGTGGAAGGCTTCCAGGCGGCGATGTGAGTGATGATGGTTTTATCCATGCCCGCACCCCTGATGGTCATGCCTGATTTGGGTTCGAGCGAGGACTCAATCTCGAAC
>JBBRMF010000346.1:0-4947 GCA_038230975.1 Tepidisphaerales bacterium
CGATCGGCCAGCGCCATGATCGTCCGCATCGCGCGCGCAAAGTCGCAGCTCTCATACGCGTCCGCGATTTCGTCACCCGCGGCAGCTGCGGCGGCAAACAGGCCTCCATCATCCGGATACGCAAGAGAGAGCTCCGGCACGAAACGCGCCGTGCGACTGGCCAGGTTCACGACCTTTCCGACCAAGTCGGAGTTCACCTTGGCCGCAAACTCTTCCAAGTTCAGATCGATGTCATCGACCTTCGGCCCGAGCTTTACCTTGCGGCTATGGACCTTCAGAATCTCCATGCGGCCCTTCACATCAGGCAGCGGAACATAGATCTGACGATCGAATCGACCGGGGCGCGTCAAAGCCGGATCAAGCACGTCGACACGGTTTGTGGCGGCACAGACGATGACTTGCTCATTGGTCTCAAAGCCGTCCATTTCAACGAGGATCGCGTTGAGTGTCTGTTCGCGTTCGTCATGACCACCGCTTGAGAAACCTGAACCTCGACGGCGGCCGACGGCATCAATTTCATCCAGGAAGATAATGCACGGGCTGTTGTCTTTGGCTTGTTTAAAAAGATCTCGCACTCGGCTGGCACCGACACCCACAAACATCTCAACGAAATCCGATCCGGAAATCGAGAAGAATGGAACGTCTGCTTCGCCGGCAATCGCCTTGGCGAGCAATGTCTTACCGGTTCCAGGTTCACCGACGAGCAGCACACCGCGCGGAATACGGCCACCCAGCCGCTGGAACTTCTTCGGGTTCTTCAAAAACTCGACGATTTCCATGACTTCGTCTTTGGCTTCTTCGATACCGGCGACATCGTCGAAGGTCACATTCGTGTGTTCCTTGCTCGTGATCCGATGCTTACTGCGACCGAAATTTCCGAGCATGCCACCGGCGCCAGACCCACTTCGAAGCTGGCGGATCACGAAGAACCAGATGACGCCAAAAATTATGAGATAGGGAATGAACGGCACGATCAACGACGTGATGACGCTGCCGCTATTTTCGACTTTCACGCTGGCGGCACTTAGCGTGTTGTTTTCGAGAACCCATTTGCAGACATCCCACGGTTGCGAGCCCGTGGGAACTTCGGTGCGGAACATCTCCACTTTGCTGACGCCCGCCAGGGGAACGGGGTTGCGGAATTTACCGCGCAGAGTATCGCCGTCGAGGGTGATGACTTCCACATTCTTATTTACAAACTGCGTCTGCAGTTCACTGATATCCACATTGATACTGCTGCGGCCTCTGTTGGTGAAGAAGATGAAAAGGATCACCGCGACCGCGATGAAGAGAATCCACCCGAAGAGTCCACGGCCAAGTTTTAGACCTCCACCGTTGGGACCGACACCAGGAGTGGGACGGCCGTTCTTACGTGGGGTACGATCGGGGCGCTGTTCTGCCATAGGAACGGTTCCTGAAGAAACGTTTTCTCGATGCTCAGCTTCACGGTTGGAAACCGGAGGAGCGTACAAGTCATTATCGGCGATAAAGGAATGCGGCGTCACAGCCGACACGGACCCATCGCACCACTCAGTCCGAACATGATAAGGGAGGAAGGCACTGCTTTTCCACCTCCCCGGACGGGTCAAATTGGAATAATCGTCAGAAAGGGCCCATATTTATTTACCAATCCGCCTGCATTTCCTGCACAATTCCTAAAGCAAGTTTTTCCACGGCCTGCTGCGAACCGACAAATTCACCTTCGCCAAGTGTTGGATAAAACGATGCAGTTTGCTGAAAGTTCTTTCGTTCCATCAGGATTCGCCCGGATCGCAAATCCTTCCACACGAAGTTGACGGTCACGGTCATCAGTTGTTCCTGTGGAACTCCAACGGTGTATGATTGGCTGAGATTGGTGACATCTACTTTCGAAATCTCGCCTTCCAGGATCGTGTCGGCGTGATCTCGATCCACTACCTTGTAAGGAGAGTGTGCCTCTAGCTGGGAAATCACCGCCTTGGAAAGTTTGAATTCCACATTTCGGCGGAAATCACGGCTCCCGAAAATTGGGATCGCCACGGTCTGCACATCTTCGCGGTAGAGGGAATGCCATTGATATCCATTCTTAGGCGTCGCGTCATAGTGGCCGGGATGCTCATACCCGCACCCCGCAAATGCCAGCAGGCCAAGCGCGATCACCAGGGTCTGCTCCAAATAACTTCGAGTATTGCGATTCGGGGCTTGCATCATGTTAATGGTTGTTCGACTGGAAATCTGTTCCTCATCGCGAGTCCGCGCTGGGTGCCGTGGTGGGCGCGTATCCAGTCCCGGCCGGAGGCATTGAGTCACTTAATACCGATTTAGGAAACTTCGTCAGTTCTCGTTTGGCTAAAGCCGCTTCGTTGGAGTTGGGATAGGCTTGAATCAAGTAGCGCCAGGTATACACGGCCGCCCTCGGTTCATCGGTACGCCGGTAGAAATCACCGGTCTGATAAATCTTCCGGGCGAACGTTTCATCGATCCGCTCGATCACCGGCGCTAAATTCTCTTCTTCGGCGAGTTTCGGATAAACCGCAAGGATGCCTGCCAGTTGCTCCCGAGCATCGATGATCGGGGTGGCGTCAAATTTCAAACCCCGGAACTGTGCATAGTACGAAAAAGCCTGCCGCAATCGCACGCGCGGCACTTCCGGGCTTCGGCTGTAGTTCTTGACAAATGCCGCGTAAACATCCGCAGCCAGATCGAAATCCGACGTTTTATAGTAATAATCGCCGGTTCGAAGCAGAGCTTTTTCGGCCAGAGGTGATCCGGGCGAACGTTGTTGAATGCGATAGAGCATTTCAACCGCTTCATCTTCGGCCCCAAACATCGGCACGCCTAGAAATCGGCGCTTATACCCACCGAGGTAGGCATCGGCGATCTCATATTGGCGTTGCAGCGTGGCATTGAACAGAGTGCTATCCGGATACAGATCCAGCAGCTCGTCGAATTCATAAAATGATTCGATGCGGTCGCCGTAATGGTAATTCGCCTGAGCCAGCAGGAATAACCCTCGGTCTCGGATGGGAGAATTTTTGTGCGTCTTCACCCATTGGACCGCCTGCCGTTTCGCGGCCAGGTACTGTCCACTGGAAATCAGTTGCTCTACGTGATCCAGTGTTTCATCGTTGATGATCTGTTGTGTGGCCGGAGCTTTCACCGCCTCCCAATACTTCCCACTGCGCAGCTCACCCACCCAGGGTTGTGTGGCCGGAGCGGTCGTGGTGGAAGGTTCAGCCGCGAAAACCGAACCCGTAATTGCGGCGGAGATCGTCAGGGAGGTCAGCAGCTTGCGCATGGTTGGGATTGTAGTGGCAGCGGCGCGCGCGAGCAATGCTACTGGCATGAAACTCTGATGATGCATCTCAGCGAAAATTTAGAGCGTCCATTTTTCCCGGAACTGCGGGCGAATAAAGCGTTCGGCCTCCGGGCAATTGGTGGCGCTCATGCTATTGGCATTCCATTCAACATCTTTTCCGACGCGCAGCGCGAGATTGCCGATGAGCAACGATTCTGTCAGCACGGAGGCGTAACCAAAGTTCGACAAGGTTGTCCCTCGACCTCGACACGCATCCACCCATTCATGGTGATGGCTCATCACGCGCGGGATGCTTTGCTTCGGCAGTACATAGTCTTGGAACGCTTTGCGTGGCAATAGCGTGAACATGTCTTTTTCGTTTTCACCACCGTGCCAGGTGTGCGTGAGCAATGTCCCCTTTGAACCGATGACGAGAGAGCCTCCATCCTTATTCGGAATCGGCTCGCCCTGAAACAACTCTGAAGGCGGCAATTTTCCACCGTCGTACCAGGTCAGTTTCACAGGTGGTTTATCGCCGCGTGCCGGGAACTGAATATCCAGAATGCTCCAAAGTGGAGCGGTCTCCTTCGCGGACTGTTCGCTGAACGCCGGCGAGCAATCGCGGATTTTTACGGACGTGGGAGTCGTCAGTTCCAACGCCCAGAATGCGGTATCGAGATTATGTACACCCATATCCCCGATGGCCCCGGTTCCAAAGTCCCAAAACCCTCGCCATTTAAAAGGTACGTAAGCCGGATGATAAGGCCGCCATGCCGCTGGCCCGAGCCATACATCCCAATCCAGTCCTTTCGGAACGGGGACTTCTCCAACAGGTCGATCAACGCCTTGAGGCCACCACTTATTGGGTCGATCCGTCCAGACGTGGAGTTCTCGTACGTCACCAATTGCGCCGGAACGAATCACTTCCACCGCCCGACGTGTCCCTTCATACGCATGGCCTTGCGTTCCCATCTGCGTGGCGACTTTCATTTCTTTGGCGACTTTGGCCATCTGGCGGACTTCCCAGACCGAGTGGGCGAGCGGTTTTTCACAGTAGACGTGCTTTCCAAGTTTCATCGCCGAAATCGAAATGATCGCATGATTGTGGTCTGGCGTGGCAACGAGGACCGCGTCGAATGTCTTTTCATCTTCCAGCAATTTACGCCAGTCGGAATAGCGCCGGGCGGCTGGGTACTTGCCGAACGCAAATGCGGCCCGACGTTCATCGCAATCGCAGAGCGCGACGATGTTCACGTCCGTGCGACTTAAGTCTGCGAGGTTGTCGGCGCCCCGACCCCCGGCACCAACCACGGCCACATTCACTTTATCATTTGCCGCCACGCGACGAATCGGCTGTTCAGAAACGTCGGCTGCGGTCATTCGAGGCCGGAGTGTTTCGGTAGCCAAAAGTGCGGTGCTGGCAATACCACTTTTTACAAACTGACGACGGGTGTAGGAATTTTTCATAGCGATGCTCCTATTGGAAAGAAATGGTGGCATGGGCGGCTCGTCCGTGATTTCTTCGAATGTATTCTTCGCTCGCTACGGGCCGACACATTTGCTTACATTGCCATACTGTTGGCAGAGATCTCTATTCAGCGTAGAAATCTCGTTATTTCCGCTCAAAACGCAGGTTTAATAGTCAGACAGTGTCAGACAGTGACAATTAC
>JBBRMF010000347.1:0-4929 GCA_038230975.1 Tepidisphaerales bacterium
CGCGGAGGTGATGCATGGCAATGTGCCGAGGATATTGCTTCACACCAGGGCCAGGCGTCTCAAGGAGATAGACGGGGGTTTCGATCGCCCCTGTGGCCATTCCAATGACGACACGTTTCATCTCTTCGAAATCGCCGATGTCCTGCCCGTCGTAGGGCTGCCAGTTCACGCTTGCCATCGACGGGTCGACCGCTCGACGATTACGCATATCGTTGGGACTGAGGGTGCCATCGATTTTCAGCGTGATCAGCGATTCGAAGCCCGTCACCATGTTTGAACCCGGACCTTCGTGCCAGCAATGATCGAGGTAGAACGGCTTGGTCGCTCTTTCTTGCGCGGCTTTTTGATCCTCTTCCGTCTGTGCGATCAAAGGATCTGCAAGGCCGAGGAAATGCCAGTGCCGATTGGCGATGGATTCGCGGCGGTCCAGCTTTTCCTGAGCTTCGGAAATCTTGGCGAGAACGGGATTGATCGCGTTCACCAGTTGGTCGCGATCAGCCAAGCGACGTTTCTGCTGAGCCTTATGATCCGCGTCGATCTGTGCGGTTTGAGCGTCGAAGGATTCAACAGCTTTTCTGGCCGCAGCGGATTCTTTGGTGCCCGCTTTGATGATGGTGTCCTGGCGGGCAAGGCTTCGGTATTCCTTCAACTCGGCCGCAACCTGGTCGACCTCACCACTTCGTTTTGAGAACCGAACATGCAGTTCTTCGAGGCGGGCCAGTTCGCCAGCGTTCAGCCGATCTTCGCTATACCGCACCATTAGCGCTAAATAATCCGATTCTTCTTCCGTCGCGGCCAGCTTCTTCATCTTGGTGAGTTCTTCGCGGGCCTTGCTCTTGAATGGAAACATTTTCAATCTCGAATCTGCGGACTATGCCGCGTTAGGTAAACGCCGTTGGCGATGTTGCCTAGGGTCGTTGTTGTATCTACTACACTCGCAATATAAACGATTCCCTGCGCTGCCGGTGAAGACATCGCAGAGTGGTCACTCTCCATCGATTGGGCCGGGCCTGAGTGGTGGCCTTTCCATGACTCTCGCCATTGAGTTGACGCACATCCTGAGTCAATCGGATGACTTCCCTTTTCGGTCGCAGGCTCGAATGGATCACCCGCTGAAGTGAAGAGATTTTTGAAAGCTGGTTCAAACATTGGCTGTCGTTCATTTCTTGGAAAAGTCGTGCATTTGCTTGATTGCCCTCAAAGCCGATTGGTGGTCGCCGCATTCCAAACATTTTCGATAAATGTCTCTCGTTGCTTCGAAGCAGAACCCAACTAGCAGGTTGGAATCAATTTCTGACGCACTCGCGATCCGCTCAATGCTTTTGGCAATCAACGGCCGCGTTTTAGCCTTGGGCCACTTCTGCTCGATGGCATCGACAATGTCCGACTCGGAATGACCAGCCAAGACCCACTTCACGATCTCACGCAACTGCTCGGCTTCGGGTATTGGTTTCGCCAGTTCGGTGGACATTATCGGTTTCCTCTTTGCTTGCCGGTGGAAATGACCTGGTCAATCCATCGCGAGTGGAAATCATGCAAGGCCGGGGATTGCGCCACCGTTACCTGTTCAAGGTTCCGACAGGACCGAAGATTCGCCGACGATTCCACCGCGAAACGGCGACCATCCGACAAGGCCATCGCGATAATTTTGGCATGGCTGCGAAGTGCCACAATCCGCTGACCACGGGCGGCAAGTCCATCGGCCATCATTTTGAATTCAGCCGGGTTCTGGCGCTCGAAATAGACGCTGCAAACAATCGCCGCTGATTTCACCTGGCCGCCGTCGATCAGTTCCAAGAGCTCGGATGCGTTCTGTTTGCTAAAGCCGAGAGTTGCGATGTGCAACGAATCAATCACCGCTGGCGCCGTGAGCGCTAGAACCGCAGGGACGATTTGCCAGAGGGGGAAATTGCCACGACAAATAATGTGCAACGATTCTTCAAGGTCTGGAAGGGTCTCGATATCGGCCACCGCGTTTTTTCGCTGCAGCGCGGAAACGAGCGACCGCTTGGCGGTGGTACGCACGAGCGTGGATCGCCGACGCAATTCCCGCTGTTCATCGGCGGGTGAGCGTGAGAATATCGGGTTCGTTGTTGCGGTAAGCATCGGTTAATTATCCCCCTCGGCGTCGACCTGGGTATCACGGGTGCTGAGTTGGCGGAGAATGCCGTTGACCATCTCCTCGATCTGAACACCGAACTCGGCGGCCGCTTCGTGAGGCATGCCGTTCGATAGAGCCAACGGGACGATTTGGGAGGCGAGATTCTGAAAGCCATTCCGCATGAGAACACCCAGCGAAGCGAACTCGTTTTCAACGGCGTCGGCATCCATCAGTTTTCCCTTTTGCTGTGAGACTCTCAATTCCCAAAAATCGGCCATCGCGGCGATCTGACGGGTTTTGTGTGATTTCTGCTCCGTCGGCGGGCCATCGGGCCTTCCCGGCTTACCCGTGACATTGTTGGCTTTCATCCACGCGGCAACCTCAGTCGAATTTAGCGAAATAGCGCCGTTGAGCTTTCGCGTATTGGGGCATGGTCGGATCTTTTTCGCGCACCAGCGCCGAACCGTTTTTTCGTCAATACCAAGGGCATCGGCGACGTCCTGCGAACTCTCATCTCGTTGAACAATCTTTTTTTTCATAGTTTCATTCCAAAAACGACGTTGGGATTATTAATTGCACGGCGGACAATCTCTCGAAACCCGGCCTACGCGAACCCGCAGGTACCCACCGCCCCCAAGGGGACCCGTGACGGGGGGGGTATCCCTTTTGTCGTACACCACATGCCACGCCAGCCGCATTGCCCGCAACGCTACTGCACTTTGCCACGTCCGTGGTACTTCGCATGCTTTTCGTGTCCGAACGTGTCTTCTCGCATCCGCTATGCGGTTCATCGATCATCTGGTAGTCCGTGCAACGGAAGCCATAGGTGCGCAAGAGCCGTTTCAGAACGTGACGCAAACGGATGAACACCGGCACGCCACTTGGCATCGACTCGATTTTGAGTAAAAATTTGCTCACATTGCCTCCGGATAGAGCGACGCTGAGAATTCGTCGTGCAAATCAGTCTGAGCCTGAGCCGCCAAACCGAGCCGCAATTGATCCAGCGACTTGCAGACGCGAACCGCGTGTTCCTTCCAACCGGCGTCAATGCCTTCGTAACGAGCTGTGACACTGGCGACTATGTTCGACGCCTGGGCGCGCATGCGGGTGATTTCCACGCCAAGCCCGGCGTGCTCGATGGTTGTCAGGGGTTGGTTTTTTAATTTGTTGTCCATAAGGTTTTAGTTGTTTCAGATAGTTTTGATACTTTTGAGACTAGGTATATAAGTCCTTTTTTACATTTCTATTCTGTTATTCTTATTACTTATCCCCCCTCAAATTCATGGATATCCTTTAAAGCGTCAGTGTCAAAAGTATCAGAAGGCTCGTTAGCGTTTTTTTGCTTGGCGGTGACTGGTATTTTGGGATTGACGGCGTACACAACTTTGGGACGCCCCTTCGTTCGCTCTTCTCGCTCTTCAATCCAACCCACGGATAGCAGAATATCGACGGCGTTTTCTGTGCGTGATTTGTCCAGACCAGACCAATGTTTCTGACTAACATCGCGTTGCGTAAAGGGTGTGGATAAGTCGCCCGATTGAATCCGCTTTGCCAACAACCGAGCCGCAACTGCCGGGGAGTTCGTGACACTGGAATAGAGCCGTCTGGCATGCGATTCGAGATACTCACCCCACTGAATCGCTTTGAGGGTGGCTGACTCGGCAACCGGACCGGTGCCGCCGTCGAGAAGGTGATGAATCAACGCCAGTGACGGAATAAGACTGCGGTACTTGGCGAGGTGAGATTCGATAGCCGGGTGTTCGGAATTATCCCGCAGACGAATTTCAAGGCTATGCCGCCATCGATCGAATGCCGCTTGTGATTGCCGGTCAAACCGAAGATACGGGATTGTCTCTCGCTCGTAGTGGTCTTGCTCTGCTTCCACCATGAACGCCGTGAGTTCATGGAGTCGTTTCAACGCAGCGTTAGCCATGCTCTTCGCGTCCGCGTTGGGGTATCGATCGACATTCACCCAGGTAGTCGGTGCATCCGGCCAAACGGTCATTTGGAATCGTGGCATCATGCCATCGTCACCCTTGCCACCGTTGACCGCGCTTTGCAGATATTCGGAAATGACGCCCGGCTGAATCGATCCGATGATTGAAACAATCGCCGCTTCAATGTCGGTCGTGCCGCGTCCGATCCGGTCGTAGATGTATCGCGAGTCTCCCGCCCAGGCGGTCAGATAGAATCCCCGATCGCTTTCGTGTCCATCGCGGTCCATGGTGCGCAGAAGTTCCACTAGTTCGTCGAGGAACATCGTTACGCCGTTGGGATTGTCCCGAAGAATTTCACCCAGCTTTTCGACGGTGGAATTATTCACCAGAAACCGCTTCCGAACCGGCTGCTCTAATAAATTTTTGGTGATGCCCTGGGCGAGCGCCATTGCATCGGTGGATTCTTCAACGGCTTTCTTAATCTGCTGTTTGCAAACTTTCACCTTCGCTTCGGCAACTAGCGTGGCGGCTTCATGCTCATTCATCAATTCGGCGTATTCCTGCTTGGATTCAATTTCCAGTTTGACGAGGAACTTCAACGGCTCTTTCATCGCCGGTGATTTCATCAGCGACGGACGCCCGATCATCGCGCCATACAAATTGGGAATGACGGTCCAATCGTCGTGTCGCTTCGGTCGAATACCCACCTTGCGTCCGATCAGCGAACCGGCAATGATCATGTAGGTAGCTGCGACATAATCCGGAGGGCATTGCATGCGATCGGAAATATCTTTCACGGCATCATGCAGAGACAGGGGAAGCAGTTCAAAATCAAACGGCATGACGGGTGGCAAGCCATTAGGCAATGGCTGTGGATCGGGCCAGACTTCA
>JBBRMF010000348.1:0-4920 GCA_038230975.1 Tepidisphaerales bacterium
ACGCGAATCTTCTCGGCGTTGATCAACACCACAAAATCGCCGGTATCCACATGGGGCGTGTAAGTCGGCTTGTGCTTGCCCTGCAAAATCAGGGAGATCTTCGAGGCCAATCGACCGAGAACCTGATCGGTTGCATCGACGATGTGCCAGTTGGCTTGAACCTCGCCCGGCTTGGGCATATACGTACTCATGGTCGCATCCTTCGTCGCTCTTTGCGATCGCTACGGCAAAATCGGCTATCAGACAATCAACCCAGGCAGGCAACCTGAGAAAGTGCGGGGACACCGCAACCGCCGATCGCTCCTGAGTGGAGAATCGAGAAGTCTAGCAATCCATGGGTTTCTGTCAAGTCGATGGAATGCTTTTCGCATTTCGCTCCGGGCCAACTCGCGGTCTGAAACTTACCGCAGGCTATGATAGTCCTTCGGCGACGAATTACATTAAAAGTTATGGCTACGGCTCTACGGATAAAAGGTGCAGGCAGGGGCAGGCCAATTACCCTTGCACCAGCGGTCAGACCGTTGCCATTCCCCGTGTCCGTCTGCAAATATAACATTTCCGCCAAGGATGCCGTGGTTCTGCATCTGGTTGGCTGTCACCCATACACCCAGATCCCACGCCAGCGGTGCCTGGCCGCGCAGGCGGGACAGCTTCGGACCCTGCTCGGGAATCCAGTAAACGCTGAAAAAGTCGTAACTAACACGCGCCGAATTTTCAAACTGGATGTAATTATTGGCGATTTGACGGGGTGGCTCATCGACATCTGACGGACAGTAGAAGATGCCTGGCGTAAGATTGTACTGTTTGGCCATTGCCACGAGTACTTGATCACCGTTCGCAGGGTTGGCATCGCCCGGCAAATTGCCGTTCGGCAGTCGATCGCGAAAGTCATTGGCATAGAGATACATCGCGTGTCCCAGGGACCGCAGATTCGCCAGACATTTCACGCGACGGCTCTGTTCACGAGCCCGCGAAAGCGATGGAAGCAGTATTGCCATTAACAGAGCAATAATTCCAATTTCCACCAAGAGTTCAACCAGCGTAAATGCCGCTCGAGTTCGCCTCAATCCACGATCCAAATCCCACACAGGATTAGACATGCAACACCTCCTATCCTGTTCTTCCAACTCTATAGCAGTGGTACATGAGAATACGATGAGAACGACAGGCGAGAATCTTCAGATTTGGTCTAAACGGCAAGTTAGGTTACGTGGGTGTGACGCGAGTTCAGGCAGGGGTTCGCCAGCTTATAGATGGATTGCTCTCGATTGTCGGGCGAAGCGCCGAGGGGGGGGCGTTTTAGTCCGTTGGCGATCTGCGATACGTTCCGCATATTAAATTCTATTCCAACTCTGTCGTTGGCGCTATCGCTTTCCCATCACTTCCACTTCACGCACCACCCGTTTCACCCGCGGACCGATTCGGCAGAAAATTTCATAAGGTATCGTATCGGCCCATTTGGCCAAAGCATAAACGCTGACTGGAGAGAGCGGATTATCATCCAGGATCGTCACTTCGTCCCCGATCATGGCCATGTTGCCGGGCCCGAGGTCAATCGTCGTGCTGTCCATGCTGACAATCCCCACGACAGGGGCCAGTTTGCCGTCGATCAGCATGCTGGCTTTGTTCGAAAAGCTGCGGAGGTATCCATCGGCATAACCCACGGGAACCAGCCCGATCTTGGTATCGCGCGGGGATGACCATGTTTGGCCGTAACCCACTTTGGTTCCTTTTTTAACGTTGCGAATGCCGAGCAGCGGGGCGGTCCATTTCAATACCGGGCGAAGCGGACGATCCAGCGAAGGGGTAAAAGTGGGATCGATTCCATAGAGGCTCAAACCCGGCCGCACCATATCGAAGTGTGATTGAGGATGGAAAAAGATTCCAGCGGAATTCGCCGCATGGCGAACGACTTTCCCTTTAATATTGCAATTCAGCAGGGCGACCGGACCGTCCGTCGCGGATGAAAATCGATCGAGTTGGAGAGCCGTCGTTTCGCTGTCCATTCGCTCCGCTTCTGAAAAATGCGTGCCGACTCCGACCAGCCGCAATGATGAATGGGAAATAATTGTGTTCAGTAGATGAGAGAAGTCTTCCGTGTCGACCCCGCTGCGCGTCATGCCGGTATCGATCATGATCTGCACCGAGCAACGCCGGCCCATCGAGACGGCGATGCGGGCGATGTCATCGGCCGCCGATGGATTGCACAGTGTCAGCACCCAGTTGTTCCGGATGGCGGTTTCGATGCGCGAGCGCTGTCCGCTCATGTAGCTGTTTTCAATCGGGCGGAAGATGATCGTTTGCAGGTCGGAGGCGGGAAGTTGCTCGGCTTCATCGATCGTTGCCACAGCCAGCGCATCGACTGCCGGGCCTTCAATCTGATCCGTGGAGAAGTTGTAGAGGGCGTCGATCACCCCGTCGACCCCGTGGCCGTAGGCATCGGCTTTGACCACCGCACAGATGCGCGTTTCCACCGGCAGCAACGCGCGCACGAGGGCGGCGTTGTGGAGCAGTGCATCGCGGGAGATCAGTAAACGGGGTTCGCCGAGGCATTCTTTCGCATCCATGCGAGGTCCGGGTGAGGACTAGGTCGAGACTTGGATTGGCTGTTCGGTTCCGTCCGAAGCCCAAGGAATTATATCGCAAACGTGATTCTGAAAATAGTAGCGGGTAGTCTCAATTTTGAGTGCGATCGATTTTGTTGCGCCGCTCAATCAAGCCGAGGTCGCAAGCCGTCGCCTACGGCTTTTGACCTCGGCTTGGTTCGGTCATTTAGATTTTCTCTAAAAACGATCTGTTGAATGATCGGCGGGAGCTTATTTCTGGCGGAAAACAATACGGCCTTTGGTCAAATCATACGGCGACAACTGCACTTTCACGCGATCCCCAGGAAGGATTCGAATGAAATGCTTGCGCATTTTTCCGGAGACGATCCCCAGAATTTCGTGGGCACCGGCCCCGTCCAGCCTCAGCTTGAACATTGCGTTCGGCAAGGCGGTCGTGACGGTTGCTTCCACTTCAATCGGCTCAGATTTGGCCACAGGGTTCTTCTCCGCTCTGTTTTGTTCGAGAATTAACGGACAACTGACAAAACGGTATAGTATCCCGGATTCACTTATCGAACAAGCCGCAGCCAGGAAACATTGTGCGCATCTCCCACTTCCTTATACTTCTGCATCCAGAAACCTCATACGAACGACAGGACACGAAGCATGATTCCCACAAATACCGACGTATTGATCGATCTGAAGCCCCGCCTTGCGGTGGGAATGGAAGCCGTCGCGGTAATGGTTCTGGAAGGAGCGACGGATGCCGGTGAATCCGGATCGCTGCTGGCCGAAGATGAACGGCAGTCCGTTGCCCGCCTGCTGAGCAGCGGTGTGTCGCGCGGCAAATCCCGCGAGGTTCATTTTGATTTGATCGATGAACCGAGTTTGAAAAAGCCGTCCACGAATAAATTTCGCCGCGTGTGGGTCGTGGGCCTTGGCAAGACGGAGAAAGTGAGCGTTGAATCGATCCGCCAAGCTGCCGGGGCACTGGCCAAAGCCTGCCGTAAGCATCGGTTGCAGGATGTGGCGGTGCTCGTGCCAGTGATCGCGGGCATCGATGCTTCAAACGCGGCCGAGGCGGTTGTGACCGGGTTTCTCCTGGCCAGTTTCCATTATGCGGAATACAAAGGTACGGGTAGCAAGACCAAGGATGATGAACCCAAAGCAGGTCGTATGACCCTGACGCTGATTGCGCGAGATACTGCGGCGATCAAGAGCGCCGTTGAACGCGGGCGAGTGATCGCCGATGGTCAAAACTTTGCGCGAACCATTGCTTCACGACCGGGCAATAACATCAATCCTCCGTCGCTCGCGAAAATTGCGCAAGAGCTCGCGAAAGAAGTGGGCCTGACTTGCCGTGTGCTCGATGAAAAAGAGATGGCCAAGCTCGGAATGGGTGGAATCCTTGCGGTAGGCCGGGCTAGTGCCACCCCGCCGCGCATGATCGTGTTGGAGCATCGACCTTCCGGAACTGCGAAAAAGGCCGGACGGAAAAATCCCGCGCCATTGCTGGTCGTCGGTAAAGCCATCACTTTCGATACAGGCGGCATCTCCATCAAAACGGCCGACAAGATGGGGAAAATGGTCTTCGATAAATGCGGTGCGATGGCGGTGCTTGGATTGATGTATGCAGCTGCGAAACTCAAGCTGGATGTGCCGATCATCGGCATTCTCTCGAGCGCCGAAAACACGCTCAGTGGTCAAGCCTATCGCCCGGGTGACATTCTTACGATGTATAACGGCGTAACCGTCGAAGTCACCAACACCGATGCCGAAGGCAGACTGGTGCTCGGTGACGCACTGGCGTGGGGAATCGAAACATACAAACCCTCGGCGGTCGTGGATTTGGCGACGCTGACCGGGGGTGTTGTCGTGGCGCTCGGTTGTACGATGGCCGGTGTGATGAGCAACAGCGATTCGCTGGTTGCAGAAATGACGGCCGCATCTGAAAGCACCGGCGAAAAATTTTGGCGGCTACCATTGAATGACGATCACCGCGATTACATTAAATCTCATCATGCCGACATCATGAACAGCGGCGGCCGTGAAGGCAGCCCGTTGCAAGGGGGGGCGTTTTTGAGTTACTTCGTGCCGCGCGATGATTCGGTTCCGTGGTTGCACATCGATATCGCCGGGGTGGCGGATACCGATAAGGATTTGCCGTATTACGAGAAGGGTGCGACGGGGTGGGGGGTGCGAACACTGGTGGAATGGGTGAGTGCGCAGGGTTCTCGGCCATCGGTTCGACGGGGTGAAGGCTAAATTGTGGAGTAGGATCGCTGCTTTTCTGACTCCCTCTCCTGGTACTCCGGGGGAGGGCCGGGGTGGGGGCTTTTTCGCGGAGAATCAGCCCCCACCCTAACCCTCCCCC
>JBBRMF010000349.1:0-4845 GCA_038230975.1 Tepidisphaerales bacterium
GGAAAAGACGGGGACGATGTTTGAGCCATGAGAGATTCCTTTTCTGCGGGATGTTACCCGCGATGAGGAACCGAAGCGCGCCCGTGGGGCATGGGGAGGATCAGGTCTCGTCGGTCGTGGCCCGGTCGTCGCATCCACGCGACACCTCGCTGCGCTCGTCATCGCGTGGATGCGACGACGAGGATTAGAACGTTTAGTGTGCTTTTGTACCATACAAGGTCTCGGGGTACCGCGACCCGTGGCACCCGATCCCGGCCACCCGCCGCCATGGTCCTCTTCCGCCGCACCCGCCGCCGCGCAATCTACTCTCGCGTTGAAAGGTAGCGCGTAGGGTGGGTGTACTCACCCACCGTTTGCAGCACCGCGCGGAGGGGAGACGGTGGGCGAGTCCTGTAGGGTCCGCAGGTACCCCTGCGGACCAATTCTCTCCCACCGAAAGACGCGTCATTCTCCGAACACCGCCTCAATGGCGGGTGGCCTTACCACTCCAACACCCAAACCGTTCGGGTGCTGTTTCCCGCGCGCGTGGGCAAGTCTTTGGTTCGCCGACATGCTTCACATTACCGAAGCGTCCATGCCCACGCAATCGCGGGACACCCAGCCTACCGTGCGTGTCAGGGCCACTTCAGCGCACGTCCGCGATTTGGTCCGCGAAGCTCCCGATCCCTTCCGCAAATCGCCCCGGTAATCCCTCCCGCCCGAGCTTGTAGGAGAAAGAAATGAAACGGGGTCGGAAATGAAACGGGGTCGGAAATAGTTTATAAAAAACAACGGACGCCCCCGTCTCTTTTCCGAGTTCTCCCTATAGAAAAGAACCGGAATAACCCTACAGAGCCCCCGGCATGCCGGGGGAAACTTGCCCCGACGGTATCCGCGCAGCATCGACAGTCTGTTTCGTAGCAGACGATTTCCCCCGGCATGCCGTGGGCTCTGCAGGGCGTCGCAGCACATCTGGAAACCGGGTCGGAAATCGTTTTCTGAATTCCTACTTGAAAATACAGCAGGAGACACGACCCCGATACCCAAATCGAGTAATGTCCCCTTTTCCCATTCCACGCCAGGCAATGAGCTCGACCTCAAAATGCCAAAGTGGCCCCTACTTCTCAACACAAACCTAGGACGAATCCGACCGCATGCCCCAATAACCGCGAAATCTTGTATTTTAAGACACCCCAAAAACTGTTCCATTTTGTTCCGTTTTGTTCCATCGACCGCGTCATCTGATCGGTGATGTACGGCAACGAAGGGATCGCAAATGCCAACGTGATTGTGGCCAATCCTAACGGGGTAACTGCTTAGGTGTTTTTCTCACGCCAGAATTCCCTGAATCAATTCCCCATGCACATCGGTCAACCGCATGTCACGGCCACCCCACCGATACGTTACCTTCTTGTGATCCATCCCCAGCAAGTGCAGCATGGTTGCATGCAGGTCGTGGATCTGACATTTATTTTCGACGGCTTTGTACCCGTATTCATCGGTTGCGCCGTAGGTGGTTCCCCCTTTGATTCCCCCGCCGGCGAGCCACAGTGAGAATCCGAATGGGTTGTGATCGCGGCCATCGGTTCCCTGCGCAAAAGGCGTTCGACCGAACTCACCGCTCCATACGACGAGTGTACT
Organism: Tepidisphaerales bacterium; assembly: GCA_038230975.1. Lineage (GTDB taxonomy): Bacteria > Planctomycetota > Phycisphaerae > Tepidisphaerales > Tepidisphaeraceae > JANXVV01. The sequence continues at coordinate 1,621 of JBBRMF010000349.1, forward strand.
TTCCAACAGGCCACGCGATTTAAGATCCCGCAGCAAACCTGCGATGGGTTGATCGACGGCACGGGCGTTATCTTCGTGACCTTTCCGTAGACCGCTGTGTTGATCCCAACGATCATGGCCGTTGATTTGCGGGCAGGTCAGTTCGATGAATCGCACGCCGCGCTCGATGAGCCGACGGGCGATCAAACACTGCGAGCCAAATGTTTTGGTCTGCGGATGCGCTGCGTTCAAACCGTAAAGTTCGCGAGTTGCTTCGGATTCACCGGAGATTTCCATCACATCCGGCACCGCGGTTTGCATCTTGTATGCCAACTCATAGTTCGCGACCGCGGATTCAATCGCGTCGGCATGACCGATCCGATCGAGCAGGTCGCCATCCAGTTGCCGCATGAGTGCGAGCTTGTTTCGCTGCAACTGTGCCGTTGCTTCGCTGGGTCGAATATTCGAAACCGGTTCACGGCCCGGTTGAAAAACGGAACCCTGATACGAAGCCGGGAGAAAACCGCTGTTGAAATTGTCGAGGCCACCCGGGGGAGTGAGACCGCCGTTGAGGACGATAAAGCCCGGCAGATTTTGGTTTTCACTGCCGAGACCGTAGCAGGTCCAGGCCCCCATGCTCGGTCGCCCTTGCTGGCCGCTGCCGGTGTGTAAAAAATAGTTCGCGTTCGTATGCTCGGAAAATCCGCTGGTCATCGATCGAACCACCGCGATGTCATCCATGCATTCGCGAACGTGCGGAAACAGATCGCTCACGGGTGTACCGCTTTTGCCACCGGGCCGGAATGCCCACGGGCAACCGAGCGTCGCGCCGTTGTTATTGAACTGCGTCGGTTCCATCTTCATCTTAAATGGCTGCCCATGCTCACGGGTCAAGAGGGGCTTCGGATCGAACGTATCCATCTGCGATGGACCGCCGTCCATGTAGAGGAAGATGATGTTGCGACACTTCGCCGCAAAATGGGAAGGGTGCGGCGTCATCGGACTGATCGCCGACTTCACTTCGCCCCCGAAGGCTTTATCTCCAAGCAACGCCGTCAATGCGATCGCCCCAAAACCACCCGCGCATCGCGAGAGCATCTGGCGGCGGGTCAGCGGGGCCGGAATATATCGTCCGCAATGCATGGGCGTTCCTCACTTATTTCACTTCTGCGCTTTCACCAGAAATTCCTGCTCGCTGAGAATCGGCACACCGAGCGCCCTGGCCTTATCCAACTTGCTGCCGGCATCTTCACCGGCGACTAGAAAGCTGGTCTTCTTACTAACACTACCGCTGGCCCGCCCTCCAAGTTTAACGATCATTTCTTCTATTTCCGGACGGGTGAATTTTTCCAGGCTTCCGGTGACGACGATACTCATGCCATCGAATGGCAATTCTTCCCCGGATTTCACGGGCTTCTCAAAAACAGGATTCATTCCAACGGCCTTCAGCTCGCTCGTCGTCCGCTTTCCCAGTTCGCTATTGAAAAATGCGTGAACACTTTCCGCGATCACGTCGCCGATTTCATGAACCGCCGAGAGCTGGTCAACCGTTGCCGATGCCAGCGCCTCCATCGATCCGAAATGGCTCGCCAATACATACGCCACCCGATTGCCGACATGCCGAATTCCCAGCCCCGACAGCAATCGATCCAATCCCTGTTTGCGGCTTCCTTCGATCGAGTCAATCACATTCTGCGCGCTCTTTTCCCCCATCCGTTCCAGTTCCATCAACTGCTCTTTTTTCAGTCGATACAGATCCGCAAATGTCTTCACCAATCCGGCATTGACCACTTGATCGACCAGCGCTTCACCGACATTTTCAATATCCATCTGATTGCGGCCGCAGAACCATTTCAGCTTCTCACGAAACTGCGCCGGGCAATCCGGATTGATACATCGGATATACGGGCCGTCCTCATCCTTCACCACTTTCCATCCGCACGATGGGCATTCCGTGGGCGACTCAACGTTCTTCGCCCCTTTCGGTCGATTTTCAAGAACCACCTGGCTGACATACGGAATCACTTCGCCCGCCTTTTCCACGACAATGGTATCACCGTAATGGATGTCCAATCGCCGAATTTGATCGATGTTATGCAGCGTCGCATTGGATACGGTGGTCCCCGCTAAAAAAACTGGCTCCAGCCGCCCCACCGGTGTCAGCGTTCCGCCCTTTCCTACCTGCCAATCCACACCGTTCAACACCGTCTGCATTTGCTCGGCTTGATACTTGTAGGCAATCACCCACCGCGGCGCCTTGTTCGTTGAACCCAGCCGTTCCCGTTGTGCGAACGAATCGACCTTTACGACCATTCCATCGGTTTGATACGCCAACGTTCCGCGTTCCACGGCAAACGTCGCAATGATCTTCAGAACCTCATCAATATTTCTGGCGAAGCTCGTCTTCTCCGCCACCGGAAGATGCCATCGCTTTAGTAACTGTATCCACTCCCAGTAGCTGTCGGTTGGCAATGGTTCTACTTGCCCAAGTCCATGCGAAACAAAATTCAGCTTTCGCGCTGCGGTGATCTTCGGATCCAGTTGCTTGAGGGTTCCGGTAGTGAGGTTGCGGGGATTTTTGTAGGTTTCTTCACCGGCCTCGGCGCGCTCTTTGTTGATGCGCTGAAACACCTCATTGGGCATGTAGATTTCACCGCGCACTTCGAGGACTGCGGGGATTTCACCGTCAACGGTCAATCGCAAAGGGAGAGATCGAATGGTGCGTGCCTGAGCCGTGATATCATCGCCGCGCCGCCCGTCGCCGCGTGTGGCGGCTAGAACCATCAGGCCATTTTCATACCGGATCGAACCGGAAACCCCGTCGATTTTGGGTTCCACGACATAGGAGGGTTCAGCACCGCCCAGGTTCTTTCGGACGCGTTCATCAAACGCCCGCACGTCGGCCTCATCGTACGTGTTATCGATGCTCCGCATCGGCACGGCATGTTCCACCGTTACAAACGAGTCAATGGGTTTTCCCCCCACTCGCTGAGTGGGTGAATCCGCGGCGGCATACTCTGGATGCGCCGCTTCCAACTCAATCAATTCCCGCATGAGACGATCATATTGCTGATCGCTCACCTCCGGCCTGGCGTCTATATAGTAAAGATGATTATGCCGATTCAGCTCATCGCGGAGCTTTTCGATACGCGCTTTTGCGGATGCACCCATGCGGGAATTCTAACAACTCCGCGCGGCTTAAAACAGTCGGGAAAGATTTTGTCTGGTCCCCTCCCCCCATGAGTA
>JBBRMF010000350.1:0-4840 GCA_038230975.1 Tepidisphaerales bacterium
CCTACAAGCCCTTCGTCGGTACGAACCTCTATCACCCGGAACTGGCCGATCAATACGGCCCATCGATTCTCGCCAACCCCATCGGTGTTAGCCCGGCGCTTGAGACGGCAGACGGTTGGTTGATGATGGGCCGCCGCAATTCTTCCGTCGCCTATTACCCCAACAAAGTACACCCTTTCGCCGGTGCCCTTGAACCGCGCGATGCCAGTGATCTGTTCGGAGCCGTGCAGCGCGAATTGGCAGAAGAGCTTGGATTCACGCCAGAAGATATCTCCGAGATTCGCTGCACTGGAATCGCCGAGGATCATTCGATTCGGCAGATGGAGCTCATTTTTCGAGCGATGTCCACGCGCACCCGCGCCCAGATTGAAGCCACGGTGGACCGCACGGAGCATCATTCGAGCTGGGCGATTCACGCGACCGAAAAGGGGATTGATGGTGCGTTGGGGAACAAGTCGGAACTAACCCCGGTGGCGATTGCGGCCCTTGTTCTGTGGGGGGGTTCGCGGTTCGGTGCCAAATGGTTTGAGGATTGGATTTCGCTCATTGGAACAGACAGCGCTTCTGAATAGTCTTGTCCAAAATGTGTCCAAGCAGTTGAAGGCGTTTTGCATGCATCCAGATCAATCTATTCCTTCACTCACCGTTTTTCCGCGATCTTTTTCGGCAACCGCGTTGCTTCATCTACGTCGCCCGCAAACGCAGATCCAAAGATAGAATCAACCACTTCGATCTTACCAATGATGTGGTGGTTGAACTCAGTTAGTTCTTCCGCCGGCACCCAGAGTTCACTACATGCGCGACCGCCTACTTCCTGAACGGGATATCGAGCCACAAATGCCTCGTCTACTTCGAACCGTGTAACGAAGCCACAGTTTCCCGAATCCGCGTCTTTCGCATTCCAATCGACGCAGATACGACGCGCATACTCGTGCGTCAAAACCGGGTAGAAGATCGGCTGCCAGAACAGGCGAGGTGGGAAGTCTCGCCAACCGGAAGCGGCAATTAGTTCGAGTTCTTTGAGGCCTACTGGACGGAAGAGGATCATATCATTGCCGTTGCGAGTCTGAGAAACTTACCACGACTTTCGTTGAATCGAAAACCCCCTTGGAGCAAGCTCCAGGGGCGTTCGTTGCTTTAAGTGCTTGATCAAAATTCTCGTCGTTGCCTGGCCGTTGCGATATTCAAGATCTTCCGATACTTCGCCACGGTTCGCCGCGCCAGCGTCAGACCCTGCTCGGCTAGTCTTTCAACGATCTCATCATCATTCAGCGGGTTCATTTTGTCTTCGTTGTCGATGATGACTTTCAATTTTTCCTTGACGGCATCCCAGCTCATGTCTTCGCCTTCGGCGCTGGTCGTGCCGCCGGAAAAGAAACGACGAAGGGGGAAGACGCCGCGCGGGGTTTGGATCCATTTTTCGCTAACCGCGCGCGAGACGGTGGCGACGTGAATGCCCAATCGATCGGCGACTTCGATCATCGGCAGGGGGCGCAAGAACTCAGGGCCTTTGTCGAAGAATTCTTTTTGGGCGTCGACCACTTGCCGTATGACGCGCAGGATCGTGCCGCGGCGTTGTTCGATACTCTCCAGCAGCCAGCGGGCGTTACGAACGTTGTTGCTGAGGAACTCGCGGGTCTTTTTGTCGATCGGGGCATGGCCATTCTTATCCGCGCTGCGCTGTTTGAGCATCTTGCGGTAGGTGCCGCTGATGTACAGGTTCGGGCATGGATCGTTGGTCATCTGGATTTCGTATTTGCCGGTTTCTTCATCCAGCGAGATGATCGCATCAGGCGTCACCGGCGGGGCTTCGTCGATGCCGATTTGTTTGCCGGGATGCGGGTGCAGGCGACCAAGCCGTTTGACCGCGACCTTTAGTTCATCAATCGTTCGACCCAGCTTCTTGCTGATCTGCGGATACCGATTCATCTCCAAATCTTTGAGGTGATCGGCCACCAGCTTGCGTTCCAGCTCCAAGTCATGACCGGCCGACTCGGGATCATCGTCGATGGCATCCAATTGAAGCAGCAGGCACTCGGTTATATTCCGCGCTCCCACACCCGGCGGTTCCAGTTGGTGTACCAAGCCGACCGCGATGCGAAGGTCTTCGAGCGTCAGTGCCACCTTCGTGGATTCCAATTGAATCATTTCAAGATCCGTATGGAGATAACCTTCCGGCGTGATGACGCTGATGATCGCCTCACCGGCTTTTTTGACGCCGGGCGGGGCGTCTACGAAAAGCCATTGATCCATCAGGTGTTCGGTGAGGTTGCCACTGCGGGCGGCAGTGTTGTTGAGGGCATCCTGCTTTTTGTCGCGCTCACCTTCATAGCTACTGCTGCTCGTGTGATTGCGCAGGCTGCCGCTGTAATCTTCGTTATCGAGGTACTCGCTGATTTTTTCCAGACGGTCGAAGTCTTCTGCGCCGTCATCTTCGCGAACCACCAGCGCCTGCTCGCCCTCGCTGAACTCTTCTCGCGCCTCATTGTTCGGATCTTGAGGCGTTTCACCTTCGACCGCAGGTTCACCTTCATTTTCCCGCAGTTCCAATACAGGATTAGCCTGCAGTTCCTGCTCAATCCGCTCTTCCAACGCTGCCAGAGGCAATTGCAGAATCTCCATCGATTGGATCATGCGCGGCGTCAACAGTTGCCGTTGATCCATCCGAAGCGAAGCTGATTGAGATAATTCCATACAATAAAACCACTTGCATTAAACATCGCAATCTCTGCGAAGGGCATGATATTTGCTACGCGTCACTATATCATTCGGCTGAAGCTGCGACAATCCGCAAAAAAATCGCTTTTGTGGTAGAGTTCTAAAAAGTCCCTTCGCCATTTTATTTTAGACTCGGAAGCGCTGATAAAAATTACCTGTCTCTTTGAGGTTGCAATCGCTTGCTCATTCATCGTCGCACTTTATTGCTTTCAATCTTCCGATCGTTAAAGGTGCTTCTACTTTTATCGGCATGGACCTTCGCAATAACAAGTTGCAAGCGTCCGGCTTCAGAATCCACACCCGATACCGTCAAATTTCGTGTTGTTGCAACCGTCTACCCGTTGGCAGACGTCGTCCGACAGGTGGCCGGCAAACAACTCGATAGGGTTGAAGTGGAGTCGCTCTGTGAAAACGGGGCTGATCCACGTGACCTTCGTCTGTCAGATCAACAAAAAATGAACGCCGGGCGAGCCGATCTGGTGCTGACGAGTGGATTTCCCGAGCCATGGGCCGGGGAAACGATGGATTCCCGCCAGCAGGCACTTCGATTATTGCAGCCCGATTCAACTCCCACCGGGCGCCTTCTACCGGATTCACACGGCGCGCTTTGGCTGAATCCGCAGATCGTTAAAGAGATGGCCGACGTTGTCCGCGAACGCCTGACCCTCCTCGACTCAAAGCATGAAGATCAGTATCGAGATGGCCGCAACGCGTTTCTGCGCGAGGTTGACGCCCTGGACGTCGAATTCCGCGAACGCCTCGCTCCGTTCAAGGGCCGCCAGTTTCTGAGTTTGCGTCCCACCTGGAGTGCGCTGGCCGAACGATACGACCTGGAAGAAGTCGCTCCGATCGATACCGATCCACATCGAATGACGGATGAAGAGGTAAAAAAGCTAAAGCAGACTGCCGAAGAAGAAGGAATTAAGGTACTGGTGATTGATGCCGCGCTTCTTCCGGGTGTGCAGCGCGAACTGCAAATGCGCACCGGTCTTCGTCTGTTGCCGCTGGATCTACTGGGTTCCAGCGCCCCTGATGGCCGCAGCACATGGATTCGCATCATGCGGTATAATCTGGATCAATTGGAAAAAGGATTGAAATGAATGTCCCTCATTGAAATCGCCCATCTCGACTTTGCCTACCGCGATCGCCTGGTTCTGAAACACGTGGACCTGAAAGTAGAGCCCGGAAGCACGCTCGGTCTGATCGGTCCGAACGGTGGCGGTAAGACGACGCTGCTTCGCCTGCTGCTGGCATTGCACGAGCCAACACGCGGGACCATTCGCATTGATGGGCTCACACCGCGCCAGGCAGTTTCGCGCGGAAATATCCTGGGTTATCTACCGCAGCGCCCGGCGATCCCCCAGCAATTTCCGCTCAATGTGCGCCAGGTGATTCAAATGGGGCTGGTCGGTAAAACCGGCATGCTGAAACATTTTCACCGGGATGATCTGAAGTTCGTAGACTCACTCATCGAACGCATCGGTGTGCGCGAGTTGGCGGATGCGGCCATTGGTGAACTTTCCGGAGGGCAACAACAGCGCGTCTTCATCGCCCGGGCATTGGCCGCGCGACCCAAAGTGCTTCTGTTGGATGAACCTACCACGGGCATCGATCGCAACGGCCAACAGAAATTCGTCGAATTCATCAACAGCCTGAAACGCGAAATGAATTTGACCCTGGTCTTCACCAGCCATGATCTGCGAGCCATCAGCAGCATGTCCGATCGCATCGCCTGCCTGAATCTGACGATGCACTATCACGATACCCCCGAGCACCTGCCTGCCGAGATGGTCTACTCTATGTTTGCCTGTGATTTAGAAGCGAAGTCAATTCTGCAATAAAAATGACCCTCGTCGGGTTCCCTCCCCCGGAGTATCAGGGGGAGGGGACTGAAACATTCTAGTTGGCAAGCTGGTTTTCCGACTGATCGATGTTCGTAATCGTCGCCTCGACTTTCGGCGGTTGTTCTCCCGTGAATCGCACGGCGAATGCGCCCTGTCCTTCACCGCGCAACCAAAGAGTCGGTATTTGGATTTTCGGTTTTTCCAGACCGACCCAGTCAACCCGTTGGATCTGTTCCAGTTTTTGTTCCGGCCCGCGGATCGAAAACATCCACTCCCGC
>JBBRMF010000351.1:0-4799 GCA_038230975.1 Tepidisphaerales bacterium
AAATGAAACACTCTTGCGTCCGACGCAAATCATTGCCGATGTCCTGGGTGGAATCACGGTCTCAGAAACCTCCAAAGGCCCCCAATGCAATTGGCCGTTGGTGGCTCTGTCCGGTCCAAACGTAGCGGCCGAAATGGCTCGTTATCTTCCGGCAACCGCGGTGGCGGCTTCAAGCGATCATGCCTCGGCGATCAAAGTGCAGGAAACGTTTACCACGCAGTGGTTTCGAGTGTATACGAACCCGGATGCCATCGGTGTGGAATTGGCGGGGGCGACGAAAAATGTTATCGCCATTGCCGCGGGCATGTTGGACGGTTTGGCGGCTGGCAACAATGTCAAAGCCGCGCTCGTCACCCGAGGGCTTGTGGAGATCACCCGCCTGGGGATGGCGATGGGGGCCATTGAATCCACATTCACCGGACTGGCCGGGCTTGGTGATTTGATGACCACCTGCGTCAGCCCGGAAGGTCGAAACCGCACGGTGGGAGAGCAGATCGGCAAAGGGAAGAAATTAGCCGATGTGCTCGCCAAGATGGATAGTGTGGCCGAGGGCGTGCCCACCACCAAGGCAGTCGTTGAACTTGCACGACGACACAACGTAGAAATGCCGATCACCCAGGCGGTATACGAGATCCTCTTCGATGGAAAAGACTGCATACACGCGCTAACCGATTTGATGACGCGCGGCCCGAAACCCGAGTCGTCGTGGACTTAACCATCTACTAATAATGGCTTTATGAATCGATTGGCGAATTATTGGGGGAGCGGAATCTTGGAAGTTGGCTTCTTCGAGGCCTAAACTTTTTGTTCAGGGTCGTCGATGTTGATATCAGTGCTCCGCGCGGAACCAATGCTGTTATTGGAAATCCCGTGACGGGCCAGTTCGCCGAAAGGTTGAGTAAAAGACCAATGATGGGCATTAAGACAAAGTGCGTTGGAGTGGCCTTGTTGAGTTCGATGCTGCTGGGAACGACCACCGGCTGCGAAACCAAGGCCGGCACCGGTGCCTTGGTCGGTGGGGCGGCAGGCGCGGGCATCGGCGCGATCATTGGACACAACTCACATGGTCGCACGGGAAGCGGGGCGTTGATTGGTGGGGCCGTCGGCGCGCTCGGCGGTGCCTTGATCGGTAACGAGATGGATAAGTCCGACAAGAAAAAGGAAGACGAAGAGCGCTATCGTGAACGCGATCGCGGCTATAGCTACGCCTCATCTCCTTCCTCTGCCGCAAGTGGACGCGTCACTAAAAGCGAAGTCATCGCCTGGTCAAATCGCGGCATGCGCGACAGCGAAATCATTGATCGCATCGAACGCAGCGGCACCGTTTATCACCTCAGCGCCGCCGATCAAAATGAACTTCGCGACGCCCGCGTCAGCGAAGATGTGATTCGGGAAATGAAAGAGACGGAGCGGCATTGAGGTTTTCTTGACGTGAAATTTGTCTCGGCCGAGAATAACGAATGACGAAATTCGAATTCACGAATGAAAGATAAAGTTCTTCTCTTCCGTTAGTGAATTTGAATTTCGTCATTCGTAATTTTTATTCGGTATTATCTCGCCATCACATACTCAATCTTCCCGACGACTTTCGGCACCAATCCCGCCGCCGCGCCTTCCGCCAGCAGTCGATCAATCGCCTCTTTGCCTCGATCGCCATAATCGATCGTCCAGTGATTGACGTACATGCCCACAAATCGATCCGCCAACTCTCGATCCAGATCACGGCCATACTGTAGCGCATACTCAACCGCTTCCGGGCGATGATCGAGGCTGTACTGAATCGACTGCTTCAGAATATCCGTCACTTCCTGCATCGTCTCCTGGCCAAGATCTTTACGGATACAATTGCCGCCAAGCGGCAACGGCAGTCCGGTTTTTTCGTACCACCACATGCCAAGATCGATCAGCAAATGCAGGCCCATCGTTTGAAAAGTCAGTTGCCCTTCATGGATCAATAAACCCGCATCGGCCTTTCCGTCACGAACGTAGGCAGGAATCTGATCGAAGTGTACGACCACGGCTTTGAACGCCTCGCCGGCTTTGCCAAGGCAAAGTTGCAGCGTGAGAAACGCCGTGGTGAGCTCACCTGGAATCGCGATGGTTTTGCCGCGAAGGTCCGCCAAAGTCATCGGTTCACGGGCGACGATCATCGGGCCGTACTTGTCGCCCATGCTGGAGCCGCAACTGGTTAGTGCGTATTTGTCGGCGACGTACGGATAGGCATGGATCGAAATCGCAGTGATCTCCAGATCGCCCTTCATGGCTCGTTGATTGAGTGTCTGGATATCCTGCAGAACATGCTTAAATCGATAGCGACCCGTGGGAAGTTTATCCTTGGCGAGGCCATAAAACATAAAGGCGTCGTCCGGGTCTGGTGAGTGGCCGAGTTGGAGCAGCAGTTCTTGCATGTGCGAGAGTATAGGAAAATGTGTGGATTGCCGGAAGCGGTTTCAGCGGAATTGAAATGAGCGAGGTTTCGTGAAAAAAAGCGATGGCCTTGCAACAAGCCGGAACCGGAAGCCGTAGGCGACGGACCGGGTCTTTCCCGAGGGACACGCCCTGAAGAACCCGGCCCGTCGCCTACGGCTTCCGAAACCGGCTTGAATTTGAGAGTGTCGTGCTTTTCGTTGCGTCTAATATTTAGGGAATGAAAGGCGGTTATCGCCATGCCTGAACTTCATCCACATCTTGAACCGTATGAACCTACGAAAGCTGATCCGTTCGATTCAATCAAAGCGGCGCATCTGTTAAACCGTGCCGGTTTCGGTGGAACGTTAAAAGAAATTGAAAAAGTTCGAAGCCTTGGACCGAAAGCCGCCTTGGTTTGGCTTTTGGATTTTCCGAATGCCACGTCCGAAACGCAGAACGCAAGCGATCAACCCAACTTCGCCGCCCTCAACGAGATCCCGAAAAATTTCCGCATGATGTCCTCCATGCTCGCGGGCAAGTCGACAGAGGAAAAAATGGCGCTGCAGCAGAAAATGCAGATGGCCAATCGACTCGCGCTGGTGGGTGCCGCCGAATGGTGGATGAATCGAATGGTGGCGGGCGTGCATCCTTTACAGGAAAAGCTCACGCTTTTCTGGCACGGTCATTTCACCACCAGTGCCAGTGATGAACGCCTGACCCGGCAAATGTGGGATCAAAATGAAACGCTGCGGAAATATGCCGCCGGGAATTTCGGTGAGTTGGTGAAAGCCATCGCCCACGACCCGGCAATGCTCGACTATCTGAATAACCAGGAGAATCGCCGGTCGAACCCCAATGAAAATTTCGCCCGCGAACTGATGGAACTGTTCACGCTTGGCATCGGCAACTACACCGAAGGTGATGTCAAAAACGCCGCCCGTGCCTTCACCGGCTGGGGTCACAACGGGGGTGAATTCATCTTCCGAAAATTCGATCACGATGACGATTCCAAAACCTTTCTCGGCAAAACCGGCAACTTTGACGGCGACCAAATCGTCGACATCATTCTCCAGCAACCCGTCTGCGCAAAATATATCGCCGGTCGATTCTGGGATTTCTTCGTCAGTGAAACGCCGAACGTTGCGGTGATCGATTCATTGGCACAAATTCTGAGATCCGGCAACTATGAGCTGCGGCCGATGATTCGGACGCTCTTCGCCAGCCGCGCGTTTTACGCTTCCGAAATGGTTGGCTCGCAGATCAAAAGCCCTGTGCAGTTGTTGGTCGGTTCCGCCCGATTGCTGGAAGTAAAATTGCCGCCGGCCCGCATGATGTTCCAACCCAATGGCCCGCTGAGGCAGATGGGGCAGGTTCCGTTCTATCCCCCGAATGTCAAAGGCTGGCCGGGTGGGCGCGAGTGGGTCAATACCAGCACGCTTTTTGTAAGATACAACTCGGTCATGCGATTGGCCGACGATGTCCAACCGCAGCAAGCCGCTTCAGCGGCAGAAGCAGTGGACGATTGGATCGCACGGCTCGTGCAACGGCCGATCGCCTCCCAACAGCGTCAAACTTTGATCGATGCCGTCGGTCAAAACGCGACAGCCGAAACTATTCGGCGAATGATTCATTTAATTGTGTCGACCCCTGAATACCAATTGTGTTAAAAGTCGGGAGCAGTCATGAAAAATACCCTCCAAACTCGCCGCGCATTTCTTCAAAAAGGAATGACGCTTCTCGCGGTGACTCCGACCATTCCCACATTCCTCGATCGAACCATGATCGCGATGGCCGATCCGCTGGACACTAAACTCACCCAGTCCGCCAGCGGAAAAGACGGGAAAATTCTTGTCGTCGTTCAGCTCTCCGGTGGCAACGACGGCCTCAACACCGTCATTCCCTACGCCGACGACATCTATCACAACCTGCGGCCGGCGATTCACCATGAAACCAAAACCGTTCTTAGAATTGATGATCTCATCGGCCTGCATCCCAACCTCGGCGGGCTGAAAAAACTTTACGATCAGGGAATGATGTCGATCGTGCAGGGCGTTGGATACCCAAACCCGAATCGCTCGCACTTTCGATCGATGGACATCTGGCAAAGTGCACAGCCGGAAAAAGAGGTCGTCACCACCGGTTGGATCGGTCGCTATTTCGACAACGCCTGTCGCGGGAATGATCCGCATGTGGGATTGTCGATTGGCGACCGCGTGCCGTTGGCGCTGGAAGGGGATCGAATCCATCCGCTCTCCTTCGAGAAGCCGGAGACCTATCGATATGCCGGACGCGATGTGGAACGATATTTGAAACTGAACAAAGCCGGCAAGTGGGTCGCCACCGAAGCCGTTACGCCTGCCTCACAGCTTGATTTTTTAAAACGAACTGCG
>JBBRMF010000352.1:0-4790 GCA_038230975.1 Tepidisphaerales bacterium
AGCAAAATCCGAACTATAGCAGTGCTGAACAGAAGATAAACGCTTTTACGTCGATCGCGCTACGCAGAATTTGAATGGCCACAGAGGCACCGCGAGAATCAAGAATTTGTGTACTCGATCTGAAATTCTCTTTTTTTAGTTTTACTCTGTGTCTCATTGACTCTGTGGCTTTTCCATATCCCGCAACTATCTCGTTTACAAATTCGCGTTGAACTCCGGCAGATACACGAAATATTTCATATTGAACAACCAGCGCAGCACCATCTTGATTGGCATCATTGCCATGAACAGCAGCAGAATGACCATGATCGTGTAACGGATGCCGCCCATATTTTCGTACATGCGTTTGAACGCGGTGGCTTTCAGAATTGCCGGGGTGATGAGAAAATACCCGAACACTAAAACGATGCCAAACCACTCGCGCACCAGCCAGAAGGGTAGTACACCGATCGGGTTATTGTCCGCCGTCGGCCTCGAGCGGTGCATGATGACATTCCACCACAGATTACTCACGTCAACGTTATTCAGTGCTTCGGGTTTATGCGGATCCCAGGCTTCGTACAGGCCGAAAAATGACCAGTTCGGACCTCGAAGGAACGTGCCGAAGAAGATCAGGACGACCCACAGAATCAGGAAGCCGAACAGGAACGTGCTGATCGCAAACGGGCGTTCTTTCAGCGTGTAGTAGCCGTTGCCTTTGGGGTTGGTATCGATGTACGGAATCGCACAGAGACCAACGATGATCAAACCCGGATAGACCACGCCGGCCATCCAGGGGTCAAAGTAAACCAGCATCTCCTGAAGACCGAGGAAGTACCAGGGTGCTTTGGCCGGGTTCGGGGCATACGCAGGTGAAGCCGGTTGCTCCAATGGGGCCTTGGCGATGATTGCCCAGATCGTTAGCAATGCCGTTGCCGCGATCAGGCAAATCAATTCCGTGTAGACCAGGTCAGGCCAGACGAGAACTTTGTCATCCTTATCCTCTTCCAGATAAGGCTGCCCGGCCGCCGACCGTGTGTCATTGATGGCTGCCCGGCGGAACGTGATCCAGATGCAGACCATGACGCTGAGCACCATGATCGTAATCGGCACGTTGTCCGGCTTGGTGACGGTGGCGCGGTAATCTTTGTTGGCCATCGACCCGAAGTAGAACGCGCAGAACATGAGGAATAGCACCAGCGCAACTATCGGCTTGGTCCAGAACTTGTACGCGACGATCATCAGCACAAACACGATCGTGGCGAGCGTCACGAAGTATGCGGGCCCAGTCAGAATGTTGATCGCGTCCTGGAATTTATCCCAGAAACCCGTGCCGGCGGAGAGTGGAAAAAGTAAGGTCATGAGATTCGATCTTCTTAACTAACTGAAAAACCGACGTTCGCATTGAAACAACTAGCTGGCGCGTTTACGTTTCGGGTTTTGGGTCATTTCAACACGGACCATGCGTTCCAGCAAATCCTTGTAGGCAGCTGCGGTATCACGGTTGATGCCGACGTAGGCATCCAGTTTCCTATCCACGCCATTAACGCGAGAGGCAACTTCATTGATGACATCGCGCGTACTCTCAAAACGCACATACATTTTAATTTCTAACTCGTGAACGCGATTGTCGATCATGCGTTCGAGTTCGTTGGCACGCGTGTCAACTTTTTTTCCAATGCGGCAAATCTGTCATTCATTCCTGAGAGATCATCTCTGACTGCGGAAATGCTTCTCTCAAAGCTCGCCAACTTTTGCATCATCTCCGGCAGCAAGGATTGAACGAGATTTTCCAATCCAGCCATGCCCGCGTTTTTCAGTGCGACTTTTGCTGCCATTGAAATACTCGCTCTGCGATTGTGAAAACTACAACGGCCCGCTAATCCCACCATCCTTGCGGATGCGCCAGAAGTGGATCGCGATCAGCACGGTGGCGATTACCGGGATAAACACGCAGTGCAGCACGTAGAACCGAAGCAGCGCGTTTTCACCGACGAACGTGCCGGCCAACAGGAAGAACCGTGCATCGGAACCGGCATGAATCATCGGCACATCTGTACCCGGGAACATCATGATCTTGGCCAACGGTCCGCCCGACCCAACCAAAGGCGTGGCCTTGGCCATATTGGAACCTACCGTGATGGCCCAAATCGCCAACTGATCCCACGGCAACAAATATCCCGTAAAGCTCAGCAGCATCGTCAGCACCAGCAGAATGACGCCGACCATCCAGTTAAATTCGCGAGGCGGTTTATACGACCCGGTCAGAAATACCCGCATCATGTGAAGCCAAATGGCGATGATCATCGCATGGGCACCCCAACGATGAATTTCGCGGAGCAAGCCTAGCGTCACATGCGAGCGAAGGTCTTGAATATCCTGATAGGCGTATTGAACGGTCGGGTGGTAGTAGAACATCAGCAGCACACCGCTGACGGTCTCGGCCAGAAACAGAAAGAACGTCAGCCCACCCATGCACCAGGTAAACGACAGCCGAATACCGCTCTTGCGGACCGCCACCGGGTGCAGGTGAAGGAAGACGTTGCTCATGACGGCCATGACGCGCGTACGCCGATCGCGTGGCACACCATGCCGGAAAATCGAGTTCCACACCTGCGAGTTGCGGATGTAATTTAAGGGAGCGTCTAGAAGCGACATTTCTTAAAAACCTTTGAATTTAGTCAGTTGTGGGTTGTCAGTGGCCAGTTGTTAAAAAATGCACCGAACTGCACTTATTTACAACGGACAACTGACAACGGACAACGGATAACTGACAAATTTACCCAATCGCGTAAAAGCTTTCGGGATTTTCCCATTCGCCCAGTTCAAAACGATATACTTTGCTTTCGTCGACCACCAGGAAGCCATCCGCGTCTTTGCTCACCGCGAAACGTTCCAAGGGTCTTGGAGTCGGGCCTTCAAAGTTAATTCCATTGATGTAGTAACCGCTGCCATGGCAAGGGCATTTAAACTTCTTGTCCCCTTCCAACCATGCGGGAATACAACCCAGGTGCGTACAAATAATGCTCAGCGCAACCAGCTTGCCTTCATCGGGCTGCAAATTGACGATCCAGAAACCGCTCGGTTTAAAGTCATACACCGTACCGGCATTGCCAAAATCTTCCGGTTTGCCAACGCGATAAACCTTCTTCGCTTCCTTCAGCACCTTCGGCCCGAAGAAATCCTGGAACATCGCGCCGAACAACGCGCCGACAAACGCCATCATGCTCCAACCGACGGCCAGCGCAATATTGAATTGGCGACGGCTCGATTTTGCCGCTTCCGAGGCTTTCTTTGCCTTGCCGCGCAATCGATCGCCCATCGTCTGCCCCGGCGTGTAGGCTCCGCCAATTGCCAGCATTGCCATGCGTTGATCCGCAGGCGCGTCTTTAGGCAACTTCACCGAACGGACCGTCTCTTCCGTCTGATTCATTTCCGGACTGCGCCGAATCGTGCTCGCCAAACCAGCGGAGAGTGACGGGCTAATCTTGCTGTTCGATAGCAATGCCTGCCATTTCGGATCTGCCGGTGCCATCGGCGCGGCAACCTTGGCGGCTACCGGCGCATGCGCCGTCGCGGCCGCTGCCACCGGGACGGGTAGATTCGCCCAGGGGGCTTCACCCGGCACTTCAATGGTTTCAAATTTAATGACATCCACCGGGCAGCCTTCGGCCGCCGTGATGACCGAAGGCGTCAACGGCTTCAGAAACTCCGCGTTCATCGCCGGCGGGCGAATCAGGCACGTCGTCTCCGTGACGTCAAACACTTCCGGACAGTCATTTTCGCACGCATCGCAAACGATGCAGCCCGGTGCGATCCACACCTTCGTGATGATTTGATGGGTTTCAGCCATGTAGTCCTGCAATTTAAGTTTTCATCTTCAATCGTGCAAGGGCAAGCGGATAGTCAGTTTTCAGTGGTCCGTTCAGTCTGATTCTTAACAACTGACAACGGACCACGGCCTAAATGCCTTTCCTTTTCTCAAATATCTCCATCGCTGCCTGCTTCACTCGTTCTGACGAATCACTCTTCGCCAGATTCTTAATCGCCGCCTGCACCTCCGGCTGCGTATAACGCTGCGCGGCGATCATGGCATTGATCAGAATTCGTTCTTTTTCAAACTCGCTCAATAGCTGCATCTTCGGATTTTTCGGATCGGTCTCGCGATCATAATACTGCATGCCATCGAGTTCTTTGCGATCGAGCAATCGCAACACCACATCTTTGGCTTCAGGCCGATTGAGCTGCGCCAGCGAGCACGCGGCACCCCACACCAGCTCAACATCGTGCGGATCAGAATCCCGCATCGCCTGCCCCAGTGCCTCGATCGCCGCCGTATTATCTGCGGTTGCCAATGGCCCAAGCGCCGTCGCCGCCGCCATTTTTACATCCAGTTCCGGATCCTTCTGCAACTTGCTTACCAGCATCGGCACTGCGGACTGGCCTTCTTCGCGCCCCTTCCAATAGGCCAATGCCAAGATCGCGGCCTTTCGCGTCCCCATCTCCGGGCTATCCGCGAATTTCAAGAGCGCGTCCATCAACCGCTTCCGCGCCTCCGCCGCCGCCGCCGCCGCCACCGGTGACTCTGCTTCCGTCAAAAACTGCCCCGGCTTCATCGGGTCCGGCTGCCGCATCCAAACCTGCCCAAGCGCCAGCAGTAAAATGTTTTGCACATCCCCTTCTCCGGGCGCTGTATTGTGTTCGAGAATATCGATCAACTGATCCCCCAGCTTGATCCGCTCGGCCTCGCTCAGCTTTTCCTGCCGCAGATGATCGATGATCGTCTTGGCGTCGATATATCGCTGCTTGGC
>JBBRMF010000353.1:0-4760 GCA_038230975.1 Tepidisphaerales bacterium
ATTAGCAAAGGCAGCGTAAGGAAGATGTCAGTGGTCAGTGGTCCGTTGTCAGTTGTTGATGCAAAATTTCTGTTTTTACAACTGACAACGGACCACTGACGACTGACCTATTAACATGGCCAAAAGTGCATGCAAATGTAAAAAGTCGGCCGAGTGCGAAGAGTGCCCGGAGTGGATCTTCACGTTCGCGGATCTCGTCATGTTGATGATGGGGTTCTTCGTGATCCTATGGGTACTCAAGCCCAACGGCGGCAAGCCTGCCACAGCCGAAGCCGATGAAAAATGGCTTGAAGTGGTCGCCAAAATCCGCGATGCGTTTGACTACCTGCCTGATCCCACGAGCAAAGATCCGGTGGACATCCACATCCTCATGAAAAAGCTCGAGGAAATGGACCCGCTCAAAGGAAAGGGAGACGGCGGGGAGACCAAGAAAAAACCGCACGGGGCCACCGGAACCGATCCGGAAACACAAACCGTCCGACCCGGAAAACAGGCGATCATCGGCGCTCGCATTCTTTTCCAGTCCGGCCAATCCGAATTGAGCGCGGAAGGCAAAACCTCACTGGCGGAAGTCGTCAAGCTCATTCAAGGACATCGGCAAATCTTCATCGTAAAGGGACACGCCTCGCAAGATGAAGCGATCGGAACTCCTTCTGAAAAATCTGACCCCAAGGCGCAGTTGGCCGGCCGCATGAACCTGTCGATGCGCCGGGCGCAAACCGTTGCGGATTTCCTGATCGCCGCCGGGGTCGACCCGGAAGTGCTGCGAGTGCAAGGGTGCTCGACATTTGAACCCATCGTGCAGCGGGCCTACTCCAGCGACCTGAATATCAAGAATCGGCGTGTTGAAATCGAAGGAAGCGACAATGCCGTCAGTGAACGCCAAGATTCCTCAACCACCACACATCAACTGCCCCCGGGAATCAAAATCGAATCCGCTGTCACTCCAACCGACACGATCGACCATCGCTGAATCAACCTCATTTGGTTGAAAGCCCTGATTCCGCGTCAAAATGGCACTCGTTAACGTCGTCTTCAAGAAATACTCGAATTAAATTGATAATCTAGGCATTTTCCCATTTACACGATTCAGTCGATTCGTGTATTATCGCCCGCCTTATCAGACGGTTCAGGAGCGGTTAAGATCCTGAAACCGTTACATTTTTGCATTGAAAAAGTCGGTCTTTCTGACGGGCTTGTTTGAAAAACGATTGATGTTTGAGTTGGCGGGTCTCAGGGCAATTAGGTTTTGAAGCGAGAAATCGTTTTTTAAGCCTAAATAGTGATGAGTTAGGCGTTGGATCAGGGCATGATTCAGGCTTGAGTGAGATTGCATAGACGGCGCATAGCTACAAAGCAGGACTTCTAACCCTGCTTTTCCAGCCGCAGTCTGAAACTTCTCCTCAAATGCCGTTGCGATCAGGGAGAGTTTATGGCGGTTCGAAGGTCTAGCCGGCTGTTGTTCTGGGCTGCAATTGCCGGAACCGGAATGTTCACCTGCGTGAATGTTCACGCGGGGACCGCCATTCCCGGTCAAGATACGTCGTTGCCTCCAGAGGCACCTTCAAAACCTGCCAAGCATCAACCCAACTCTCCGGAAGACCCTGCCGAATCGAAGCGCAAGCAGGAAACTCGACCCATCGAAATCTATGATCTTGCGCTGCAACCCATACAGCCAACCGTCGAAACCCCAAAACTTCAGCTCTATCCCTTCGGTAACGCATGGCCGGAACAATCCGCCCCGCTGCCTCCGCCATCGCTGGGCAACCCCGAACACAACGCAATCGGCTTTTTTTCGTTAGTCAGTTTCGTAAATTTATTTGACGGCGATAAACCGCAGCCATCGCCTGGCATCACCGGCACTACCCTTGGCGACGAAATCCAATCGTCGGAAGTATTACGTTCCACGCCCTCATT
This sequence comes from Tepidisphaerales bacterium, assembly GCA_038230975.1. GTDB lineage: Bacteria > Planctomycetota > Phycisphaerae > Tepidisphaerales > Tepidisphaeraceae > JANXVV01. The sequence continues at coordinate 1,918 of JBBRMF010000353.1, forward strand.
TATTGTCGCGGCTTCCACCGGTTCAACCTTGCCGCCTTCTGGAAATGACCAAACCGTTCTTCATTTCGATGGCGAATTATCTTTGCAATCAAATCCGCTCGCGATTGGGCAATTCTCCGTTGGATCGCTCGATAGCCTCTGTCTCCCACTCAAATTCGACACTTCGTCCGCGCTCGACTTCATCATCGTTCCGACGCAGCCTGATTCGAAAGTGGCTGAAGAACTCAACCGTTCGATTTTGGCACGCTCTTCAAACCCTGCATCAACCATCGTACAAACAACCGCAACGTACGCCCCAGATAATGACAGCACGCCAAAGCTCCTGAAATGGACCTTGGACGATGAAGTGCTCCACGCCCATTTCGGATTGATCAGTGAATTGGCGATCCAGGATATCGATCAGCGGGTGCTTCAACGCATCGGAGAAACAAACTCTGAAACCGCCGCGCATGCTCAAGATTCCACCGATCTGTCAAACCGCAGTGATCTGCCGGCCGGCACGTCCGAACGGGCGATGGCAGTCGCAAACGAAGATCCGACGCGCGTCGATGGATTGGCCGATCTTCCCGCGCCTTGGGGTTCTGGTGGTGGCAGTTCATCGCCGATCGCCGCAGTCCTGAATCCATTGCCGATCAATCCGTTGTCGGCCTATGCACTGCCGCATCGCGATTCGCTGATCGGATCATTCCGCGCCCAAGCCGTTGTTGCCCGCACGGCTGCGCCTTCCGCAAAATCAGCGTCCGCCAGCTCCCTGACCATGTCCGCGCCGGCCGCGATTTTGACCGCAGCCACCGCTTCAAGTGTAACCGCTGCCCTCTCCCTGCCTGCGGGAGTTCTTCGATATCGCCTGGCCGATCTTCATCCTCAATCAGCCGCCTGGATTACCTCTCATATTTCGCGTCTCAACGGTGGCAGATTAGCCGGTTCCGTCGGCGATGCCACCGGCGCTTTTGCTCATGCCGCACTCTGGAACTTAAGCGTTGCCGGCTTCGTCGATGTGCATCCAGTCAACGGCGGTTTCATCGGTTCTTCCATCGCCGACATCCGCGGTGCCCAGGCTGTCGGCATTGGCAGCACCTCACGCACCGATCACGCCTTGTTATGGATCAATGCCAATCCCAATACCACCGTCGATCTGAATCCGGCCCCTTTCAAATCCTCCTACGCACTCGGCACCGATGGCACAAAACAGATCGGGTATGGCTACACCACCGTCCCCGTCTACGGTGAAGAAAGCCACGCGCTGCTTTGGAACAGCAGCCCAACCGACTACGTCGATCTGAACCCGGTCAATTTTATCTTCACCTACGCCTACGGCGGCGACAAACTCCATCAAGCCGGCTTCGGGTTGAGCCTTACAAACAATCTCCACGCCCTCATCTGGGCCGGCAGCGCGCAGAGCGTGATAGACATCCAACCCACCCTCGGTTCGTACACCGACTCCCGCGCATTCGCCGTCCGTGGCATACGGGCCGGTGGATACGCAACCGACGAAGCCACCCAATACCCGCACGCCATGCTATGGACTGCGCTCAATGGCGACAGTGCAGTGGATCTCCACCCCGCCGGATTCCTCGATTCGCAAATCACCGCCCTCAACAACTCCACCGAAGTCGGATACGGCCGCGTCGTCGGTGACCACACCGGAAACACCCACGCCCTCCTCTGGACGGATCGCAACTCCGGCGTCGTCGATCTCAACAACTTCCTCCCCGCGCACTACATCTCCGCCGAGGCCGATGGCATCGATTCCTCCGGTAACGTCGTCGGCTGGGCCAAAGACTCCATCACCGGCAACTTCCACGCCGTCGAATGGCTCGCCGTCGTCCCCGAACCCACCGGCCTCACCCCACTCGCCGGCCTCGCTTCCCTCGTTCTGCTGACAACCCGCGCCCGCCGAAAACGCATCGCCTGATCCCAAACCAAATTACATCCGACACCATCCATCACCCTACATAGGGCAATTATATACTTGACTCATCAAGTCCAATTACGGCCGTTGCTGATACCGTCCATGAAAATACAGCATCAGCCCAATCGGCGTCGCTAACATTGCAGGCCAAAGGAAATACCCCATTGCTTTGTCACTCATCAAGAACTGGAAGTGCATGACCGGTAGCATGACACCAGTTCCCATCCCATAGGCGACTAACGCTAAGCCAAACCTCCGCAGTCTTCGGCTGGTAACTCGCGTCATTTCTTTTCCTCCGCCTTAGCCTTTTTCTTCCGATCCTTCGTAATAGCAGCTTCCACGTCGGCCTTGGGCGCGTTTAGAATGGCACCCATGGCGTCGGCGAGTTCGGGGAAGGGCGATATTGGTATTTTTTTTGTTTTTCCACTCATATGGTGATTGTAGCAAATCAACTCCAGATCCGATAAAAATCTGGAATCTTGCGACTTGACTATTGACAGACCCCACAAACACGCGCGAGAAACAACGTTTTCATATTTCAACCTAACGTGTCGCGTTTTTTTTTGTTTTGTAGACGATGCGTTGATTCGGATTATACTACGCCGACCAATTAGTTTCGTCCGATAATGAGTGAAAGATCGCAATGACTTCAATTGAAAAAAGGCTTAGGGACGACCTAAAGAAAGAAAATGAAACGGGGTCGGAAATGAATGCCATTCGCTTAAGCTGTAAGTTTTTCGCAATCCGAAGCTTACGTCATAGTTATCGAAGCCGTATTATTCTGCGTACTGATTATTCCGGCAGAATTTTGTGGCATACGCCTAAAATCGACTGTCTGACAGCAATCATTGCGGAAACCTTCATCACATTGAATCCTCATTCTCTGCTCAGTTGAGCCGGTTTTGTGCTTAAGCGAATGGCATTCGGGTCG
>JBBRMF010000354.1:0-4748 GCA_038230975.1 Tepidisphaerales bacterium
CTCGCCGTACTCCTCAACGCCATGCTCCGTGACCGGATCACCTGGACGGAATTGGCCGTCACGAAAAAAAATCAGCCGGCATAAATATGCTTCGAGGTTCACTTGACAAACAACACAGCCGCTGTGCCTTCTGCCCGCCGATACACACAGGTCTCGGAGCACTGCGACCTGTGGCACCGTGTGATGTCGCTACCCAAACTGCGAAACGTTCTAAGAGCCAGATCGTTCGTTCAAAGATCGATTCGATCGCGAAGTGCATGAAGCGCCAATCGCCATTGCTCGCTCGTGCGCGTGGCTTCGTACCGAAGGATATCATTCAGCCCGACAAAATCTCGGTTCTCCAACGCCAGCTTGATGTCGCGCAGCTGTGTCGTGAACTCCGCGAGCAAATCCGTGAGGCTGATTCTATCGACCAGTAAGGTGGATAAATCGATACGGAGCAATTGGGCGGTTTTCAGAACGGACTCCTGCGCGTGCTGCCAGGTGCTGAAGCAGCCGCTCAGTTTTTCCATGGCTTTGAAAGGAGTGCTGCGTTCCAGAAGATTGGAGGCTTCCAACCGCAGGCGGTCGGCTTCGGCAAGTTGCTCACCCACTTCGTTGAGTGCGTCGATCGCGAGCTGTTTTGGGTCCGCCGTCTCGATAAAAAGCGTATGCCCGGCCAGCACTTCACGCCGTACCACACCCATCCGCGTGATGTCCGGCTCCTGCCCGTCGATCAATACGTGAACCACCAGGCGATTGTCTTTCTGCAAATGAGCCAACACCTGCCCAACGGTTCGCAGGCCTAGTTGGTCAATTTGCAACGGTTGATGATCAACGGTGACGGACATGCTGGTTCTATCGGCACACTACATGATTTCGCTTGAAGAAGGTCCGATAAGAATTTGTCAGTGGTCAGTGATCAGTGGTCAGTTGTTCCATGCAAAAGTAGTCATCGTTGGACGAATGGCAACTGGCAACTGACTACTGCCCAGAAATCATCGGCAGGCAAATCGTAAACGTCGTCCCTTTTCCCACGATGCTTTCCACTTCGATCCGCCCCTTGTGATGCTCAACAATTTCTTTGCAGATCGAGAGGCCCAGTCCCGTGCCTTTGGCTTCGCCGCGCTTGGCGGTGCCTTTGGTCGTAAAGAATGGCTGGAAGATTTTGGGCAACAGCTTTTCGGGAATACCCGGGCCGGTATCGATGACTTGCAGGCGTATTTCGCTCAGTTCCTCGACCTGGGTTCCTCTGATCGTCAGCGAGCCGCCGCGCGCCGACATGGCATGACGGGCGTTGATCAGAAGATTCAGCAGCACCTGCTCCAACTGCACCGGATCGGCGTGAACCTTCAGCCCGGGTGTGATTTGAACGCGTAACGCCAAACCATCTTTTTGCGGATCGCGAGCCATCACCAGCAAGACTTCATCGATCAGCTTTTGAACGCTGACGTCTTGCAGAGTTGACTCCCCGCGAGCCAGGCCGAGCATGGCGGCACAAATCTTTCCGGCTTTGTCGGCGCTTTGAAACGATTTTGAGAGCGCCTTACGGATTAAATCCATGTCGGGTGTGGCGCTCTCGGCACTGGTTAAGGCGTATTGCGAATAACTGACGATCGGCGTGAGCAAGTTGTTGAACTCGTGCGCGATGACCGCCGTGATCGTGCCGATGGTCGCCAACCGCTGCGATTCAGTCAGTTGGTCTCGAAGAAAATCGAGCTGCGACTGCATCTGCTCAATATGCGCGGCCAAATCAGGGGTGGCAACATCTACAATGGACGGTGGGTCAATGGGTTCACTCACTAATAGTCGATATCGGCGCGGCATGGCAGTCGGCTTGAAGTGCAATCTTTATAGAAAGATCCGAAAGATTATCGGACGAAAGCGGCGTATGGCGAAGGTGGCATGGGCGTCTCGCCCGTGCTTTGATTTTCCAGAAATGCACGGGCGAGACGCCCATGCCACCTTCATAAAACATTTACACCGCATCCCGCAACGTCTCGGCGACATATCGTACCTGCGCCTCTTCCAATTCCGGATACACCGGCAGTGCCAACACTTCACGGCAGGCCCGCTCGCTCTCAGGAAGATCGCCGTTGCGATACCCCAGCGGAGCAAAGCACTCCTGTAAATGAAGTGGTACCGGGTAATAAATACCGCTGCCGATTCCCGCATCCGCCAATTTCTGTTTTACCTGATCGCGATTTTGAACCCGAACGACATATTGATTGTAAATGCTCCAATTGCCTTCCAGAATTCCGGGACGAATGACTTTGGTATCTGCGAGCATTTGGTCATAAATCGCCGCATTGCGACGGCGGGCTTCGTGCCAGCCATCCAGATATTTGAGCTTGATATCCAGCACCGCCGCCTGCAACGCATCCAGCCGGAACATGCCACCGACAAATTGGTGATAGTACGTATTGCGATGCCCGGAGCCATGCACCCGCATTAACTGGCATTTCTCGTAATACGCTTCGTCATTTGTGCAGATCGCCCCGGCATCCCCAAATGCGCCGAGATTTTTCGTCGGGTAAAAACTCAAACATCCGGCGTAACCTTGCGAACACGCCGGCTTGCCGTGTTGCTTGGCCCCGATCGCCTGCGCGGCATCTTCAATCACCATCAGATTGTTGTGGCAGGCAATCTCATTGATCGCCTGCATGTCTGCCATCTGTCCGAACAGGTGAACCGGCATGATCGCCTTGGTCTTGTTCGTGATTTTGGCTTGGATTTTGGTCGGGTCGAGATTGAACGTATCCGGTTCGATGTCGACAAACACGGGAACCGCCCCAAGCCGTGAAACCACGCCGGCGGTGGCGAAAAACGTGAATGACGGACAGATCACCTCATCGCCCGGCGCGATGTCCATGGCCATCAACGCACACAAAAGCGCATCCGTACCGCTGCTGACGCCCAAGGCGTATTTTGTCTGACAATACACCGCCAGGTTCTTTTCAAACTTCTCGACCGTCGGCCCGAGAGTGAAAGACTGTGCATCGCAAATTTCATCAATCGCGCGGCGAATCTCGGCGCGAATGGGAAGGTACTGGCCCTTCAGATCAAGCATGGACACTTTCATACAGATTTTATTAGTCGGAAATGGGATTGGATGCAATTAAGTGCGTTGGAAATTGAAGGATCACATTCTCGATGCAAAACAAACAGCAACCCCGGCGGTATCGGTAGAACGATGGTATCTCTCAGGTCAATTTTAATTTGCAGCATCGCCGGGTTGCTAGTGAGCTGCACCGCTGAATCTTACAAAGAATCTGCGGATCGGCAGGTCTATGACATACTCAAAGACCGCAAGAAAGCGACGCTTGGGTATGAGCCCGAGGCTGTCGCGAAGGCCACCGTGGTGCCGGTCGATCCGCCTAAGCGTGCATTCGCAGTCTTACCGTTTACGCCAAAACCACCCCCGGCGATTCCACCGATGGAACCGCTTCGCATGATGGTGCCTTTCGCCCGATTGAGTCCAACACCAGAACAAGCCATCGGGCCACAACCCCAACCGACCTCCGCGGCATCAACCCCGCCTTCGTCGCGTTCGGGCGCTTTCGGTATCGTCGCCGCCGAGCGAAGAGCAGGGGAGCGACTGCGGCTTACACCTCCCGGACCGGAGCAGCAGCCCATTCGCATGGATCTTTTTGGTGCAATTCGCTTTGGGGTTCAACATGGACGCGCTTACGAAACTGCCATGGAGGATTTGTACCTCAGCACACTGGACGTCACGCTGCAAAGGCATCTGTTTGATCCAATCCCCTTTGCGAACGGTTCCGTAAGGTATACGGGTGGTCAGAAAGATATCAGTTATCGCTCCGCGCTCACTGCCACGGGAAATGCCGGTGTCCGACAGCGGTTGCCCTACGGCGGAGAGATTGTCGCGCAGACATTGGTTACTTTCGTAGACGCGATTCACGGCAATGTCACCAACGGTGAAAGCGCCAGTGCCGCACTTTCCGGATCGATCCCACTTCTTCGCGGTGCCGGGCTGGTAAATCTCGAGCCGCTCATCGAAAGCGAACGGCGATTGGTTTATCAGATGCGCACGTTTGAGGATTTTCGCCGACAATTTGCGGTGAACATCGCGAGCCAATATTTCAGTCTGGTGGCGTTGCAAAAAAGTGTGATTAATCGCCGGGTGAATTACACGAATCTGTTAACGCTGACCCAGCAGACCGAATCACTCTATACCGCCGGCCGTATCAATTACCTGGGTGTGCAGCGAGCGCTTCAGGCGCAGCTGTTTGCCGAAAGTTCACTGGTTGATTCTCAAACCCAATATCAGCAGTCCATTGATGATTTCAAGCTGCTGCTGGGCATGTCGATTCTTGAAAATCTGGATGTCGTGGCGGAGGAGTTGGACGTCACTCCTCCCGACCTGGACCATGAAGATGCCGAGGCATTGGCGGTGACGTATCGCCTCGATCTGAAGACCGCCGAAGATGAAATCGACGATGCCCGCCGTGGTACGCTCGTGGCTAAGAATGGTTTACTGCCCGATGTGGAACTGGTCGCGCAAGCGCAAGCCGGTAATCGAGCAAACACCCTTGCCAGTCGGCTGGATAACCGAACCGCGACGTATTCCGCAGGAATCACCGTGGATCTTCCGGTGGACCGACTCGCCGAGCGCAATGTGTTTCGACGTTCGCTGATACTTCTGGAACGCGCGGGCCGCAATTACAAGGGATTGCGCGATCAGGTGATTGTCGATGTGCGCGATTCCGTCCGAACCATCAATTCCGCCGAAACCTCGATGGCCATCC
>JBBRMF010000355.1:0-4734 GCA_038230975.1 Tepidisphaerales bacterium
GGTCTCGGAGTACCGCGACCTGTGGCACCCGTTATGCTAGAAACTCGATGAAACGATCGGCGGCTCCACTTAGCCTTACCACTCCAGGTTTTCCAAATGTCGTTGAATATCACCGGCACTCTGAAATCTCTGGAGAATCAGCGAGTCTTTCAATCCGCGAATGATATCCTTCACGACCTTGGGTTGGCTTTTGTACTTGCTCCGCCCGCCGACGAGGCTGTGGAAGATCTGCACGAGGTTCAGCACGTCTTTGTGAATCTTGGCTTTAGTGGGACGGCCAAGGTCGAAAAAATCCAGCAGCTTCACTTCAAATGAAATGCCTTGACGACGGATCATGATATTGTCGTCGTGGATATCGCCATGATACTCACCGCGCGCGTGAATCGGCGCGATCCCGCGCGCCAGGGCATACAACACATGAAGCGCTTCGAACGTGATCAATCGACCTTCCGGCTGGGTGGTCAGGAATTCGCTGAGCTTCAACCCTTCGACCAATTCACTGATCACCACCACCACTTTGCGTTTTCGCACATACGAGATTTCCTGATGGTGATATTGCATCAGGATCGGGCAATGGCGTAACGCGTCGAGCTTGCGGGCGTAGGTGATGGCCGCCTTGCCCATGGGATCGCGGTGGGGATAGTAAAATTTGGCGGCGCGACGGATGCCGGTGTTCCGCTCGACGATCACATACACTTCACCCTCCCATCCACTGCCCAGGGGTCGCTCAATCTGATACTTTCCCGCCACGCTCTTACCGGCGGGGAAATCAAAGCGGCGGGGTTTGCGGCTGGGGCGATACATGATTCCCATCATTCGCGGAAAGCGGGGACGCGTCAATTAAAGTGGAAATAGGTGTTTATAATCGGTTTTTCGGATAATACCGCCTGTCCCGATGATGCAACTTATCCAACTTTTCCAAGCCGGAGTCGGAAAGCGTAGCCGACGAACCGGATTCTTCGTTGCACGGTCGAAAAACCCGGTTCGTCACCTACGGCTTCCGATTCCGGCTTGATGACGGGTCAGATAATAACCCTGCATTTGGGACCGTGCAGAAAATCCAAGCATTTATAACGCGATCTTCTCCCGGACATTGCTAGAATGTTCCAGCATGGACTTCCTGAAGACAGTCACAGGTAAAGTGATCGGCGGGTTGGTCTCTCTGGCGGTCGTTGCCGGAGGGATCTCCTGGTGGCGGATGGACGAAGCGACCAAGCAGGCGCTGCTCACGAATACCGGTCGAATCGCTTCCTGGGCAGGCATCGTTCTGGTAATTCCCTGGGCGACGTTTTTTATCGTCGCTTGGGTCGCGAAATTCGAAAAGAATCTGGCCGGCGGTGTGTTGGTTTTCGTGTACACCGCCTTGGAAGCGGTGCTGCTTGGGGCGCTGTTTCACTGGTCCTTTCACACGCCGGCCGCCTGGACTGCTTTTTCAGTCGGAACGCTGCTGGCTGCGGTGTATAATCTGTTGGTCTGTGACTGGCTGGCGGAGAAAATAGTTTAGCATTCGACGGAGAAATAATGCCGACGGCAAATCAACGAATCAGTGAATATGTGCTCGATGAACGGATCGGTGGCGGAACCTTTGGTGAGGTTTGGCGGGCGCACCATCATGTGTGGACCGATCAACTCGTCGCCATCAAGATTCCAACCGATTCGCAGTATGTGCGCAACCTTCAGCAGGAAGGGGCGGCCATCCATGGATTGATGCATCCGAACATCGTTCGTGCCATGGGGTTTGACCCGTATGCCGAGCCTGCTTACCTCACCATGGAATATGTCCCGGGCACGAGCTTGCGTCCGTTGATTCAACAGCGAAGGCTGAAGCCCAGCGATGCCGTGCTTGTCATGCGGCAAGTATTATCCGGGTTAAATTACGCCCACACGCAGGGGATTATTCATCGTGACATCAAGCCCGAGAATATTCTCGTGCATGAGCGGACTCTCAGCGATGGCTACGCGACGGATGGATCGGTGAAAGTGACCGATTTTGGTTTGGGTCACGCGGCGGTCAAGACGGCCGTGGGATCGATCATGTATTCCCAGGATATGGGCAAGGATTCCAATCAAATTGCCGGAACTCTGGATTACATGGCCCCCGAGCAACGGCGGGGTGACGAACTCGACGCCCGGGCTGATCTCTATGCCTGCGGTGTCATGCTCTACGAACTGCTCACCGGTGAACGACCTGCCGGTACAGACTTGCCGAGCGAGATCAATCCCCAGGTCCCCAAATATCTCGACGAGGTTTTTAAAAAGTCGTACGCGCGGCTTGATAAGCGATACACATCGGCCGACGAATTCCTTCGCGCCCTTGCCATCGCCGGGCCGCCTCCATTGCAAAAAACGCCCGCGATGCCGCCTCAAATGCCACCGCATACCGGGCCCCACAGTGATTACACCCCGGCGATCAGCGATGGGGGTAGAATCGTTTGTCAAAAATGCCGGCAGGGTGTCGAAGGAAACGATCAGTTCTGCATGCACTGCGGCGTGCGATTGGCCCCGGTGGTGCGCCGCTGCAATAAATGCGGCGCGTACCCGGACGCAGCAGATCGGTATTGCATATTTTGTGGAGAAACGCTGATTCAGTCGCCCGCGCCGGTATAATACAGTGATGCGTGAACGCCCACGGAACCTGTTCCGCGGGAAGTTTTCCGCATCCGTAGTGGAGTCGCCGATGACGGATATTTTTGTAGGTTGGTTCCTCTTCATCGGAGTGATGGCGATTACGGCTGTCATCTTCGGTGGTTGGGTCATTGGAAGAATCGCGCAGGGTCTCGGCAGAATGCTCGGCCTGATCCCACCGCGACCCATGCGAATGCCCCCTGCGCAGATGCGCGGGTATTCGGTCCCGCAGAGCCTGCCGTCGTTTGGACTGCCGCCGGGGAGCATTCAATGCCGCATCGCGGGCTGCCGACATGTGAATCTCATGACCGCGAAATTTTGCAGGCATTGTGGGCATGCTTTTCCGCAGATTCAGTCTGCTCCTGCATCTTCCCAAATGTCGCGAGAGGCTTTTTATCGTTGACCCCTTGCCGTGGACACTCATGGGTCCCATGATTTCCGAACTTCGTGAACACCAATCATCCCAATCTCCGCTCCGCCGACGACCCGCAAGGGCCGGATTATGTGGCTGGCGCGCTGCTTCATGGATTGGCGCGGCCCGTTCATGAAAAGCTGTCGTGGGGGTTTTTGCAGACGATGTTTTTGGGCGTCTTGTCTTTCGGCACTCTGCCGATCCTGATCTGGCGAAAACGATTTCGGCAATACATCACCCTCGAGCAGCAGCAACTCTGGCATTTGGCGGACTGGCTACGTTCAAATTCCAAAGACCCCCAAACCGCCGAGTTGCTCAAACAGTCTGAAGCCCTTCGTCCGAACGCCGATCTGCGGCTGCTTTCGTCTCTCTGTCTTGCGTTCCTGGCAATCATTTTTTTCACGCAGTTACGCGATTATCACCGCTTCCTTTGGGATGCGTTGTTGGATTGCACTTATCGCTACCCGATGCACCGCTCTCATCGGTTGCTCTTGTTTCAGCGAGTCGGTCCCGATGTGGCGTTTCGGCTATACAACACATGGGTTCTTGCGCTGAGCGGGGCGTATGTGTGCCATTGGCTGCAAGTGCAACTTCACGCCATTGATCTACGCAAGTTCATCAGGCGTTTTAATTCAGTCGCGATATCAGAAGGTTTGACACCGATGACCGCAATCATGCCCGGCTGGGGATTGGGTCCGCTCTGGATTGTTGGGGCGATTATTCTTGCGGTGACCGGATCGATGTGGGGTGTGCCGATGATGCTGGCCGGTGCCGCTCACTTTCGAATGGTTCGGTTCGCCAGTACCGGCAATCGCGCCGCGATGGCTCATCGCATGCGGGCGATGCTGCTGGCCCGCCGACCGCATCAAACTATACCCATGCCGGTCTATTTACGATCAGCCTGTGAAAATCCATCGTGTAGAGCGCCGGTCCAATCGGATGCGAGATTTTGTACTCGCTGCGGGTCGCGCGTCGTGCCCCCTTTGCATCGGATGGCATAAGCATCTAAATTCGGTGAACTTATGTTCGTTATTTATGTCGCATTCAGTATTGCCGGATGGGTGGCACTGGGTCTATTCTTGAGCTACTGGGTCGGTGTGATTTCCGGTAAGCGAATGGTTTCGAAACAGAGTCCGGCGACACCGCCGCGGGACGTATCCCCATGAAAATCTCGTCTGACCCCACATTTCATCGAGATTGCGAGAAGCAATTTGTCGACCACGTTCGTGGATTGCTCGATGATGACCGCCTGCGACTAGACACCTACTGCGGCGTCAAACCGATCACCACGCTCATGCCGTACATCACCGAAGGTGAGCGCGGCGTGGAGCGCGGGGAGAAAGTAAAACGCCTCATGCTTGAACTCGGCGTTGCCGACCGTCAACTGCAATCAAAAATGCCGGTCGGGGAACGCATCGAAGTGAACTTACGGCAGCGAAACTTCTGGATGTTCAAAAAAACGGTGGGGCAGTTCGTCGTTGCCAGCATCTCGCCAACGAAATCATTATTAACCGGCCAAACCCCCGCGCCGGTGAGCGCCGCCGAGGTCAACGCGCTGCTCTCGCAACTCAAGCAATCGTCCGGTGGCCCGGATTTGCCGATAACGATCGCATTGATGTCCACCAGCGGGTTCACGCCTGAGGCAAAGGAGATTGTTTCGCAAACCGACGGCCGCACGCTGGTGCTGGCCGAACCCA